>NZ_JBHRYU010000009.1:0-210194 GCF_042649185.1 Cohnella sp. GCM10012308
GCAACCTACTGTAGCATGCCTCTGCTCTTTTTAAAAAGTCGAGCGAAATGCGGATGTAAAATTTTACATTAAGGCACTTTTTGAGGAAACTCCTCAATCCAAGGCAGCTTTTATGCAACGCTAGTGAGCCTGTGTCCGTTTCTCGCACAAAAACGCCGTTTCTTCTGAAATAGCGGCTCCTGAGTCCGTCATGACCGCGCATACCTCTCGTCGCGTACTTCTAGCCGCTATCCGCCTACGCCTACGCCTACGCCTACGTCAGCTTAACGCCGCCAGACTTTACCTTGCCCGCGCGAGCAAATAAATAAAATACGGCGCGCCGATGATCGCGACGATGATGCCCGTCGGCGTGTCGGAGATACGGCTGATCGTGTCCGCCGCGATCAGAAGCACGCTGCCCGACAACGCCGACGCGGCAAGCAAAATCTCGTGCCTCGAGCCGACGAGCCGTCTGGCGAGATGCGGCCCGATCAGCCCGATGAAGCTGATCGCGCCGCCGACGGCGACGCAGCTGCCTGCGAGCGCGACCGCCGCGAGGAGCAGCAGCAGCCGTTCGCGCTGCAGCCGGGCGCCCAGACCCACGGACAAGTGATCGCCTAAGCTTAGCACGTTCAGCGTTCTGGCCTTTGACAAGACGAACGGGATAAATACCGCCATCCAAGGGAGCAGCGTCAGCACGAACTTCCAATTGGTTCCCCACAGACTGCCGGCGAGCCAGGTCGCTGCGAACTGGTACTGCTCGGGATTGAGGCGCATCGTCAGGACGACAATCGCCGCGCTGATGCCCGCCTGCACCGCGATGCCCACGAGTATGAGACGCATCACGGAGACGCCGTCCGATTTTTTGTAGGCGAGGAAGTAAACGGTCGCGCCAGCCGCAGCCGCGCCGAAAAACGCAAGGAATGGCAACGTGTACGGCGGAGCGGCGCTAATGGAAGGGCGCAGCGCGACGAACAGGATAACCATGAGGCTCGCGCCTGCATTGACGCCGATAAGACCGGGATCCGCGAGCGGATTGCGGGTGATTCCCTGCAGGATGCAGCCGGCAAGCGCGAAGCCGGCGCCGACGAGCACCGAGATGACGATACGAGGCAGTCTGAACTGGAACAGGATGAGCTCTTGCTTGTCCGTGCCGAAGCCCATAAGCGTTTTGCCGACGTCAAGCGGGCTGAGCCGTATGTATCCGGTGTTCATGCTGATTACGAAAACGACGACGACGAGCAGCGCCAACCCGACGACGGTGGACCATGCCTTCGCTCTTCGTTTGGTGTCCGAGGCTGCATAGATCGACTTCGCGGCCATCACAGCTCCCTCCTTTCTCGTCTGGCAAGATACAGGAGGAACGGCACGCCAATAATGGCGATAAGCGCGCCGACAGGCGTCTCCGAGCCCGGACGCACCATTCTGGCGCCAAGATCCGCAAGCACGAACAGCAGCGCCCCCAGAATGGCCGAGCATGGAATGATCCATCGGTAGCTGACGCCGACCAGGTAACGGGTAATATGCGGCACCATCAGCCCGATAAAACTGACGAAGCCGACGACCGCCACGGACGCGCCGGCCAGAATCAGAATGACGATGGCTCCGATAAACTTGATCAGGCCGACGCGCACGCCGATGCCCGCTGCCGTCTCTTCGCCAAGGCTAAGCAGCGTGATGTACCGAGCCAGCACCATCGACGCGATCAAGCCGCCGCCGATCCACCACAGAATGACGTCCACCTGCGCCCACCGCACGCCCGCGGCGCCGCCGAACAGCCAAAAATCCAGGCTCTGGCCGATCCGGTACTTCAAGGCGATGCCTTCGCTGATCGCGAGCAGGAGCGCCGATACGGCCGAGCCGGCCAGCGCCAACCGGACCGGCGTCAGACCGCCCCGCGACAGGCTGCCCAGTCCGTAGATCAGCGCCGTGGCGCCCGCAGCGCCGGCGAAAGACATCCAGATCAACTGATTGAACAGCAGATGCGGGATAAACGCGAAGCTGATCGCCAGCATGAAGCCCGCGCCCGCGTTGATCCCGAGCAGTCCGGGGTCGGCCAGCGGATTGCGCGTCATGCCCTGCATGACGGAGCCGGCTACGGCGAAGGCGGCACCCGTGAGCGCGCAAGCAAGCGTACGAGGCATCCGCAGCGAGCGGATAATCTGATGATCCGTCAGATCTTTATCAAAGTGCCGGATCGCTTCCCAGACGACGGACAAACTGATATCCTTGGCCCCGATCGAGATGGATAAAGCCATGGAAAATGCGAGCAATACCAAGCCGCCGATCAAGATGACGGAAGCGGCCAGAGGCCGGGTGCGTAGCTTCTTCGTCGAAGCTGCCGCGCCCTCCCCGTTTGAAACTGTTGCCATAGGTTCAATACCTGCCTCGACTCTAACGTTAAATGACTACCGTGCCGCGCTAAATTGAGCTTGGTGAAGACGGCTGTAAATACCGCCGGTCCGTACGAGTTCTTCATGCCTGCCTTGCTCCGCGATACCGTCCTCCGTAACGACGACGATGCGGTCCGCGTCCTTGATCGTAGCGAGCCGATGCGCGATCACAAGCGTCGTGCGGCCTTCGGAAAGCTCGGACAGCGATTGCTGGATCGCGGCTTCCGTCTCGGTATCGAGCGCGGAGGTCGCTTCGTCCAGGATGAGGATCGGCGGGTTTTTCAGGAACATGCGCGCGATGGCGAGCCGCTGCTTCTGACCGCCGGACAGCTTCACGCCGCGCTCGCCGATGATCGTATCCAGACCAAGCGGCTGCGCGCGGATGAAATCCTCGAGCTTGGCTCTGCGCGCTGCAGTCCATATTTCCTCTTCGTCCGCGCCCAGCTTGCCGTAGGCGATATTTTCACGTACCGTCCCGGAGAAAAGAAAGACGTCCTGCTGCACGACGCCGATCTGTCGCCGCAGCGAAGCGAGCTTCATCCGGCGGATATCGATGCCGTCGACCGTGATCGAGCCCCCGGACACCTCGTAAAAGCGCGGCAGCAAGCTGCACAACGTCGTCTTCCCGGCGCCCGACGGACCGACGAAAGCGACCGTCTCTCCCGCCCGGATGGACAGGTCGATGCCGCTCAGCGCCTGCGTATGCGACTCATAACCGAACGATACGTTCTGGTAGCGTATTTCGCCGACGACCTTGCGGACGTCGACCGCATCGTGCGCGTCGGACACGTCCGGTTCGGTATCCATAAGCTCGATGTACCGTTTGAATCCGGCGATGCCTTTCGGATAAAGCTCGATAACCGCGTTTATTTTCTCGATCGGTCTGAACAGCACGTTGGTCAGCAAAATAAACGCCAGAAATTCGCCGTAACGGAGCTCGCCCCGAATGACGAACCAGGCACCCGCGACCATAACGACCAGCGATACGAGACGCATCAGCATATAGCTTGCAGTCGCGCTGCGCGCCAAAATCTTGTAGCCGAGCAGCTTGGCCTTCCGGAACAGCTGATTGTTGACCTTGAACAGCGACATCTCGTGGTCTTCGTTGCCGAACGCTTGCACGACGCGGATGCCCCCGATGTTGTCCTCGACCCGGGCGTTGTAATCTCCCATGCTGCCGAACATTTTGTTCATCGCGCCCGTCATTCTGCCATTGAAATAGATCGACAGCACGATCATCACGGGAACGGTTGCGAAGGTTATGATCGCCATCTCAGGATGGATGTACAGCATGAGACCGAACGCGCCGGCCAGCGTCATGACGGCGATGAACACGTCTTCGGGTCCGTGGTGAGCGACTTCGCCGATGTCCATCAGATCGGTGGACATGCGGGACATCAGATGGCCGGTCTTCGTATTGTCGTAAAATTTGAAGGACAGCTTCTGCAAATGCGCGAACAGGTTGCGGCGCATATCGGTCTCGATGTTGATGCCGAGCATATGTCCCCAGTAGGTTACGACGAATTGCATAAAGGCGTTGAGCACGTATACGGCGAGAAGCCCTCCGCACGCCCACAGGATGGGTTCCCAATCCTTGCTCGGCAAAAGCTTGTCGACAACGTGGTTCAGCGCGAGCGGAAAGCCAAGCTCCAGGAGCGCCGCAAAAATCGCACAGCAAAAATCGAGATAAAACAGGCCTTTATACGGTTTGTAATACGACATAAAACGGCGAATCAAATCCATTTCCTCCCATGGACGGCAGCCGGATAACGTTAGCTCCGCCGTGTGCGTCTGCGTTCCGTCCGTCGGAACGCGATGTGACCAGCATACCCCGCCCGCTCCGGGTTACACAAGGACGAATGCGCATGTTTCAATGATAATGAATATCATTATTGATTTCAATCATTTTTGACAAATGCATGATGAACGACAAACAAAACCGCCGCCTCTCCGAAGAGAATGCGGCGGCTTGATTTTAAGCATTTGTAAGATGCGCGCGATTAACAGCTTATTCGCTAGCGCTGGCGGAGGCCGAAGCGGCCGGGGAAGCCGACCCAGATGCGGCCGGGGAAGACTCAGGCGACGCGGACGCTGCCGGTTCTTCTTCCTTCGTCAGCAGGTTTTCGTAGCCTGCATCCTTTTTGGCCGTTTCGATCCATTCGGATGCGCCTTCGTTCACTTTTTCGTCGAGATAAGCGGACTTCACCTTGTCTTTGGCCGAGTCGTACGTGGATGCCACCGCATCTTTGCGGTCCGTTAAAAGAATGATATGGAAGCCGTTCGGAGATTCGACGACACCGCTCATTTCACCCTTCTTAAGCTTGAAAGCAGCCGTCTCGAACTGTTCGTTCATAACGCCCTTGCCGAAGAATCCTAGATCGCCGCCGTTGGCCTGAGAGCCGGTGTCGGTCGACTTCTCCTTCGCGACCGTCGCAAAGTCTGCGCCGCCTTTAAGATCCTTGAGTACAGCTTCGGCTTCTTCTTTGGTTGCCAGCAAAATATGCGAGGCGCGAACCTGCTCGGCCGTATCGAAATTGGCTTTGTTCTTATCGAAATAGGCTTTGAGATCCTCTTCCTTAGGCGCGAGCTTCTTTTCGAAAATCGCGCGAAGCTCGACTTGCGGCAGAATCTGGTTTTTCTTGTACGCTTCGAGCGTCGTGCCGCTCGAAGACAAGGCGTTTTCAAAATCGGCGTCCGTCGCGAAGTTATATTGCGCCTTGATCTTGACGACTTCCTGATCGACGGCTTCCTGCGCAGCCGCTTCGGTCAGGCCCGCTTTTTCGGCTTCGCCTTCGATCAGCTTCAGCGTCATATAGTTATCGAGCATGGAGCCCGCCTGGTCCTTGCCGACCTGATCGTACATGACCGTATAAAATTCGTTTTTGGTAATGTCCTTCCCGTTTAACGTACCGACCGCGCCCTTAAGGGTATCGCCGTCGTCGTTCTGGCGAATCAATACGACGGCAAGCGCGATGACCGCAATGACCGCGACGATCCAAGGCACGATGACAGAAGCCTTGGATCCTGCGGCCGCCGGCGTGTTTGCGGCTGGTCCCACTGCCGATTCGCGAGCCTCGGGCGCGATATCTTCTTTGTACGAATCGACCGGGTCTGCAGCGTCATCGATCGATTGTACGCGCGTTTGATCGCTATTTTCGTCCGAAGTCCCATCCCTTCTGGCTGGGTTGTTCGGGTCCTTTTCCAAGTCGCTCATTCCTATTCTTCCTCCTCAAATGTTAACGAATCATTCATCCACTATATCAAATTATGGACAAGATACCTTAAATCCAGCTAAAAATTGAAGCGCGAACGGATAAATTCGAGCGCTTTGCGATTCTGGTCGCCGCCAACCGCATGTCCCTGAAAAGGGTAAACCTCGATTCGTTTATCCGTTTCAATCCGGTTGTAGGCCGCGAATATCGTTTCGGGCATCGTGACCGGGTCTTTAAGACCGACCGAGACAAGCAGCGGAATGCGAATGCGGTGCGCCAGGTTCATCATGTCGAAGTAGCTGAGCGTCCGCAGCACCTCGTCCAGCTTGTCCGGAAAACGGTTCAAGAAATCGGATGCTTCGGTAAGCGAGCTAGTAGAGTTCAAAATGCCGAAATCCATGTGACACATGTTGGGGATATGCGCAACCGCGACCGAAGGAACTTCGGACAACGCAGCGGCAAGGAGCGCAAGTCCGCCCCCCTGGCTGCCTCCCATCGCGCAAATGCGCCCGGCGTCGACTTCCGGTTGCGCGGCAGCCCATTCCAGGGCCTTCAGCGCATCGAGCGAGATCGCTTTATAGTAACATTCGTCTTTGTCCAAAATGTTTTGCGTCAGCCATCCGCGCGTCATTCCGTGCCGCTGAGCGAGCAAATTGCCCGTATCTCCGCCTTGGCCGCGGATGTCTACGGCGAATGCGGCGACGCCCATCATCGCATACTGCGCAAAATCTTCGGGATATCCCTTGCTGCCCGTATAACCGTGATAAAGAACGACGCAAGGGAGCTTAGCATCGATCGGCCTGTTTTTCGGCAAAATGAACCAGCCGTGAATGCGGGTGCTGTCGAAGCCTTCGTATTCGACTTTAAACGCTTCCATGCCGTCGAGCGGGGTCTTTGTCAACTGCCGCGTGCCGTTAAGCGGCTTAGCCTTCGCGGCCGACAGCGTATCGTTCCAAAATGATTCCAGATCCGGCTCGGCTGTCAGCGCCGGACGGTACTGCTCAAGATCGGCGATGCGTCTTTCTATCGCATGATTCATTTTGCATGACCCCCTTGTTTCTAATGCTTGTCTCGCGTTCACCAATTGGACACAACAGGCCTATCTTACCATCCTATACCAACAGTGTCGACAATAAATAACGCCGCTCCATCGTCGGCTGCAAGCATCCGATGATGGAGCGGCGTGTCAGAAACAATTGCGCGAACGTACGATTCGCTTTATTTCGCCCCGTTTCCTAGCTAACCTTGTGCTCGATCCGAAGCTTGTCGGCCACCATCGCGATGAATTCGCTATTGGTCGGCTTGGACTTGGCGATATTGATCGTATAGCCGAAAAGGTGGCTGATGCTGTCGATGTTGCCCCGCGTCCAGGCGACTTCGATCGCATGGCGGATCGCGCGTTCGACGCGGCTCGGCGTCGTTTTGAACTTTTCGGCGATGGCCGGATACAGCGTTTTGGTAATTGCGCCCAGGATCTCGATATTATTGTAAACCATCGTGATCGCTTCGCGCAGGTATTGGTAGCCTTTGATATGCGCCGGCACGCCGATCTCGTGAATGATGCTGGTGATGTTGGCATCGAGATTTTTCGGTTTGCCGATCGGCACGATATTCGAGCGCGAGCCGCCGCTGAAGGAAGACGAGCCTGAATTGACGGATACCGGAATTTGCGACGGCGTGCCTGCAAGCTGGCGAATGCGGTTCGCGAGCACGTCCATGTCGAACGGTTTCAAAATATAATAGGAGGCGCCCAGCTGTACCGCGCGTTGCGTGATGTTCTCTTGGCCGAATGCGGTGAGCATGATGATCTTGGGCATGGGGGACAAGTTCAAGTCCCGCAGCTTTTCCAATACGCCGAGGCCGTCCAGGTGAGGCATAATAATATCCAGAATCATCACATCCGGAATATTCCGGGTTTCTTCCAGCTGACGAATGACCTCTTCTCCGTTGTACGCCACGCCGATGACGGTCATGTCCTCCTGCTCTTCGATGTACTCGGATAGCAGGTTGGTGAATTCACGGTTATCATCTGCAAGAAATACTTCGATCCGCGGCAATGTTGTATCCTCCCTCACAAGCTTAAGATAATGTTAGAAACGCTCACCGTTCCCTGCTTATCCGAATTCGACAAAGCGTTTGCAATTCCTTCTTGCCGGAATTTTTTTCTTTATTTTTTTATGTACATAACATATAATAAAGAATTTACGTCATTTGCCGATCTATTTCGGTTTTTTTCGACAAAACGATGTCGTTTTAAATAACATGAAAATCCAAGGCGTCATACCGCCTTGGATTTTGTTTGACCCGGCTTCAGCATGATGCCCGCGTCTTGAAGCATCCATTCGATGTAGCAGCCGTAGCCGGACGCCGGATCGTTGACGAAAACGTGGGTAACGGCGCCGACGAGCTTGCCGTTTTGCAAAATCGGACTGCCGCTCATCCCTTGAACGATGCCGCCCGTCCGCTTGATCAGGTCCGGGTCGGTGACGCGAATGACCATCCCCTTTGTCGCGGGAGACGACTGCCTCGATACGTGCACGATCTCGATCTTGAAGCGCTCGACCTTCTGGCCGCCGACGACCGTCCAGATCTCGGCAGGTCCTTCCTTGACCTCTTCGGCGAATGCGACCGGCACCGGCTCCGCTTGGTAGGCATGCCCCGGAAGCTCGCCCATTTGACCGAAAATTCCGAAAGGCGTATTGCGCTCCACGTTGCCGAGCGTCTTGCTGCCCGGTACGAATTCCGCCCGCTTCTCGCCCGGATCTCCATTTTCGCTTTTCGCGATGGACGTGACGTTAGACTGCAGAATTTGCCCGCTGCCCACCGTTATCGGCGTCTGCGTATCCATGTCGGTGATGACATGACCGAGCGCGCCGTACACGCCTTGGTCTGGCGCGTAGAAGGTCAACGTTCCGACTCCTGCCGCCGAATCCCGGATATAAAGTCCGATGCGCCACGCTTTGTCTTCCTGATCGTAAACCGGCGTGAGCGACGTCCGGAATTGCGACTTGCCCCGCTGTACGACAAGCTTGAGCGGATGCCCCGTCGTACCGGCTTGCTTGGCGAACGGAGCGACGCGCTTCACATCGTTGACCGGCTCTCCGTTGATGGAGACGATCAGATCCCCCATCCGAAGCTTCGCGTCCTCGCCAGGCGATACCCGAGACTGACTACCTGTCTGAACGAGGTGATGCCCGACCACCATAATTCCAGCCGACTTCACCTTCACGCCGATCGTTTGGCCGCCGGGAATGACTTTGAGATCCGGAACGACCTGCAGCTTGACGGTTTTGAACGGTATTCTGCCGAATAGCTTAAGCTTGAGTTCGGTTTGGCCGCTGCGTTTGGAATGAATGGACACCGGATGATTAAGATCGATCCGCACGTTCGCACTTGCCGAGCCATTGACTTCAGCGACCGTCGAATCCAGCGAGCCCTGCGCATGCACGGGCATCGCATAATGAAGGTGCTTGTCTTGTCCCTCGAACAACCGAAGCTCATTCGGGAATGCGGCATAATGACGCATCGGTGCGGAACAGACGGCAAATCCTAGAATAAGCGCTAGGAATAGACCAAAAACGCGACGCCAAGAGGTCTTCCCGTTCAAGTTCTCACCACTTCCCTACAGACTACACCGGCGAACCGTGACACTGCCCGGCGACGTAACTATAAGGTAACCGCGGCCTCCTCCTTTTATGTTGCCGAAAACCTTCCTCGAATCACGAATTTACGCGTCCTGGCGCGATTTTTGGGCTTCAGCCAGCGTTAACATTTCTTGCGCGTGATGGCGGGTCCGATCGGTCACTTCCACGCCGCCCAGCATTCGGGCGAGCTCCTCCACGCGTTCTTCGGCGCTAAGCATCCGGACGCGGGTCGAGGTGCGGCCGTCGTCGGTGACCCGCTTGGCAATCTCGAATTGATCGTCCGCCATGCAGGCGACCTGCGGCAGATGCGTGATGCAGAACACCTGGCAATGCGACGCAAGCCGGGACAGCTTGTCGGCGACCGATTGAGCGGCGCGTCCGCTCACGCCCGTATCGACTTCGTCGAACACGAGCACCGGAATCTGATCGATGCGGGCAAATATCGCTTTTAGCGCCAGCATAACGCGCGACATCTCGCCGCCTGACGCGATGCGGGCAAGCGGCTTCGGAGGCTCGCCGGGATTCGTGGACAGCAGAAATTCGGCCGCATCGGTGCCCGTCGGACTCAATTGCTCCGTCGTTACCAGCCGCACCTCGAATACTGCCCGCTCCATCTGCAGTCCCTTGAGCTCTTGCTCGATCTCCGCGGCGAGCAATGCGGCGGTCTCCCTGCGAATGGCGCCCAGACGGTCGGCCAAAGCACGTAGCTCCGTCTCCAGACGGACCTCGCGTTCATTGAGCTCCTTAAGAAGCTCGTCGCGATTTTCGAGGCGCTGCGTATCTTCCTGAATACGGGCATAATATTGGAGGATGTCCGCTACGCTCTCGCCGTACTTGCGGCGAAGTCCGAACAAAAGGTCCAGCCGCATCTCGATCTCGGACAGACGCTCGGGATTAAACTCGATGCCTTCTTTATAATCGCGCAGCTGGTAAGCGACGTCCTCCGCCGCATAATAAGCCGATTGAAGCTGTTCCACGAGCGGTCCGAGCTTCGCCGGATCGACCTTGACGATGTCCTCCAGCTTGGCGATCGCTTTGGACATGACGCTTAGCCCTTTGTTGCCGTAAAGCAAATCGTAGGCCTCGGTAGCCGATTCGGCCAGCTTTTCGGCATGCGAAAGCTTCCTTCGCTCCTCGGCCAGCGACTCGTCCTCTCCCGGCTTCAGGCGCGCTTCGGCGATCTCATCAAGCTGGTACCGGTAAAGGTCCAGCATCTGCATCTGTTGGCGGGTGAGCTCGTCCAGCTCCCGGCGCTCGCGGCTTACCGTTGCGTACTCCCGATACCGGTTTTGATATTCGGACTTGAGCGAGCCGATGGCGTCTCCCGCAAAAGAGTCAAGCCATTCCAAATGACGGTCGGTGCGCAGCAGGGACTGATGCTCATGCTGTCCGTGAATGTTGACGAGGTTCTCGCCGATCTCGCGCAGCATCGTCAGCGTGACGTGCTGTCCGTTGACGCGCGCGGACGATTTGCCTTGAGCCTGCAGCTCGCGGCGTACCAGCAGCGCCTCCTGCGGATCGGCGTTCACGCCGTGCCGGTCGAGCACGCCCCATACAGGATGAGCAGGATCGAGGTCGAATACCGCTTCGATCTCGGCTTTGTCGCAGCCGTGGCGGATCATCTCGGCCGAACCGCGTCCGCCGGCAATCAGGCCCAGCGCATCGATGATAATCGATTTTCCGGCGCCCGTTTCGCCTGTCAGCACCTCGAAGCCCCGTCTGAATGATACCCGAATGTTTTCGATTACCGCCAAGTGACGAATGGACAGCTCTTGCAGCATATGACGCTCATCCTCCCCAGCCGGCACAGGTCGCCTGGCTACTAACGAATAATGTCCAAAATGCGGTTGACGATTTCTTCGCCCTGCGCCTTGGTGCGGCATATGAGCAATGTCGTATCGTCTCCGCCGATCGTGCCGACGATTTCGGGCCAATCCATGCCGTCCAGCAGCGCGGCGATCGTGCCGGCCGTTCCAGGCAGGCACTTGACGACGACCAGATTCTCGGCTGCCTCTGCATGGATAAAATGGTCCATCATCGCCCTTTTCAGCTTCATCGTCGGATTGAAGCGCTGGTCCTGGGGCATGGCATATTTATACCTGCCGTCGCCAAGCGGCACCTTGATGAGTTGCAGCTCCTTAATGTCGCGCGAGACGGTAGCTTGCGTCACGTTAAAGCTTTGGGCGCGGAGGGCTTCTACCAGGTCTTCCTGCGTCTCGATCTCGCTTAAGCCGATGAGCTCGCGAATTTTCCTTTGCCGCTGACCTTTCATTCTTTGCCCTCCTCTATTTTGAATTTAACCGTTCTGAGCGTCCTGTCGCGCAGGTCGGCGACGATGATGCCTTCGCATTCGGGAAACAAAAGCGCATACACGAGCAGCCGCTCGCGAATCCCGCTGGCGGTCCAATCCATCGGTTGTCTAGCACGTTCGAGCTTCACCAGATAATATCGTTCTTCCTTGGCGGCCACATAGTCGAAGTATAAGCGTGTCGCTTCGTACGGCCCGTCATCGACCGATACGCCCAAAGGTACCCGGTGCTTGCCGGAGAGCGCTTCGTAGCCGTGCTCGAGCAACAGCGCCGCGCCTTCGTCCTCGGCACCCGGTGCGCCGTCCCGTGCAAGCCTGCGCAGGCGAGAGCTTGGCGGCTCATGCAGCCAATGCCTGAACCTGCGCCAGATCCACCATATCATCGCCGCTACCGCGGCCGCAAATATCAGACCGTCTCCGAACCGAGCCATCGCCCCGCCTCCTCCGCATTCTCATTCATTCGCGGCGGCAGGCCGGGTTTCCTCTATCGGATCATATTGGAGCAAGCAAAAAAACCGGTGCGGAGGGCGCTTGCGCGCCTACCGGCCGGCCGTGCTTCGGCGAACGCGGAATGTAAGTACCCTAACGGCCTTGCGTTCGGGACCGATTGCAGATATCGGAGTTTCAATTGAACATATTTGCTGTGCGCATCTGCATGGGCGGCCTCTATGCGCGATGCCTGAAGTTGGCCCCGGCTTCTTCGACCAAGCCTCGCAGCAGACCGTCGCTGCTCGCGTAATCGATCCGTACACCTTTACCTTCAGTCATCTCGGCCGCAGCTTGCTCATTCTCTGGTTGTTCTGGTTGTTCTCCGTCCAATTGTTCGGAACGCGGGCCGGGAATCCTCCAATACGCCAGAAATTCGATATTGCCTTCGCCCCCCGTGATCGGGGAATACGTCAGGCCCTGGAGCTCAAAGCCGAGCGCATTCGCGGTGGACAACACTTCCCGCAGAACGCTCAGATGTACGTCCGGATCGCGCACCACGCCAGACTTGCCGACCTGCTCGCGACCCGCCTCGAATTGAGGCTTGATGAGCGCGACGGTACCGGCTCCGGGTCCAAGCAACGGACGCAGCGCGGGCAGGATAAGCTTCAGTGAAATAAACGATACGTCGATCGACGCAAAAGCCGGCGTCGGTCCCGTCAGTTGGTCATGCGTCATATGCCTGAAATTGCAGCGCTCCATCACGCAGACCCTGGGCTCCTGGCGCAGGCTCCAGTCGAGTTGATTGTAGCCGACGTCTATTGCATAGACGAACGAAGCGCCATGCTGAAGCGCGCAATCCGTAAATCCGCCGGTCGAAGCGCCGATGTCCATCATAACCGTATTCTTCAAGTCGATGCCGAACTCGCGGATCGCTTTTTCCAGCTTGAGGCCGCCGCGGCTCACGTAGGGATGGACGGCGCCTTTGACTGTCAGCGATGCGTCGCGCGGAATCTTGGTTCCAGGCTTATCAACTTGCTCGGTGCCGACGAGGACCAGTCCGGCCATGATGGCTGACTGCGCCTTTGCGCGGCTTTCGAAAAAGCCTTGTTCGACGAGCAGCGTGTCGATTCGCTCTTTGGCTATCGTCGACATCGCGTCAGTTCGCCGTCTGCCGCTGACGCTTCAGCAGCGCGAACGCCCGGACCTGCTTCGCGGCTTCTTCGGCGGTCAGGCCGACTTCGGCGCGCTGCTCCTTGATCGTCGCATGCTCGATGAAGCGGTCCGGAATGCCCGCAAGCTGCACGGTCGGCTTCAATCCATGCTCCGCATAATGCTCGAGGATCGCGCTGCCGAGCCCGCCTGCGACTGCCGCCTCTTCTAGCACAAGCATCGGCAGATGTTCCTTGGCAAGCTGCGCCAGCATCGCCTCGTCAAGCGGCTTGACGAAGCGCGCATTGACGACGCGCACGCTGAGTCCCTCGCGCTTAAGTAGGTCTGCCGCTTCCTCGGCGACTTGAACCATCGGGCCGATCGCGAGGATCGCGGCATAATCTCCGTCCCGCACGACTTCCCAGGATCCGATCGGGATCGGGGTCAACTCGTCGTCCATCGCGACGCCTCGGCCTTGTTCGCGCGGATAGCGGATCGCGATCGGACCGTCGTCATAAGCGACCGCAGTTCCCATCATCCGGCGCAGCTCGTTCTCGTCCTTCGGCATCATCAGCACGAGATTCGGAATATGACGCAGATACGCGATATCGTAAACCCCTTGGTGCGTCTCGCCGTCGCCGCCGACGAAGCCCGCGCGGTCGATGGCGAAAATCACGTTGGCATTATGTCGGCAAATATCGTGGACAACCTGATCGTAGGCACGCTGCAAAAAGGTCGAATAAACCGCGTAAACCGGCTTCATGCCCTCCATTGCCAGCGCTGCGGACATCGTGGCTGCATGCTGCTCCGCGATCCCGACATCGATCATCCGTCCGGGGAAGCGCTGGGCAAAGCCAAGCAAGCCGGAACCGCCTGGCATGGCCGGCGTAATCGCCATGATCCGGTCGTCCTTCTCGGCGAGCTCGATCAACGCATTGCCGAACACCTCGGTGTACATCGGCGGGCCGACCGGCTTGAGCACCTGGCCCGACTCGATTTTGTAGGAGCCGGTAATCCCGTGCCACTTGTGAGAATCGGCCTCTGCCGGAGAATAGCCTTTCCCCTTGACCGTGATGATGTGAACGAGCACGGGACCTTCGCAATTATCCGCTTGGCGGAACGCTTCGATCAGCTTCTCCGTATCGTGACCGTCAACCGGTCCCAAATACTTGAGGCCGAACTCTTCGAACAACATGCCCGGTACGACAAGGTACTTGAGGCTGTCCTTGAGGCGCTCGGCGGTTCGGGCAAGCTTGCCGCCGATCGCCGGAACCTTGCGAAGCAGCCACTCGAACTCGTCCTTGGCTTTGCGGTACGTTTTGTCGCTGCGAACCTTGCCCAGATAATTGTGAAGCGCACCCACGTTTGGCGCAATGGACATCTCGTTGTCATTCAGAACGACAGTGAGCTTGCGCTTTTCATGGCCGATATGGTTAAGCGCCTCGAGCGCCATGCCGCCGGTGAGCGCGCCGTCGCCGATAACCGCGATCACCTTGTTGGAGCGACCCTGCATATCGCGGGCGAGCGCCATCCCCATCGCGCCGGACAGAGAGGTGCTGCTGTGACCGGCCTCCCAAACGTCATGCTCGCTCTCCGAGCGTTTGACGAAGCCGCACAATCCGTCCTTTTGCCGCAGCGTGTCGAACCGGTCCATGCGTCCGGTGAGCATCTTGTGGACGTACGCCTGATGCCCCACGTCGAACAAAAACTTGTCCGTCGGGCTGTCGTAAAGATAGTGCATCGCGAGCGTCAGTTCGACGACGCCCAGATTAGGCGCCAGATGTCCGCCCGTTACGGACAGCTTTTCAATTAGGAATTGTCTGATCTCTTGGGCCAACTGAGGAAGCTCTGACATGGACAGCCGCTTCAGGTCGGTTGGACTATGGATGCTGTCGAGCAGCAATAGGAATTCCCCGCTTTCCAAAAACGATTGCTATGTTGAATTTAGTCAACGTATCACGATTCGTCGATTTTAGTCTAAACGTATTATAGCATAATGACCGTTTAAAAACTCCTCCGCTCCCCCTAATCCCTCCCATTTGCATACGAATCTGCAATCCGCCGGGTGTCATTAAGTTAAATTTAAGCCGATCCATATGTATAAAAAGACGGCGCGCCGATTAGCGGAACACACCTGTCGACGATTTTTACCCATCCTTCCGCCGCGTCAAACAACAAAAAAGCATCTCCGCTTCGGCCCGGATTGCTGAAGGCCTCTGAGAAAATGCTTCGTTGCGCCGGCTTAATCGTACCGGCTCGTGCTTAATTGTCCCTGGAGATCAGTCGCTTGGCGATCTGCTCCAACCGCCCGCTGTCGGCGAGCTCCGCGGATCTGACCGCATGGATCGCTTGCTCCGTCAGCTCCGCGACGCGCCTGCGGCTCTCGTCAAGCCCGATCAAATAAGGATAAGTGACTTTGCCCTGTCGCTGGTCGCTGCCGACGGGCTTGCCTAGTTTGTCCTGATCGCCCGTAATATCCAGAATGTCGTCCTGGATCTGGAAGGCCAGGCCCAAGTTGGTGCCGAAGCGTCCGAGCGCATCCAGCTGCAAGTCGTACGCGCCGGCCGCATGCCCGCCCGCCCGCAAGGAGAATGCGATCAGATCGCTCGTCTTGTGCATGTGAATATGCTCGAGCTGACCGATGGAAGTGATTCCTTGCTCGCCTTCCATATCGTCGGCTTGTCCGCCGACCATGCCCGGAAAGCCTGCCAACCGGGACAAGTCCCGGACAACGGCGAGCGCCCGCTCGGCCGGCACGCCGAGCGCCGCAGCTTCGGAAGCGACATAAAAAGCATGCGTCAGCAAGCCGTCGCCGGCCAAGATCGCCGTCGCTTCTCCGAACACTTTGTGATTGGTCGGAATGCCCCGTCTGTAATCGTCGTTATCCATCGCGGGAAGATCGTCGTGGATCAACGAGTACGTATGCACCATCTCCACGGCGACGGCGAACGGCATAGCCAGTCTCGCTGCCCGCTCGTCGCCGCGCACGGCCTCTGCCGCAGCCAGTACGAGAATCGGACGAAGACGCTTGCCGCCTGCGGCAAGCGAATACATGGCGGCTTCCCTAAGCCGTCCGTTTACGCGCCAATCCCCGGGTATCGCCTTTTCGAGCGCTTGCTCGACCATCGTTTTTCGGGACGCCAGATAGACCGATATTTCTTCCGTCTGCACCTGTTCGATTACTCTCCTTTGCCGCTTGCCTCTCCCTGCTGCGGCGTGAACGGTTTGCGCTGCAAGCCGTCCCCGTCCTCCATCAGCATTTCGATCCGGCGTTCCACCTGCTCCAGCTTCTGTCCGCACAGCCTGGACAAAACCATGCCTTCCTGATAAAGCTCGATCGCCGCTTCGAGCGGTACGTCGCCGCTCTCCAGCTTGGATACGATGCCTTCAAGCCTTTCCATCGCTTGCTCGAAAGAAAGCGCCGTCTCCGATTCATTGCTCATTCGAATTCGCCTCCCCATGCACCGCCGCTACGCTGCAAGTCAGCTTGCCGTCCGCAAGCCTCACGACAAGCCTGTCGCCTGCTTGCGTCCCGCGCACGGAGCGCAGCAGTTTTTTCTCTTCTTCGTCATAAGTCAGACTGTAGCCGCGGGCCATGACCTTCAGGGGGCTGAGCGCATCGAGCTGACGGATCGCTGAGCCGAAGGCGCTCCGGCCGTCCCGCACGATACCGCGCATTGCCGCGGTCAATGCCTTTTCAGCGGACTCCTTGCGCGTGCGCGCGTATACCGCTTGCTCAGTCGGGCTTGCGCCGGCCAACCGTCCGTTCAGGCGCGCGAGCTTCTCCCGGCTGCGGTCGACGAGTGCGCCGGTCCGGTAGCCCAGCCTGTCCCGCAGCCGATCGAGCCGCTCCGCCGATGCCAGCAACGAACGCCTGGGCTGCGTAAAATACGGCGACCTGGCGGCATGGCGGTATCGCTCCCGGGCGCGGCCTAGCTGGCTGCCGAGCGAGCGCGCCATCCGCTGCTCCAGATGACCAAGCCGCTCCTGCAGCTCGCTGACATGAGGTACGGCCAGCTCGGCGGCAGCCGTAGGCGTAGCCGCCCTGAGATCGGCCGCGAAGTCCGCGATCGTGAAGTCCGTCTCGTGGCCGACAGCAGAAATAACGGGAATCGCCGACGCGCGAATCGCCCTCGCGACCGCTTCCTCGTTAAACGCCCACAGCTCCTCGAGCGAGCCTCCGCCGCGGCCGACGATTAGCACGTCCGTCTCCGCCAGCCGGTTCATCGCCTGAATCGCCTTCACGATCGACGGCGCCGCGCCTGTTCCTTGCACGGATACCGGGTACAGCACGATCGCTACCGTCGGATGCCTGCGTTGCAGCGTGATGATGATATCCCGTACGGCCGCTCCCGTCGGGGAAGTAATGATGCCGATCGCTTTCGGATATTTAGGAATAGGCCGTTTGGCAGCCTCGTCGAACAGCCCTTCTCCATGAAGCTTCTTTTTCAGTTGCTCGTAGGCGAGGAACAGGCTGCCGATGCCGTCGGGCTGCATGGCCGTCACATAAAACTGGTACTGCCCGTCCCGCTCGTATACCGACACGCCGCCGCGCGCGATGACCTTCATGCCGTCCTTGGGGCGGAATGGCAAGCGCTGGTTGTGAGACGCGAACATAATGCTCTTGAGCCGTCCGCTCTCATCCTTGAGCGTGAAGTACATATGACCGCTCGAATGGTGGGTGAAATTGGAGATCTCGCCGCGCAGCCATATATCCTGAAGCTTGGGATCTCCTTCGAGCTTCATCTTGATGTAGCGGTTGACGTCCCTGATGCTAAGTACGCGGGCCGGTTGATCCATCATGGACTCGCCCCCGTCCTATTCGATGCCGTGCGCTTGTTTGGCAGACTTCAGCGTATTCAGCATCAGCATCGTGATCGTCATCGGCCCGACGCCGCCGGGTACGGGCGTAATCCATCCGGCAACCGGCGCGACATCGTCATAATCGACGTCGCCGCAGAGCTTGCCGTCCGGCAGTCGATTGACGCCGACGTCGATGACGACGGCGCCAGGCTTCACCCAGTCGCCCTTAACAAGCTTCGGCACGCCGACGGCGGCCACGACGATGTCCGCGCCGCGGACGACCGCAGCCAGATCCGGCGTGCGGGAATGGCAGATCGTCACGGTCGCGTGTTCCCGCAGGAGCAGGATCGACACCGGCTTGCCCACGATATTGCTGCGCCCGATGACGACCGCATGCTTGCCCGCCGGCTCGTTGCCCGTACGCTTCAGCAGCTCGATGACGCCGGAGGGGGTGCACGGCTGCAGCGCGTCGTCGCCGATCAGCAGATTGCCTACGCTGACGGGATGGAAGCCGTCGACATCCTTTTCCACCGAGATCGCGTCGATTACGGCCTTTTCTTGGATATGCTTGGGCAGCGGCAACTGCACGAGAATGCCGTTAATGTCGGCTTGCGCGTTCAGCCGGCCGATAAGCGCCAGCAATTCGTCTTGCGTCGTCTCGGCGGACAAGCGATGCACCTCGGAGTAAAATCCGAGCTCCTCGCAAGCCTTCGCCTTGTTCCGTACGTATACTTGCGATGCCGGATCTTCGCCGACGAGCACGACGGCGAGTCCGGGGCGCACGCCCTTCGCCGCTAGAGATTCGGTCTCCCGCTTGATCTCCTGGCGGATCTCGCCAGCGATTTTCTTGCCGTCAATGATTTGCGCGCTCATGCTTTTTCCTCTCCTTCAACAGCGGAGTCAGATCCGGCTTCTTCTGCTTCGGCATCTTTGCCTTTCGTTTGACCGCGCTCGCGGATCAACCGTCCCAGCACGCCGTTGACGAACTTGCCGGATTCGTCCGTGCCGAAGTGCTTGGCAAGCTCGATCGCTTCATTCACGGCGACCTTGGCGGGCACGTCCTCGCGATGGTTCATTTCATAGGCTGCCAATCTTAAAATTTGCCTGTCCACCCGGGACAGCCGGTCGACCTGCCAGCCGGTCAAATACCCCGCCAACTGGGCGTCCAACGCGTCCTGATTTGACTTCACGCCTAATACGAGCTCACGCGTGAAGCCGTCCACGGCCGCCAGCTCGGCGACCTCCGTCTCCATCTCGTTGTCGCCCTTCGCTTCTTCCATGACGGCATCGACGGCTTCTTGCACCGACACGCCGTTCATTTCCATCTGGTACAGGCTCTGTACCGCAATCTCTCTCGCCAATCTGCGCTTCATGAATCCTCCCGAATTAAGTCTTAACTACGTCCGCCCGGCCACCTGTCGGTCAGCCATTCCGTCAATCTGCCCCATTGAATAAGCGGGCCCCGCCGTTCGTCTCGCTGCTTGCCGACGACAAAGCCGATGCCGACGAGCAGCGCGCAAAACAGCATGTCCCAGAATCCGACGATTAAATAAATAAGGCCGCAAAGCATGCCAGCGGCGACGCCAAGCGTCCGGCCGCCGTAATTGTCCCACCATATTCTCCACATGGATGGCTAGGCCTCCTATTCCACGCGGCTTTTGAATGTCGTCGGCGCCTGCGTCACATTTGCGATATACACGGTCACATCCGAAACGGGAATGCCGGTCGTCTCTTCGATCTGCTGGGAAACCGTGCGCTGCATATCCTCGGACAACGTCGGAATCGAACCTTCTCCGTCCACGAAAGCGCGAATCGTAATGTGCAGCCCCGCCTCCGCAATCCGGACGCGCGCGCGAAGATCCTTCACGCCCTTCGAACGGGACGCCGCCTTAAGCGCCAGATTCTCCACCGTCTCGATGGAAATCTGGATATCGCCATGTTCCGTGCGCTGGTTAATCGTCGGCGCCGTGCTGTTCAAGCGTCCGACGGACAGTACGAGGAAACGCAGGCTGATCAGGATCACCACGGCAGCCACGACGATCACGGCGATCTGAAGCGGCCGGTAATCGCCGGTCGTCTGATCGACGACTTCGGTCAGCCATTCCATCGTAAAAGCGCCGAGCGCTACCGCGACGACAAACGCCGAGGCGACGACGATCGCCAAGGAATAAATGAATAGCAGCAGCCTGTCCCATACTTTGAACACGTAACCGACTCCTCCTGTCATGGACCTATCCTAAGCGTCGAACAGCCTATATGGTCGAAAAAGCGCCCGATGCGCCCTCCCTCGTAAGGTCAGGCCATCAAGGCGCCGTCACCCGCACTTCCAAGAGAGACGACTGCCATGTCCGGCAACGCCGGCGTCATCTCACGCGCAGTTGCGCATCTTCTTCTTCGATCTTCTCCGCAGGCTTAAAAAGCACGTCATGGACATGAACATTCACTTCGACGACGTTCAGGCCGGTCATCGTCTCGATCGAACGCTTGACGCCGTGCTGAACTTCCGAAGCGATCTCCGTGATCCGCCTGCCGTACTCGACGATGATCGATACGTCGATCGCCGCTTCTCTTTGACCCACTTCAACCTTGACGCCCTTGGACAAATTCTTGCGCCCCAGCAACTCGGCGATGCCCGAGGAGATGCCGCCGCTCATTCCTGCGACGCCTTCCACTTCGACCGTTGCCAGCCCCGCGATGATCTCGATGACTTCGGGTGCGATCTGGATGGTCCCCATGTCGGTTTTCTCGTAATCAGACACCAATGTTTCCATTCGCTGGTCCACCTCCTCGCGTCTTGTCGTCGGCCAGGCCTTCATTATTAATACTATAGCAAAGGCCAAGAATTATGACAAACCTCCCTGCCGGCGTCGAAAGGAAGGCGCAACGCGCCCGCCTGTCCATCGGCCGGCCCCGGAAGCTTAGGCTTCTTCGCCGTACGGCGCGTCCACGTCATGCTCCTCGAGGAACTTGATATCGAACGTGCCTTTGTTGAAAATCGGATGATTGAGAAGTTTAAGATGAAACGGAATCGTGGTCTTGATCCCTTCGATCATGAACTCGCCGAGCGCCCTGCGGGCTCTCGCGATCGCTTCATCGCGCGTCGGTCCCCATACGATAAGCTTGGCGATCATAGAGTCGTAATGAGGCGAGATCATGTAGCCTTGATATGCGCCGCTGTCCACGCGCACGCCGGGACCGCCCGGCGGCAGATAAAAGCTGATTCTGCCCGGAGAAGGCATGAATCCGCGATCCGGATCCTCGGCGTTGATGCGGCACTCGATGCTCCAGCCGTCGAAGCGGACTTCTTCCTGCGTGAAGCTGAGCGGACGGCCTTCGGCGATGGAGATCATCTCTTTGATCAGATCGATGCCCGTGATGAGCTCGGTGACGGGATGCTCGACCTGGATTCGGGTGTTCATCTCCATGAAGTAGAAGTTGCCGTCCGGCCCAAGCAGGAACTCGATCGTCCCGGCGCCGGAATAGTCGACGGCGCGCGCCGCGCGCACGGCCGCCGTGCCCATGCGCTCGCGCAGCTCGGGCGTCATGACCGGACAAGGCGCTTCCTCGACCAGCTTCTGTCGGCGGCGCTGCACGGAGCAATCGCGCTCGCCAAGATGGCAAACGTTGCCGTGCTTGTCCGCGATGATCTGAATCTCGACGTGCTTCATGCCCGTCAAGTATTTCTCCAGATACACGCCGGAATTGCCGAACGCCTTTTGCGCCTCTTGCTGCGCGGTCGAGATCTCGCGTACGAGCATCACTTCGTCCTCGGCGATGCGTATACCCCGGCCGCCGCCGCCAGCCGTCGCCTTGATAATGACCGGATAACCGATCTCCCGCGCGACGCGGATCGCCTCGTCGATATCCTCGACGAGCCCGTCGGAGCCGGGAATAACCGGTACGTCCGCGTCCTTCATCGTCTGCTTGGCGACCGACTTGTCTCCCATCCGGCTGATCGCTTCGGCGGACGGGCCGATGAATACAATATTGCACGTCTCGCAAATATCCGCGAAATCGGCGTTTTCGGAAAGGAACCCGTAGCCCGGGTGAATCGCGTCGCATTCGGTAAGCGTAGCGACGCTCATGATGTTCGTCAGATTCAGATAGCTGTCCTTGGAAGCGATCGGTCCGATGCAATAAGCTTCGTCCGCAAGCTTAAGGTGAAGGGACTCGCGGTCTCCTTCGGAATATACGGCCACCGTGGAGATGCCCAGCTCGCGGCAGGCGCGGATGATGCGCACGGCGATCTCGCCGCGGTTGGCCACCAGAATCTTATGGATATTCAAAGCACAAGTCCCCCTTCGTAGTTCCGGCCGCCTGGTGCGGGCCGGAAATAGCGCGCGTTATTCCGGTTTGACGAGGAACAGCGGCTGCCCGAATTCGACGAGCTGGCCGTTCTGCGCCAGTACTTCGACGATCTCGCCCTTCACTTCGGCTTCGAGTGGGTTCATCAGCTTCATCGCTTCGAGAATGCACACGACCGTCTTGTCGTGAACCTTGTCGCCTTCGTTAACGAACGACGGCGCGTCCGGAGACGGCGCGCGATAGAACGTGCCGACCATCGGCGATACGATCTGGTGCAGGCCCGACAGGTCGCGTCCGGCAGGCGTCGACGCTTCGGCCGGCGCCGCTGCTGCCGCAGGAGACGGGGCCGCCTGCACGTATGTATGGGGAACCGAAGCTGCCGTCTGCACGTTCACGACCTCCGTGCGTCCGGGTTTGCGGATGGAGATTCTCGCGCCTTCGTTTTCGATCTCGAGCTCATGCACGGAGGTTTGATCCACGAGTTTGATTAATTCCTTGATTTCGCTAAGTTTGAACATATTCGCCCTACGCTCCTTGGCTGTCTCATTTGCCGTATGAAATCCAAGCGGCCTCGCCGCCCTCGTTCAAAGGGCAATAAAAGCAAGCCGCCGTTCATACTGAGCCGGTGTACGGCCCGATCTTGTCTTCGTATGAATAGCAAAGCCTGTACGTACCCATAACGGACTCATTATAACATAATCGAAAGAAATGGAAAGAGCCGGCCCGCGGGCCGGCTCCTGGCCGGTATGCCCGGCGCGCCGATTCGTATTACTGGATAAACTGAACGGACACGGCATCCGGCGTTACGCTCAGCTCTTTGGTAGCGAGCTTGACGATCTTGACCGCCTGCTTCGAGTCGAGCGCGTCCGCCTGCACGATGATCTCGAACTTGCCGCCATCCTGCTTGACGACCGCGTTCTCGTAGTCGGACACGAGTTTGTCCTGGAGGCTTGCGATGCGCTCTTCGGTTGCCGTGATGCGGCCTTGCTCTTCGGCCGCAGAAGCCGCCTCCTCCTGCGTCTTGGAGCTGTCTGCGAGAACTTTATCCAGATCTTCATACGCTTTGGACGCCGCTTGCTCGCGTTCGAGCTGAATTTGGTCGAACTGTTCGCGCGCGGAGAGGTTGTTCATGCCCTTCAGCACTTCTTTGTCGGCAGGCGATACCGCGGATTGTCCGTCCTTGCCGGCGTCCGGAGAAGCGGACGCTTCCTTATCGGTGCCGGCCGAGGCGCCAGCGGATGCCGCCGTTTCTTTGTCCGAGGCCGCAGAAGCGTCGGGGGATGCGGCCGCATCCTTGCCCGTCGCGGCTCCGCCGCTGGCGGCTGCCGCGCCGTCGTCGCTCAGGCCTCCGGCGCCGTCGACGGACGTAATCTCGATGCCGTCGTCCTTCGCCGCGCCTGTCACGCCCGTCGCGTCCGTAGCGAGCTTCTGTTCCTGCGCCGTGCGGTCGGGCTGCGTTACATCTTCGGTGAACAGGTAGTAGGCGGAAAGAATGACCATAAGCGAGAGCATCGAGACGAGCCAGATCGTTTGCCGTTTGTTATTCATTTGTTTTTGACCTCCTGCATATTGGGAATTGGTCTTGACTGGATCTTCCTTACTTCGCCGTACGCGGCATGACCGACACGCGGTGAATGGGTACGTCCAAGCCGGATGCGACAGCCTCCGAGATCATCCGGCGAACGGTCGGGCTCTCCGCCCCTTTCGCCACGATCAGCACGCCTCTTAGCCGAGGCTTGATTTTCTTGATGACGATGGGCGATTTGCCGCCGGACACCTCGTATAATACGACCTGCCCGTCTTGCGTGACATCGGAGATATGGCGTCTGGCGCCGTTTTTGTCCGTTTCGTCGGTAATTTGCTGGGTTTTCTTCTCGTTCAGCTGCACGACTGTCTCCTCCGTCGAATCGACCGTCACCATGACGTCGGTCGTACCGACGCCGGCGATTTTCTCGAGCATTTCTTTCAACCGGATATCCAGCTGCGTCTCGATCTCGGCGAAAGGGTCGTCCTTGCCTTCTCCCGTGCCGAGAAACGTCTCCTGCTGCGCCGGCTTGTCTCCGTCTCCCGGCGACACGGCGCCATCCCCGCTCGGGGGCGTCACGGGCTTCATCTTGATGAACGAGGAAGCCAGGATTAGAGCGGCGCCGACAAGCCCGATCAAGATGAGCCAGCGAAAAGTCTTCACCCGCTTGGGGCCGCCGGGTCCGCCTCCGATATAGGTCTCCAGCTTGTGCAGCCACTTGGCCATTTCCCTCGCTCCCTCCTGTCATCCGCCCGGAACGACAACCTCGACCTTGGCCGTCCCGATACCGAACCGTCCGGCGATGAGCGCCGCGATCCGACCGTCGCGCCCGCCGTCCGCCGCTTCCTGCTCTTGCGCGGCAGCGTGCACCGCCAGATCGCTCTCGGTCTCGCCGCTTCCGTCCGTCCCCTCGCCGACTTCGATATCGACGACGACCGGCGAGACCGACTCCACCTCGGCGATCGGTTCGCCGCTATCCGCCGTAATCTCCGCTTCCGAAGCCGCGAGGCGCACTTTTACCGCTTCCACTGCGATCATCCCGTCCGGTGCCGGCTCGGCCCGAACCTCGACCGAATCGACCTTCACGTTCTCTTCCTGCTCCACCGCGGCCTTGATCTGAGCTTCGAGTCCGGATACGGCAAGCTTGGCGGCTTGTTCGTCCCTTCCGGCTCCGATCCGTTTGGCTTCCGCCATGATGGCCTCGAGCTGGCTTCCGTTATTGCCGTCTAACGGCTCCCGCTCCGCCCACTCGATTCCTGCAGCCAGCTTGACGTCCATGTCTCCCTGGATCCAGGAGAGCAGCGGTCCGGCCAGCGTCAGCAGGATGAACAGTCCCGCCACGAGACGCACGTACCGCTGCATCGTTCGGTTCGGAAGCAGCAAGTCGATCAGCGCTGCCAGAAGGACTGCCGCCACGACTTGCCGAAGCCAGCCGCCGAGCGCTTCCACCACGGTAGTCGCCTCCCTTCAGTGCCGCCGTCCGGCTTATCTCATCAAAATGGATGCGTTGCCCGCCGTCAGCACAATCGTCACCGCCAGAAAAAACATCAGGCCTACCGAAGCGAGGGCGGCGAACACGTAGACGAGCGTTTTGCCGATGACCTGGAGGCACTGCACGATCGGCGTGTCTCCGAGCGGCTGGAGCACCGCCGCGGACAAACGGTAGATCAGCGCCAGCGTCAAAATCTTGATGGCCGGGAAGGCGCACAGAAAAATCAGGATGACGACGCCGGCGAGGCCGACCGCGTTTTTGACGAGCAGACTTGCCGACAACACGGTATCCGCCGCGTCCGAGAACATGCGTCCGACGACCGGCACGAAGTTGCCCGTAACGAACTTCGCCGTCCTAAGCGCGACGCCGTCCGCGATCGCGCCCGTAGCGCCCTGGATGGACAGCACGCCCAGGAACAGGGTCAGCATCGCCCCGAGAAGTCCGACGGCTACCGTACGGAGCAGATTGGCTAGCTGCGTTACCTTGAACCGCTCGGATACCGTACTGGCCAGATGCAGAACCGCCGAGAAGAACAAAAGCGGAAACACGACAAGGTGGATGACGGTACCGATCGAGTGGACCATGAACACGATAACCGGATGCAAGACGGCGACTGTCGTCACGCCCCCCGTGCTGGCGAGCAAGGTAAGCAGCAGCGGTACCATCGCGAGCATGAACTGCACCATTCCCGCGATCGCGTCGGCCGCGTAGCCCGCTCCCGTCCGGAAGCTGTTAACGGCGATAATAAGCAGGACCATATAGGCGATAGCATAGGCGACCTGGCTGACGGCCTGGCGTTCGAACGCGCTCTGCATCGTCTCCAGGAGCATCGTGAAGATGGCCAGCAGCACGATCGTGACGATCAGCTTGCCGCTGTACAGCACCTCGTGAAGGAAAAACCGCGCCAGGGCCAGCAGAACATCCTTCACGCTCCACCCTTCGCCGTCCTTCGGAAACATGAGCTCCCGAAGCGTAGGCGCTTCGCCTTCCGGAAAATATCCGCCGTAGTCGTTTTTAAGCTTGTTCCAGAATTGCTCGATCTGCCCCAGGCTGAGATCTTCGGTCTGCGATTTTGCCAGCTCGTCGGACAGCGCTCCGGGATCGGTAGCGTTTGAGCCGTTTGAGCCGTTGATACCGTAGGTGCCGTCTTTATCCGGCGCAATGACGGCCTCCGCGCGCGGCGTGCCGCCGGCGGCGGCTTGGCGTCCCTCTTGCTCGGCAGCATCGGCAGGTCGGGGCCAGAAGGACAGCAGCATGGCGCACATAAGCAGGATAAACGGGATCCAGCCCGTCCGGCGCTCGAGCAATCCTGTACGTCGCATTCTCAGGCCCCTCCCCCTGCCGGCAGCAATCCGAGCACCGTCTCGATGATGATGCTGATGATCGGCACCGCCATGACGAGGATCAGCATTTTTCCCGCGAACTCGATCTTCGAGGCGATGCTGTCGAGTCCCGCGTCGCGGACGATCTGGGCGCCGAACTCGGCGATATAGGCGATGCCGATGATCTTGAGCATCGTCTTGAGGTACACGGACTGGATACCGGAGCGGTCGGCCAGTTCTTCGATCATCGTGATGACGCCGCCGATCTTGCCGATCAGCGCGAGGAAAATCGCGATGCCGAAAAACGTCGCCAGCAGAAATGCGAACATCGGCTTCTGTTCGCGGATGACGAGAATCAGGATAGCCGTCAACAATCCAATGCCTACGATCTGCAGGATGTCCATAGGCGGCCGCCTACTGGAACAGGAAGATCGTCTTGATCTCCTGGAACAGATCGTTCAGCAGCCGGACGACCATAAACAGCACGACGACGAAACCGATCACCGTAACCCAGTGCGCCATGTCTTCCTTGTTCATCTGCTTGAGCACGGTGTGAATCATCGCGACGATGATTCCGATGCCCGCTATCTGGAAAATCGTGCTCACGTCGATATTCATGAATACGGCCCCCTACTACATCATGAGAATGACGACCAGGGCGGCCGTGAGCACTCCCAGACTTCGGCACAGCTTCTCGTATCTCTGCTGGTCTTCGCGTGCCGCCTGTTCTTCCGCCTGCAGCTGATGCATCGCCAGCTTCAGATGCTTCAGTTGGTCCTCCGCGCCGCTCGCGCCGAGCGTCTCCCCGAGCCTGAGCATCGTATCCCGCTCCGCCGGCCGCATCGAAGTGGCCGGCCAGCCTGCCTTGAAAGCCCGTTCCCAGCAGTCCGACACCGTTTCGCCGGTTCCCGAGGCCAGACGGACGGACGCCTCCGCGAACAGGGCAGACACCGGCGCGGTCAACGCAGCCGCGATCCGGGAGAGCGCTTCCGGCAGCGGCGTCTGACCGTAGCCGATCTCCGTCTCCAGCCGCTGCAGCGCATGGAGCAGTTGCCGGATCTGCCTGGGCCGCTGCGCGAACTTAGCGGCTTGCATGAAGCCGATCATCGTGCCCGCGAACAGAATGAGCGCCGCGCCTGCCAGCTTAAGCATGGCGCACCCCGTCTCCGTTCGGCGACCGGATGACCGGCACGGACCTGCAGCCGGCGGACTTGCGCGCCTCCGCTTCCGCCTCTTCCGCGCCGACGACGCGATGTCTCACGATGCCGCCTGAACGGGACAGCAGGACATAGGCGCCGAACATGCCTTCAGCTGCGAGCTCCGCCAGCACGGGCCTCGCAAACACGTCGCGCAGGTCGAGCGCGTGAGCCGTCGCGACGACCCGTACGCCGGCATGCAGCGCCTCCTTGAGCGCGTACGCATCCTCCGGACGGCCGATCTCATCGGCTACGACGACCTCCGGCGACATCGATCGCACGAGCATCATGAGCCCCTCGGCCTTTGGACAAGCATCGAGCACATCGGTGCGCGGACCGAGATCGAATGCCGGCACGCCGCGGTCGCAGGCCGCTATCTCCGAGCGCTCGTCCACGACGCCGACCTTGCGGCCTCCCCAGCGCTGCGCCTGGGGGTGATACCACTGCCCGGCGCTGATCGAGCGGGCCAGATCGCGCAGCAGCGTGGTCTTGCCCTGCTGCGGCGCGGATACGATCAAGGTGTGCTTGACGGTGCGTGCGACCGGATCCAGCAGCTCGGGCAGCAGGCTCGACGCGCAGCCGGTGCGCGCCCTAGCGATCCGGACATTGAAGCTCGCGACGTCCCGCAGATGGCGCACATGTCCGCCTTCAAGCACCGTGCGTCCTGCCAGTCCGATCCGATGGCCGCCGGCGACGGTCACATAGCCTCGCCGAAGCTCTTCTTCGACTGCATATAACGAATGGTTGGTCACGCGTTCCAGCAAAGCCCTGCAGTCTTCGCGGGTCGGGCGGTAGGCTTCGGCGCTGTCCGATGCGGTTTTCCCTTGCGGACAAACGAATGCCGAGCCGCCGGCGAAGCCGATCTCAAGCGGTCTTCCCTCTCTGACGCGAATCTCTTCGAGCGACAGCAGCACCGACTCCGGCAGCTTCTCCAGCCGCCCCCGCAGACCGGCGGGGAACAGTTCCAGCAACGGCAGCGACAAGCGTCCTCCCCCTTTCCGGCATAAGCAAGTTGTCCTTCGCTCTTCCATGCATATGCTTGGACACATCTCTTTTATGCTTGGTAAATCTCTTTTTTCGTTAATAGATTGGGCGATACGGCCCGCTTATTTTTTGAGAATGCCGATCAAGAGGCATGCGACTCCCGCGCCGATCCAGACTAATTTGACGGGAGAAAGCTTGTCCGACATGCCGACAAGGCCGATCGTCGTCGTAGAGATCAGAATCAGCGGTCCGACCAGCGCCAGCATCGCGTTTACGCTTAGCGCCTTGGTGACGTCGTTGAGCTTCAGCATGACCAGCGCCGCCGTCAATTCGATGCTCCCGGACAAAATCCGGAGCAGCGCCATGCTGAATACGGATTTATCCAAGCCGCTCTCACCTCCTTTCGATAAATCGAATCATGTCCGTGGTAATACGCTATGCGGCGAACACGGACAACTTGCCTATCTCTGCGAAAAATGAGAGATTCATTTGAAACGCAAAAAGACCCGTCCGCTGCCGGACGGGTCTGCCATAAGTTCCTGCTATTTCGCTCGCTTCAAAGCCCTGATCTCCGTATCGTGCTCAAGCACGCGGAAGGCGAGCGCCTCGATCGCTTTGCCTTGCCTGGACTGCTCGGTCTGCAGCGAATCGATCGCGATCGCATGCTCCTCTTGAACGTCCATGACCTTCGCAAGACGCTCGTTCGTGTCCATGACGGCAGTCGCCACCTGGTTTAATGTCGTCTCCAGGACGTCGAAGCGCCGATCCATGCCGTCCAACCGTTGATCGATCGCATCGAACCGCCGATCCATGCCGTCCAACCGTTGATCGATCGCATCGAACCGCCGGTCCATGCCGTCCAGCCGCTGATCGATGGCATCGAACCGCCGGTCCATGCCGTCCAGCCGCTGATCGATGGCATCGAACCGCCGCGACATCCCTTTCAACTCTACCAAAATCGTCTCCAGCACCTGCTCGCTCAAACTCGCTTCCTCCTTATGATGGATAATACCGCCGACGACAAAAACAAATTGCAATTCGACAGGTATAACCTCCATAGGGTCGGAAGGAGGCAGGGACCTTTGCTAATGCAAGCTTAGCAAAAGCGCTAGAAATATCCAATATACACTTAAAGTGCTAAAAGATGCTTGACAGGATTAGCGACGGTCCTGAGGTCCGCCAACGAAAGCCGCATCCGCCGTGTCGAGCCCGTATGCGGTGTGAAGCGCGCGCACGACCTCGTTCAGCGGCTCGGCCGCGATGACGCAAGAGCACTTGATCTCGGACGTGCTGACCATCTTGATGCTGACGCCCGTCTTCGAGATCACGTCGAACATCTTGGCAGCCACGCCGGGGTTCGAGACCATGCCCGCGCCGACGATGGACACTTTAACAAGGTTCTCTTCGTAGGTCGCCTCGTCGTAAGGCACCTCCTCGCGTACGCGTTCGATAACGCCGAGCGCGCGCGCCCGGTCCGCCAGGGACACCGTAAACGAAAAGTCCGCCTTGCCGTTCGAAATGCCGCTCTGTACGATGATGTCGACGTCGATCGACTCGTCTGCCAGCGCCCCGAAGATTTTCGCCAATACACCCGGGATATCGGCTACGCCTACGATGCTGATACGGGCTACATTTTTATCAAAAGCGATGCCGCTTACGACGACGCCTTGTTCCATTGCCGCTTCCTCCCTCACGAGCGTTCCTTCATTCTGGTTAAAGCTCGAGCGCACTACAAGATGAACGTTATTGTGCTTCGCGTATTCGACCGCGCGCGGGTGCAGCACCGCCGCGCCGAGATGGGCGAGCTCCAGCATCTCGTCGTACGAGATGACGTCAAGCTTGCGCGCGTTTTTTACGACGCGGGGATCGGTGGAATAGATGCCGTCCACGTCGGTGTAAATCTCGCATACGTCCGCTTGGATCGCTGCGGCGAGCGCTACGGCCGTCGTATCGGAACCGCCGCGACCGAGCGTCGTAATCTCGCCGTCTTCCGTCATGCCCTGGAAGCCCGCGACGATCGCGATGTTGCCGGCGTCCAGCGCAGCATTCAGACGCGTCGGCGTAATCTCGGAAATTCTAGCCTTCCCGTGCACCGACTCGGTCACGATGCCGGCTTGCCAACCCGTGAACGATTTGGCTTCATGGCCGAGTTTATGAATAGTCATCGCGAGCAGCGCGACCGAGATCTGCTCGCCGGTCGTCAGCAGCATATCCATTTCCCTGGCTGGGGGATTGTCGGTTAATTCCTTGGACTTGTCGATCAGATCGTCGGTCGTATCGCCCATAGCGGACACAACGACGACGACGCGATGACCCTGCAGCTTTTTGTCGATAATCCGCTGGGCCACGCGCTGCATCCGCTCCGTGGTCCCGACCGAACTGCCGCCGAATTTCATCACGAATAAGGACAAAGCGGTTCCACTCCTCATCTACACTGTGCATACAGCAATATATTATAGCATAAGGCCGACGGCCCAGAAACGAAAAAAAATCCTCCAGTCCGGGAAGGACGAGGAGGATTTTGTCGAGTCTTAGGCGCGAGAGATGTACTTGCCTTCGGTGGTATTGATAAGCAGCACGTCGCCTTCGTTAATGAAAAGCGGCACTTGAACGTTGTGGCCCGTCTCGAGCTTCGCATTCTTGGTGGCGCCGGTCGCCGTGTTGCCCTTGATGCCCGGCTCGGTCTCGATAACCTTCAGGTCGACGTTGTTCGGCAGGTTGATGCCGAGAATCTCGCCCTGGTAGCTGGTGATGTTAACCGTCATGTTTTCTTTCAGGAAGTTGACTTCCCACTCGAGCTGCTTCTTGTCCAGGTTGAACTGGTCGTACGTCTCGTTGTCCATAAACGTATACTCGGCGCCGGAATTGTACAGGTACTGCACGGCGCGGTTCTCGATATGGGCGCGGACGACGTTCTCGCCGGCTCGGAACGTTTTCTCGATCACGTTGCCGTTGCGCAGGTTCTTCAGCTTGGAGCGGACGAATGCGGCGCCCTTGCCCGGCTTGACGTGCTGGAAGTCGATAACGGTGCACAGATCGTTGTCCACTTCAATGGTAAGGCCTGTCTTAAAATCGTTAACGGAAATCACTGCTAAATTCCCTCCTGTAGGAACGTGGCTCCCTATTCCAGAACGATCAGTTCCTTCGGGGAACGCGTAAGTATTTTAATCCCGTCATCCGTCAGAACGACGTCGTCTTCGATCCGTACGCCGCCGAAGCCCGGTACGTAAATACCCGGTTCGACCGTGACGACATGACCCGGGAGTAAAATCGTATCCGGCGCCGAATAGCTGAGCCGCGGCTCCTCGTGAATCTCGAGTCCGATCCCGTGACCGGTGCTATGGCCGTATTGATCTCCATAACCATACCGCGTGATGATATCTCTCGTCAAGGCGTCGCCTTCCCGTCCGGTCATTCCCGGCTTCAGATGCGCGAGCGCGTGCAGCTGGGCTTCAAGCACGATGCCGTAAATCTCCCTGTGGCGATCCGTCGCAGGTCCCACGACGACCGTCCGGGTCAGATCCGAGCAGTATCCCTTGTAGTATGCGCCAAAATCAAGCGTGACGAATTCGCCGGCTCCGATGATCCGGTCGCTCGCCACGCCGTGCGGCATCGCGGAGCGCTCGCCCGAAGCGACGATCGTGTCGAACGAGGTGCCCGAGGCGCCCAGCTTCCTCATATAAAACTCCATCTCCAGGGCGATGTCGGACTCCTTGGCGCCCGGCTTGAGAAAGCCTAATATATGCGAGAACGTCCGGTCCGCAATGTCGGCGGCTTCTTGAATGACCGCAAGCTCCGAAGCGTCCTTGACGGCGCGAAGCCGTTCAAGCGCTTTGCCTGCGGGCACAAGCCCGACCGGCGACAGCCGTTCCTTCAGCAATGCATAAGCCGCGTAGCTGACCGTACCGTCCTCGAACAACAATCGCTCGGCGCCCGCACTGCGCAGTCGCTCCGCGACCCGTTCATAATAGCCGGTCGGCGGATGCTCCGCGACTTCGACGCCGTCGGCCTGGGCGCTGGCTTGCTCTGTATAGCGGAAATCCGTGAACAGCACGGCATCTGTTGCCGTGATCAGCACGACGCCCGCGGTGCCGGTGAATCCCGTCAGGTAACGCCGGTTGTGCCCGCTCGTCACAAGCATGGCGTCGCCGCCGAGAAGGTTTATCTCGTCTCTTAACTTTGCGATTCTAGCTTCGCTCATTTATCGCATCTCCTTCCTGTACCTTTAAGGTCGGACCCCCTGCCGCAGATGCCGCAGAAGCGCAAGCAAGCCGAGCTCGTAGCCATACGCGCCGAAGCCCGCGATCTGGCCGACGCACACCGGCGCAAGCATTGACGTATGCCTGAAAGACTCGCGCTTATGTATGTTGGATAAGTGAACCTCGACGGTCGGAAGCCCGACGGAGGCAATCCCGTCGCGCAGCGCGATGCTTGTGTGCGTATAGGCGCCCGGATTGATCAGGATGCCATCGTGCCGCCCGAAGGCCGCATGCATCTCATCGAGCAATCCGCCCTCGTGATTCGATTGATAAAAGGAAAGAGAAGCCCCTTCGCGATCGGCCGTCTCCCTCAGGCTGCGCTCGATGTCGGCCAGTGTAGCGGTGCCGTACACGCCCGGCTCCCTGACGCCGAGCATATTCAGATTCGGTCCGTTCAAAACCAGGATACTGGGCAAGTCCGGCACTCCTTCCTTGTTTTTCAGCAATAAATTCATCAGTCATTGTATCATAACGGCCCAAGGCGTTGCTACACGCGGCCGCTTTGATACTACGGTCAGGCAGGCTGCGGATCGCCGGAACTGCCGCTCTCCTGCCCGCCCTCCCCCCCGCCCGCGCTCTTCGGCTCGCGCGCGGATTCGTTGTGGAATTCGAACGCAAACGAATAACCGATAAAAAGGCCCCACAGCAAATATAAGGCGCATTCCGTAAATATGCTTCCAAGACCGATTTCCTTGAAGGTCGGCACGGCACCCGTCATCGGCCCGATCCACAAAAACAGTAACGCCCACCATACAGCCCCGAAAAACAACCCCGGCCATGGCCCCTTCAATTTGCCGAGAATCAACCAGTACAAATAAGCGGCTACGATGGACATGACGACAAATAGCACCAGGCCGGTACAATGCCATGCGGTCGTATCCAGACGTTCCCGCTTGATGAACGGGTCGGCCAAAAAAGCCTGCGGCACCTTGGTCAGATTCATCGCGACGGTAAGCCAGCGCAGCATCCCCCAGATCAAGCCGGCACTTAGTCCGAGCGTCAGGCAATAGACGGCGGGATGAGTCGTGCGCCCCGTGCTCCGGTTCTTGCTCGTTGTGTTTTCCATGTATATTGCACCGTCCTTTCGGAAGCTTCCGTTTGTACGGCATAGTATGGGCTTCCTGCCAAAGCGCTAGTCGAGGACAGCCGGATCATGTGGCAATGCAAGCCCTTATCCTGTAAAATAGGAACATACTCGAAGCCTCGAGCTTCCAGAGATTCAGCGAGAGATGGTGAATGGTTTGGCAGAACAACCGACCTCCATTTATGGAGGACAAGCCGTGATCGAAGGCGTCATGTTCGCCGGACGGAACGTCCACGTGACCGCGGTGCGGCGTAAGAACCAAGAGATCGCTTTTTTTGAAGTTCCCCGCAAGCAGCAGCAGAGCCGGGTGCTCGCGATGCTGAAGCGGATTCCTTTTATCCGGGGCATTGTCGGCATCGTCGAATCTTCGGCCAAAGGCTCGCAGCACCTGAACTTCTCGGCCGAAGCGTACGCGGAGGACGAGACGCAGCCGGAGGCGGCCGAGAAGCCGAAGGAAAAAGAAAAATGGAGCCTGTCCATGGTGCTGGGCGTGGCCGTCGTAGGCGTGCTGTCGTTCGTCTTCGGCAAGCTCGTGTTCACGACCGTTCCTGCGCTGCTCGAACAGTTTCTGTTCGCCCGCGTATTTAGCAGCATGATCCTGCATAACCTGTTGGAAGGCGTCATCAAGATCGCATTGTTGCTCTTTTACCTTTGGTTTATCTCCAAGACGCCTCTGATCAAACGCCTGTTCCAGTATCATGGCGCGGAGCACAAGGTGATCAGCGCTTATGAAGCGGGCGTCGATCTCACGGTCGAAAACGTCCAGCGATTTACGCGCCTTCATTATCGCTGCGGCAGCAGCTTTCTTGTTTTCACGGTCATTGTCGGCGTCGTGCTTTATTCGTTCCCGATTTTCCACTGGGACACGATCTGGGAACGCATCTGGATTCGCATCGCCCTGCTGCCCGTGGTGATCGGCATCTCCTACGAGGTGCTTCGCTGGACGAACGCGGCACGCGATATTCCGGGACTGCGCGTGCTCGGTTACCCCGGCTTGTGGCTTCAACTGCTGACGACCAAGGAACCGAACGACGATCAGGTAGCCGTATCCATCGCTTCGTTCAATCGCATGCGGGAGCTCGACCGCGAGATTCGGCCCGTATAAATTCAACTTCAACGGGAGGGACACCAATGCGCAAACGCAATCGAATGCCAACCTGGTTCGTCGCGTTCCTGGTGCTGGTCGCCATCGGAATCGCGTCCAGCATCTTGAACGGCGGACAGACGCTTATCGTTCCCGTTGTCCTCATCGCGATCATATGGCTCTTATACAAATTCCCTCCGGCCCGTTGGAGCCGCGGCGGATCCGCCCGCTCGGATTACCAAAGGGCGGCGGCGCAGAGCAAGAAGCGCCAGCAAACCAAGGAAACCGCCGCCAAACCGCGGCGCAGCTCCTCGCCCTTCCGGGTGATCGAGGGCAATAAAGGCCGCGACGATGAACCGCCGACTTATCACTGACGCCGATGCGAAAAAAAGGATTGAGGCTACCCGCCTCAATCCTTTTTAATTGGCCGCTCGGCCGGCTTGCCATATCCAAATCGAACCTTGGGAGCGCCTGGCCCGGACTGCGTATGGGGATGGGGATGGATATTCGGCAGGTCGGGCGGGCACATTCCCGTCCGATAATCGAACAAATCAAAAAACTCGCCGCCCGCATCCAGTCCAGATTGATATAAGCTTTCGCTTTGCGCGTCCGACAAGTGAAAATCCGTCGTTCGTACGCCGAGCGTCGGTATCTTGATCGTACGCACGCGGTTGTTTTTCTCGATGTAGCGCTCGTCGTGAGCGCTCAGCATCGTTTCGAACATGGCGTAGAACATCGTAAACGGCCCGCTGATCCGGTGGCCTTTCGGATTCGGCCTGCCGACCATTTGAAAGCCGACGACGGGCAATAGCGGCCCTTTCGCCTCCGGCTCCTCGAACAACCATAGCGGAAAATTGCTGAGCAGTCCGCCGTCAACGATATACGACCCGTGCGCGACCAAATGTTTGCCGTGACGCTTAGCGCGCTTGAACGGACGGTAAGCATAGGCGCTGCGTACGATGACGGGATCGAAAAAGTAAGGAATGCTCACGCTCATCCGAATCGCCTGGGCCACGCCCAAATCGCGGGGATCCATCCCATAATCGGCGATATCGTCCGGTAAAACGAGAATTTTGCCGTTCGTAATGTCCGATGCGACGATGCGCAGGCGACCCGGAGGCAAGTCTCCGAACGTTCGGATCCCGCGCGCCGCAAGCAATTTTTCGGCCCATGCCTCGAGCGCGTCCCCGCTGTAAAGTCCCTTGAACATGAGTAGACGCGCGGCAGGCCCGATGAGCTTGACGTTAAAAATAGGCGCCCGTTTTAAAAACGCGGAAAAAGGCGTGCCGTCGATGATCATCTTCATTTCAGATGCATTGTAACCCGCCGCGACCAGAGCGGCCACGATGCTTCCTGCGGAGGTGCCGGCCACCTGATTAAAGCCGTAGCCGTTCAACTCGGCTGCTCTCACCGCGCCGGCAAGCGAGATTCCTTTGACCCCGCCGCCCTCGAAAACCGCATTGATCATTTTCAATTGCATCAGGCTACCTCCGTCCGCTCTAAGCCGGCTACAGCCAGCTTATGCAGGAAAATGGCAGCGCAGACCGATGCCGAATATCCTTCTTATTCTCCTTCGAGCGGAACAAAAAAGGACGCCGCCGCGTCCTCTCCCGTCATTCGGTATCCAATTCGGTACGAATGCGCATCAGCTCAGCTCGGCGCGCATCGTCACGGTTAAAATATTCGACCAGCGTCTCGATGCAGGTGATGGAGTCCCAGCTCAGATGGTGCTCGATCCCTTCTACATCGCGGTAAATATTTTCATGCTGCACGCCGATCACGCTCAAGAACGATTCGAGCAGGTGATGCCGATCGACGAGCCGCTTTCCGATTTTTTTTCCTTTGCTCGTGAGGATAAGTCCCCGGTACTTCTCGTAAATCAAATATTGATCCTTGTCCAGCTTCTGAATCATCTTGGTCACGGACGAGGGGTGCACTTCCAGTCCTTCGGCGATATCGGATACTCGCGCGTATCCCTTCTCGTCGATCAGTCTGTAGATGCGTTCGAGATAATCTTCCATGCTTGGCGTCGGCACCGAACTGTCCCCTTTCCCGACGGTTAATAACTCTTTGTATCATACAACGCTCGACCGACAAGGGCAAGCCGTAGCCGAATGCCCTTGCGAATCCAATCCAGAAGTTAACCGGAGTCCGCTGCCCTTGGACGAAGCATACTACGGATTCAAAGGAGGGCGAGCGCACATGAGCGTCGGCGTTACTGATAAACCTCGCAAAGCCGTTACGACCAAGCCGTTCGTACCCGAGCTCGTCTATTTCGAGCCCGAAGCGCTGAATTATCCGATGGGTATCCGCATTCGCGATTGGGCGCTGCGCGAAGGCATTCCGCACCGGATGACCACTTCGCATAACCGTATTACGAATCTGCCGGGAGAGACGGAGACGGAGCAATACAAAATTGCGAAAAGAACGCTTGTCGTCGGTCTCCGCAAAACACTGAAGTTCGACACGTCCAAGCCTTCTGCCGAGTATGCGATCCCGCTCGCTACGGGGTGCATGGGCCATTGCCATTACTGCTACCTGCAAACGACGCTGGGCGCTAAACCCTACATCCGCGTATATGTCAATATCGACGACATTCTTGCGGCCGCAAAAAACTACATCGACGAACGCAGTCCGGAGATCACCCGGTTCGAGGCAGCCTGTACGTCGGATCCGCTCGGACTTGAACACATCACGGGTTCACTGGCAGAAACCATCGCATTTATGGCGAAGCAGCCGCTCGGCAGATTGCGGTTCGTCTCCAAATTCCATCATGTCGACTCGCTGCTCGGCCTCGAGCACGGCGGCCATACGCGCGTCCGCTTCAGCGTCAACGCCGATTATGTCATTCGCAGCTTCGAGCCTGCCACGTCGCGATTCGCCGAACGTATCGAGGCGGCCGGCAAAATCGCCCGAGCAGGGTATCCGCTTGGCTTCATTATTGCGCCCATCATCTGGTTCGACGGCTGGGAAGAAGGCTACGCCGAGCTGCTTAAGCGCCTGGCAGCCGAACTGCCCCCGGAGGCCGGTCGGGATCTGACCTTCGAGCTGATTCAGCATCGCTTCACCAAAACGGCCAAAACCATCATCGAGAAACGTTATCCGAAAACCAAGCTCGAGATGGACGAGGCCAAACGAAAAAAGAAATGGGGCCGCTGGGGCCAAAACAAATACGTGTATCCCGACGAGCAAGCCGATGCGCTGCGCATGTTTATAACGGAGCGCATATTCGAAGCTTTCCCGGGCGCGAAAATCGAATACTTCACTTGAACGCCGCGGTTAAAACAAAAGCCAATCCGGCGTAATCCGGTTCAGCCAAATCGTAATGGCGGTCATCCGGTCGGTGAACAGCAGAATGCCCATGAGGATCATGAGCGCGCCGCCGATTTTCATCAGCTTGTCCGAATACTTCAATATCCATCTCGCCGATCCGATAAAAAACGCGAGCACGAAAAACGGTACGCCGAAGCCCAGCGAATAAGCGGCCGTCATGCCTGCCCAGGTGCCCGGCTCGCTGGCAGCCAAAGCCAAGATCGCCGTTAAAATAGGTCCCACGCAAGGGGACCATCCGGCCGAAAATCCGATTCCGAAAATAAACGAGCCCACGTAACCGGCCGGTCGCCAGCTCAAGTTCATCTTGCGTTCTCTAAGCAGCAGTTGCGGCTGGAACACGCCAAGCAAAAATAAGCCCATGAGCACGATAAGAATGGCCGAAATCTGGCGAATTAAATCCTGATATTCGCGAAACGTATAAGCGAAAGTGTTGGCCGTGTAGCTGAGCGTAAAAAATACGGCCGAGAAGCCCAATATAAAGAAAAACGTATGCGCCATCGTTTTGGCGCGGATTTCCTTGCCCGATTCCGACTTGAGACGAGTCACGGAGATGCCGGTTATGTAAGAAAGATACGAGGGATACAAGGGCAGGCAGCAAGGCGAAATAAAGGAAGCGAGCCCTCCCGCAAAAGCGATTCCCAAATTAAGCTGACTCATAAGTTCCTCCTTACGATATGAAAGTGGGGCCGGAAAAACCGGCCCCACCGCATTAAGCTTCAACCTTCATCTGAGCGACCATGATCGAGATCAGCTGCTGAACCTGAACCGGCTTGCTAATATATGCGTTGGCTCCGGCCTCCAGGCACTTGTCCCGGTCTTCCTTCATCGCTTTGGCCGTCACCGCAATGATCGGCGTGCTTAGCTGCAGCGTATGACGGATCTCGTGGATCGCCTGGAACCCGTCCATGTCGGGCATCATGATATCCATCAGTATACAGTCGTAAGTGTCGCCGCCGCGCAGCCGGTCCATACATTCGAGACCGTCGTGCGCTATCGTGAACGTCATCTCAAGCGACTCGAGCACGTGCGACAACGCGTAAAGATTGCGAGCGTCGTCGTCGACCAGCAGGACGTGGCGCCCCTTTAATTCCGCAGTGCTGAGCGGCATCTCGGATACGGCGATAGACACCGGATCTGCAATGGCCAGCGAAGTCGAAGACGGCGCAAGCTGCTTGGACGCCATCGCCTCGTCCAATTGGCCGATCGAACGCTGCGCAGGCAAATATAAGGTGAATTCGCTTCCCTTGCCCTCTTCGCTATGCACCTCGATCCGGCCGCCGAGCATGTTCGCGAGGGAGGACGAGATCGTGAGACCCAGACCGGTCCCCCCGAACTTGCGGGCAGTGCCGCTGTCGGCTTGGGTAAAGGCTTCGAAGATCAGTCCTAGCTTGTCGTTTGCGATGCCCCTGCCCGTATCCGTAACGGTAAAGGCGATCTCCTGCTGTCCCCACGAATTGTTCGCATGAACGCCGATCAGCAGGTCTACCCTGCCCGCGTCGGTGAACTTGAAGGCATTTGACAGCAAATTCTTCAGAATTTGTTGTAGTCGGAATCCGTCGGTCTCCAGCCATGGCGGCGTTTCCGGCGCGATCCGGACCGCGAAGTCCAGTTTCTTCTTGGTGGCGACTTCCTGGAAGTTGCTCCTGATCGTAAGCTGCAGATCCTCCAGGATAATGTTACCCATCTCGATATCGAGCTTGCCGGCTTCGACCTTGGACAGGTCGAGAATATCGTTGATGAGGTTGAGCAGATCGTTGCCCGCGCTGTAAATGGTATTGACGTAGCTGATGTCGTCCTCGCTCAGATGGCCGTGCCTATTCTCGGCGAGCATCTGCGACAGGATCAGCATGCTATTGAGCGGCGTCCGCAGCTCATGAGACATGTTCGCAAGAAACTCGCTTTTGAAGTTGGAGCTGCGCTTGAGCTCGTCGTTCATCGTCAGCAGCTCGAGCGATTGGGCATTGAGCTCTTCGGATTGTACCTGCAGCTCTTCGTTCGCCGCTTGCGCCTCCGTATAGAGCTGCTCCATCTCCATGCGGCTCTTGACGGACTGGATCGTGACGCCCAGCATGCCGCCGAGCTGTTCGAGCAGCTCGATGTCGTCTCTCGCTAGCGCGGAGAACGAGCCGATCTCGACGACGCCGACGACGTGCCGTTCGAACGTAACCGGAACTAGCGCGATGACCGTCGGGGATGCCTGGCCGATGCCTGACTGAATCGCGGCATAACCGCCCGGGACGTCCCTTAAGAGGATCGTCCGATTCTCTGCCGCGCATTGGCCGACGAGTCCTTCGCCGAGCTGGAATTCCTTGCGCCCGAAATTGTCGGAAGATTGGGCGAAGGACGCTGTCTTGACCAGCTGATTGGATTGGCTGCGCACGTAGACGACGCCAAACGGAAGGTTGAACACCTGAACGAGCTGGCTCAAGAACTGTCTGCCGACCGCGTCGATGTCGTTCTGCTCCTGGAGGAGCGTGGCGATGTGTGCAACCTGATCCTTGCGCCGGTTCTGACGCTCGAGCATGTCGAGCAGGGCATTGGTCGAGTCGCCAAGCTCCATCATCTCATCCCGGGTATTCACTTCGATTCTTTGATTCAGGCTCTCTCCCTGTACCGCGATACGCCGGATCGTCGTGCTGACCGTTTTGATCGTCTTGATAACGGTATTCGAGATGATCCAAGCCGTAGAAACCGAGATCGCAGCAACGACGATCCACAGCAAGTAAAGTAGTCCAATCAGGGATTCGTTGCGGTCCTTCAGCGAAGCGGCGCGCGCGTCGGTCAAGCCGAACTCGGTCTCCTTGAAGCTCTGCAACTGATCCCGGAGTGCGTCAGTGCGGTCCTTGCCCGTTTTCTCAGAGAAAAAACGGGTCAGGCTGTCCGTATCGCCGCTTCGCTTGAAGCCGATCGCAACCTCGGTCGCGTTGGTCAGCCAATCCGCGAGACCGTTCTCGATGCTCTCCGCGTTGCGCAATTGCCCGGGATTGTCGATGACCAGCGACTTCAGCTTGTTGATATCCGTCAGATAACGGGCTTTGCCGGCATTGTAAGGCTCCAGATAGGATTCGTCGGCGGTGATGATGAAGCCGCGCATGCCGGTCTCCATATCCAGCAGATCTTTTTGTATTTGATTAACGGTCTCGTGCACTTGTATGTCATGGGAGCTGATGAATTCGATCTCTTTCTGCAACGAAGAGATACGCATGGACAGCGCGCCGATCGCGATGCCAAGGCAGATCATAACGATAATGTTGCCGGATAATATTTTCGTGCGAATCGAGATCTTTTTCCTGCGACTTGCTTGACTAGGCAAGACTTGGCCCTCCTCGTTCCAGTACTTTAATAGTTACTATCATAACTGACTTTAGAGGCCAATGGAACTAAAAAACCTGCGGAATTGTGGATTTCGCAGGTCTCAAAACCGAATATTATTTGACCAACGCCCCGTTCGGCATACCTTCCGGAACCGTCGCAAGCTTCAGTTGGCCGCCCTCGGACGCCGCCAAAATCATCCCGTGGGACCACTCGCCGCGCAGCTTGACCGGCTTTAAATTGGCGACGCAGATCACCTTGGTGCCGACGAGTTCGTCCGGTTTGTAGTATTGCGCGATGCCCGAGACGACCTGGCGAGACTCGCCGCCGAGGTCGAGCTGAAGCTTCAGCAGCTTGTCGGCCTTCGGGATCGGCTCGCAAGCCGTGACCTGCGCGACGCGCAGCTCGATCTTCGCGAAGTCGTCGATGCCGATCTCATCCTTCGCATCCTCTTTGGCGTTTTGCTGCGCGGCTTCCTCGTTCGCGGCAGGCGCGGATTTTTCCGCTGCCGCTTCCGTTTTCGCTCCGCCGCCCATCATCTCCACGATCCAGGCAACCTCGCTCTCGAGATCGAGCCGAGGGAACAGCGCATCGCCTTTCTCTACCCGGGCGCCCGCCGCGAGGCCGCTCCACGCGCCGACGCTGTCCCAGGCGGTCGCCGGACCGTCGGCGATGCCGAGCTGCGCCCAGATTCGCGCCGGCGCATGCGTCATGAACGGCTGCAGCAGAATCGAGACGATTCTGAGACTTTCCGCCAGATGGGCCATGACTGACGCCAGCGCGCCGCGATTGGCTTCATCCTTGGCGAGTACCCAAGGCTGCGTCTCGTCGATGTATTTGTTCGTTCGGCTGACGAGCGTCCAGATTGCCGTCAACGCGACGGAGAACTCCATCGCCTCGATCGCTTCCTCCACTTTGCGCACGGCCCCCGCCGCTACGGACTCCAGGTCCGCGTCGAACGCCGTAGTGCCTGTCGCCTCCGGCACGACGCCTTCAAAGTACTTGCCGATCATTGCGACGGCACGGCTAAGCAGATTGCCTAGGTCGTTGGCCAAGTCGTAATTCAGACGCTCCGCGAAGTTCTCCGGCGTGAACGTGCCGTCAGAACCGAATGGCACCTCGCGCAGCAGATAATAACGAACCGGATCGAGCCCGTAGCGGTCGATCAGCTTGACGGGGTCCACCACGTTGCCTTTGGACTTCGACATTTTGCCGTCCTTCATGAGCAGCCAGCCGTGCGCGAACACTTTTTTGGGAAGCGGCAGATCGAGCGCCATCAGCATGATCGGCCAGTAAATCGTATGGAAGCGGACGATTTCCTTGCTCATCAGATGGACGTCCGCCGGCCAGAACTTGCGCATGAGCGCATCCTCGGGCGTGCCGTAGCCAAGCGCCGTGATGTAGTTGCAGAGCGCGTCGATCCAAACGTAAATGACATGCTTCGGATCGGAACGCACCGGAATGCCCCAGTTGTACGTCGTACGGGAAACCGCGAGATCTTCGAGACCGGGCTTGATGAAGTTGTTGATCATCTCGGTCTTGCGCGACTCGGGCTGGATGAAGTCCGGATGCGCCTCGTAATGCGCAAGCAGCCGTTCCACGTAATTGCTCATTTTGAAAAAGTACGACTCTTCCTTGACCAGCTCGACCGGATGACCGCTATCCGGGCTTTTGCCGCCGACGACCTTGCCCTGCTCGTCCTTGACGACGTCGACCAGCTGAGTCTCGGTATAGAAGGTCTCGTCGGGGATGCTGTACCAGCCTTCGTATTCGCCTTTATAGATGTCGCCCTGGGCCAGCAGCTTCTCGAAAATCTCCTCTACGACCCGCGTATGACGGGGTTCCGTCGTGCGGATGAAGTCGTCGTTCGAAATCTCGAGCTTCTTCCACAAATCCTTGATGCCGACGACGATGTCGTCGACGAACTGCTGTGGCGTCTTGCCTGCGTCCTGCGCCTTGCGCTCGATTTTTTGCCCATGTTCGTCCGTTCCCGTCAGGTAGCGCACTTCAAAGCCGCGTAGGCGCTTGTACCTGGAAATGGCGTCGCCGGCGACGGTCGTGTAAGCGTGCCCGATATGCAGCTTGTCGCTCGGATAGTAGATCGGCGTCGTGATATAAAAGGTTTTGCCCGCTTCGGTCATCTTCTTCAGCTCCTGTAGGAGAAATGGGGCAGACATCGGGCCGGAAACGCAAAAAGACTCCCGTCCGTCATGGGACGAGAGTCTGCGCTCACGTGGTACCACCCAAATTCCCTCCGCCGCTCGCGCGCGCAAAGGCTCATTCGCGCCGATCGCTTGCGACCGGCAGCTCCGTTAACGCCGGAACGCGCGTCGCACTCTTATCGCTGGCCTGCGGCGGCTGCAGCGCTCGAGCACGAATCCTCCAGGACCATCTTCCAAAGTCGATCTATGCCGGCTCGCAGCGCCCCCGGCTCTCTGAGATAGATCGCTTACTTTGTACTCATCGCTTCATCGGAACGATATACGGTTGTATTGGCCAAAATATAACGCAGCGCGGGGGCCGATGTCAAGCGGACGGATGTCCTTCGTTGCGTTTCCCTTTAGGCGGAGGGACCGGATCGAAGCCGCCGGGGTGAAAAGGATGGCATTTGCAAATCCGTACCGCGGCCAAGCCAGCGCCCTTGAGCGGCCCGTGCACCTCGATCGCCTCGAGCGCATAGGCCGAGCAGGTCGGAGCGAACCGGCAGGTGGGCGGCTTGAGCGGCGAGATGAAGCGGCGGTAGAACAGGATCGGCAAACGCAGCACGGCCGTCATCCCTTTTTTCATCCTTCTCCCCCTCTCTCGGCGCCGGAGCCCATTCGCCTATCTTATTCAATCAAACCAGGTCGTCACGACGAGAATAAACGCGACGAGCGAAACCGCCGAGCCGATCATGTAACTCCAGCCTTGTCCCTTTTTCAGCTGAAAAAAACGGAGTATGCCCATGCTGAGCAGTCCTCCGACCAGCAAAATAAAAATAACGCCTACGATAAACAAACCCGCGGAAACCTCAGATACGTCGACCAGTTCCAAAAGCGCTTCCTCCCTGTCCTCTTGACGCACCGGCGCGCTGCCTGCGCGCGAGTGCCGATGTTTGCATTATAGCGAATTCGGGAGAGATTGAACACGTTTGCCGCGCTTATTCGCCGATAAAAAGCTCGACTTCTCCTTGCCGCGGCGGCTTGCGCCGGAACACGACGATCCATTTTCCGTTTTTCCATACGACTCTTCCCGTCTTCGGTACGACCAGACAGGGCAGCTTCAGCGAAGCGGAGGCATCTCCGGGCAGCCCCGAGACACGGAGCCGATCGGCCGTCGCATGCAGGCGTACGGCGCTTCTGTCCGTGCCCGGCGGCGGTTTGACGGTGGCTACGACGCGTTTCGGCTCTTTTCGCGCTTCCATCTGCGGGGTGGCGGTGACGGTCGCTTCGGGCCGCCCAACCGCGTCAGCAGCCGTCTTCTCTCCGGCCTTGCCGAATCCGAGCTTCCGTATATAATCGTCGAGCCACGAATCGTCCTTATGCTCCCATTGCTTGATCAGATCCCACGGCAGATCCTTGCCGATCAGCCGGCGTAGCTCGCTCCAATCGGGCAGCGGCCCTTCATCGAAAAATGCCATCCCTAAGCCCCTTTCCCAGGCAAAAACGGCCGCGCCGTTTTTTTTCGGCGATGATCACCATCAGCTTATGCCGCTATTGGCGGCGGAGTGCGCAGGAGGCGGAACCTCTGGGCTCCTGCCTTCATAGGATACGGCATGACAAATCGCTGAAGGAGTCGTTGCGCTATGCCCAGCATCGTAGGCGCCGTCAAAATATTGAGCGTCGGCTCCAGCGGAGTCGTCCAGTTCGGAGATTGCATCCAAATCAAGCCTTCCAGCTCCACCAAGACGTTTGCAGGCGCAGGCTCTTTCGTTACAGGCGATCTGCCCCGTACCAATTCAATCAGTTCAACGAATACCAACGATCCCGATCTCATAGATAATGCTGGGGAAACGCAAGTCGGCGGCAACTCGGGGGTCATCTAATGTCCTGGACGATCTATCAGCACATCAATATCGGCCAGCTGCGCGTGGACGCCGTATCCAACTCTTCGGTCCTCCAGATCGGCAGCGCGGGAAGCATCCAATCGCTGTCCCAACTCAACAATACCGGAGGCTTCACCGAGCCTGCCAAAGAGCTTACAGAAAGCGAGGTGTCCGAAGCCGTCTCGCCGCTGTCCCTCGTCCCCCTGCCGAATCCCACTACTTGAAGACGTGTCCGACGGCGCTGCCGCATCCGCATTTCCGCTCTCCTAAAGGAGGAATGAATCGTGAACTCGGTATGGTACTATCCCTCTCAAGGACAGGCGTGCGACGAGCTCGCCAAGCGGCTGCAGACGCTCGAGTCTCATCTGCAAGCCGCATCCGCGCAAATCGGAAGCTACGAGCAGCAGATCGCGACGCTTACGCAGCAGCAGGCGCGGATGCAGGCCCAGATCGCCGAGCTGCAGACGCGCGTCGAGGATTTGCAGCGCAAGCCGCCCGTGCACGTCGAGTATCACTTCGACCAGCTCAAGGTGAGCCGGCTCGACGGAACCCTCAACATCGGACTCAGTCCGAACGCCCAATCGGGCGTCGATGCGTTCGACGTACCGGCGCCCGGGACATGGCAGACGCCCGCAACCGGCCAGTCGGGCCCGGAGCCGCAAATTCCGGGCTTGCTTAACGATGGGGCCGCATTCATGAACGGAGAAGCGCCTGCGAATCTATCCGCGCTCGCGGCCCAGAACGGTCTCGACTTCCAGCCTTCCGAGCTTCGCGCGGTAACGGAGGACGTGAAGGCGCAGCTCGGCGCGAGAATCCAATATTATGCGCGTACGATACCGCTGCCCGAGCAAGCCGGCGATCAGGAGCTCGCAGCGTGGCGGCAAGGCGTGATGGATAAAGTGAAGAAGGACATCCGGACCGCTTTTGAAAGTTACGTCCAAAGGCGCGCCGCTGAAGCCGCCGGGCCAAGGAGAAGCTGATATGGCTCTGTTCGATCAAATGAACGTATACAACGAGCCCGTCAGAATCGGATCGATCCGCATTCTCGGCGTGTCGAGCTCGTCTTCGCTGCTGATCGGCGATACGCAGAGCATGACGCTCTATTCTTACTTCGATACGCCTCCGGAGTCCGTTATCGTCGGACCGCTGGCGCCTTTGCCTGCGCTGCCGGAAGAAGGTGAATAGCGATGCCATGCCGCGTCTCCGCCGTAGGATTCGTTGACGTCAACACGATATCCAATGCCGGCATCCTCGAAATCGGCGACAACCGGGACGGCGCGAAGCTGACTTCCCGTGTGCTGGCGGTTCAACGGTCGCTCGCGACCTTCGGCAACGACGAGTTCCGCTACGAATTTTATTCGCTATTTACAAGGCCGCTGCCGATCGCCCCGCCACCTTCGGGACCGCCCGCCTTTTTCTTTTCCGCCTCCGCACCGATCGAGATCGGAATCCTTGACATTACCGGCATCTCCGCCGCTTCTCACGTCCGCATCGGCTGCGGCGGCCCCGAGACCGCCGCGACGCGGATCGTCAACATCCGCAACCGGCTGCCCGGCGTCACGCCCCGCGTCGAAATCGATTTCAAATGACCTGCCGGAATAAACGGGCGAACGCACAAGCCGCGAGCCTTCCTCCGCATATGATGACTGTGTGATCGCTCATCACATAAACCACATCGGGAGGTTGTTACTATGGGATACGGAGTAGCAGGCGCAGGTTGCGGATACGGCGGCGGCGCTATGGCTGGTGCAGCGTTCGCGCTGGTACTGTACGTTCTGCTCGTCATCATTCTCAAAGCAGGCATTTTCTAATCGACTAGCGGCGAAGCCGCGCGCGTTTCCGATAGCGTAAAAAGCCTCCGGTCCGCATCGCTGCGGCCGGAGGCTTTTTACGCTATCGGGAGCGCCTGACGCACCGACTGTCAGTAGCTGCCCGGCGACAACTGCCCGAGCTTTAGCGACAGCTGCAGCTGCAGCCTGTCTTCGGGATCGTCGAGGGATACGCCCAGAATGTTCTGGATTTTGTCGAGCCGGTATACGATCGTGTTGTAGTGCGCGTACAGGCGCTCGGAGGTCAGCTTGATGTTGCCGTTGCACCGGAAAAACATTTCGAGCGTCTCCGCGAGCCGGCCGCCGCCTTTGCGGTCCGCCTGCTGCAGCGGATCCATATAACGGCGCAAAAACTGCTCGCGTTCCTCGCCGCCGGGAATTAAGTATAGCAGCGCGTATACGCCGAGGTTATCGTAGGGCACGACATCGCCGGCAAGCCCGCACACCTCGGCGACCTGCTTCGCCCTATTGGCTTGCGACAGGCTCGCGGGCAGCAGCTCGGGCCTCGAGACCGGGCGCCCGGCGAACAATCGCATCGCCGGCAAGTCGAGCTCCTCACGGAGCTCGTTCAGCAGCTCCTGCAGTTTCGCTTCCGCCGTCGTTTCGACCGGTCCCGGTCCTTCTTCCTCTTTTTCGGTCACGATCAACACGAGGTCGCCGCCATAGACCGCCGCAAGCAGCTCGCGTCCGGGCAACCGACCTCTCGCTCTAAGCAGGCTGGACAGCTCCGCCAGCTTGCCGTCCGCCGCTTCGCCGCCGGCCCCCGGGATGCCAACCACGGCGGCGTACAACCGGCCTTTTTGCATAATGTCGCAGCCGCATACTTCCGCACGCAACGTCCAATCCCGCTCGGAGACGATCTTGCCCGCGAGCCAGTCCTGAAGGAAAAGCTCGAGATATTTTCCTTCGACCTCGCGCACCGCGTCGATATTGGACATTTCCAAGTCTACGAACGCCGACAGACGCGCGAGCGTCAGCAAGTCCAAAGCCACGACAGGACGGTTGCACTCAATCAGCGCGATGGCTGACGGATTGTCGCCGCTCTTCGAGATCCAATGCACGTATGCTCTTCTGCCGTTCCCCGTGCCGATAAAGCCGGACGCAGCGGCCGGCCCTCCTTCTCGCTTCACATGCGCGGCAACGTCCGTGACTTCCGTAATCGCGGCAACCGCATCGATTCCGCCGGAACGCCACTCCCCTCCTCTGCGCCTGATCACGGCGACAGGATTGCCGAGCGCCTCCTCCATCGCGTCCAGCGCCTGTTCCAGGCTGCCGCCGTTCAGAAGCAAACGGGACACGCGGCCCAGCGACGATTGAAGCTCCGCCAATTGGCCGTAATCGTCGGCCGTCAGACGATCCGGCGTTTTTCGTTCATCCGTCGCCTTCATCGAAGACTCATCCTTAAGCCCCATGATCGGAAAGCTGACGCGTTTCGATCTGTTCTCGGGATTGGCGTCATTGCGGGACATTGCAGCCACGTTACTCCCCTCCTCATTTTGCTTGTTGGATTGTAGTTTAAATGAACCAACTCTTTTATGTTATATTTTATAACATACAACATTAAAAGTCTTCCTATTTAAAACTTAAATTATTATTATTTTATGAATTACACGTTTTTGCGTCATATTTTATTACGCAAATCATTTAAACCTCATCTGGACCTCAATGAATCAAAACACAAAATACCGTCCTACTCGATCGCAGATCGTCTTGACGGCTCTGTTTAAGTATGAGGGATAGCCTGATCCGGAATCTTTGGAACGCATTTCGACGGTTCATCCGCAAGCCGTTCCGGCAGGCCGCGACCCGCATATCGTCACCCGCGTTCACCCGCGTTCTCCCTTTGCTTTGCAGTAACGCCTGCAAATATACATCTTTTTCCGCCGATATCGGCGCTATTAAACAAGATAGTTGCAAAAGCGCAGTTATTTAATGCCATCAGCCGAATTTCCGACTTGCGCCTTGCATTTACCTGCACATCTGCAGGCATTCGTCAGATACCGTTGGTCGGCCAAAAAAACATGTATAAAAAGTCAATTTCATAAACATTTTTTTCCAGTATAAATCCGAACTTTTAATACGAAATAGAATCTCTGAGATTCGGAAATAATCCCAAAACCGAACGTTATTCGCCAAATCTTATGAATAAGTTTGTTTGAACTTGCGATTTTTTGAATTATGAAATTGACTTTAAATGCAGGTTTTGGGGCCGCAAGCCGCCGCAAACCTCCGCAAGCCACCGAAAAGCGCCCACAAGGTGAATTTGCGCTTACCTGCCCACGGTTCGCAGCAATTCTATACTTCTTCATGCACTCAAAAAAGCCGTCTCAGCGGCATGAAATACCGCCGAGACAGCTTTTGACCAGGCTAATATTATAAAAGGCCTTGACTTAAGTAACGGCTATACCTCAAGGGTACATCGGATTGCCGCAATCCTGGCAAAATCTCGCTTCCTCCGGCATTTCCGCCCCGCAAGCCGTACATATTTGAACGACCGGCTTGGCAGGAGGCGGCGGTTCGTGCACGGACGGCTCCTGCTCCGGAGCGGTATGACCCGCTGCCCAAGCTTCGTCCGCGGACTCATCCTCCGGATAAATATCGATGGCCTGCACCGCCCGCTCCGGCGCGGCCTCTTCGGACAATACCGACAGCTCGCCTTCGACAGGCGCCTCGGCCGCCGGCACCGGCTCCGGAAACGGCTTGCCGCAGGCCGGGCAGAAACGCGTCTGGAACGGGACGCGCTGTCCGCATTCGCATTCCTTTTCGTTGCGCAGCTCGCGAATGCGATCTTCGAGGGCATCGATATCGCGCCCCTTGTCCGCGATGACCTGGCAGGCCGGTATGACCTCGCTCTCCGCCTTGGACAAGTCGCCGGCAAGGTAGGCTTTGTAGACGGCTTCGCCGATTTCGTTATATTGACGTTCGATCTCCTTGCGCTTGCCCGCGATTTGCGAGTGGAGCTTGGTGATCTCTACGGTCTGTTGGGCCTTCTCCGTGGCGGTGCTGACCCCTTTACTGACTGTCTCCGTTAACTTTTTGAAGAAACTCATGAATTCCGCCTCCTAGACTCGAGCAACTATAACTATGTACTATGATAACCTGCCGGCCCCGTCCCGGGCAACGCCGCCTTGTCCGGACCCGCGCTGCATGCCGAGGCCGTAAAGCGACAAATAAACGATCAGGATCATCACGCCGAACAAAATCGTCAAAATGGCGCCGTTGGAATTGATGCCGCCGATGACGCTGTTCGCCAGCCTGAACGGGCTGAAAACGACGTCCCAGCTGTTAAGGCGTATGACTCTTCCCAAATAGACGCCAAAGCCGCCCAGAAACGAAACGGCCACGATAAACAACCAGCCCGCCGCAGCGCCGATATACTGAGAGACGAGACGATGGAATTGGCGCATCGACAAGTAGCCGAGCAGCAAGCCGCACCAGGCGAACAGGAAAAAGACGATCAAATCGTACCACAGAATCAACGATTCGGTAGATTGCCGCCAGCTGTAAGTGGGATTCATGATCAGGTGGATCAAGTCGGTCGTCAAGTATGGCGCATTCGGATAGAGCAGCAGCCAACCGACCCCAAGAAGCAGCAAGAGCGCGCCGCGAACGGCCGGCATTCCCGTCAGCAAGCGGTCCGCTCCCGCGGCCGCCATCGAGACGAGGAGCGGAAGCCAGGCCAGGAACAGATTCCAGAGAAGAAATCCGTAGCGGCTGTCGCCGACTTGCGCCTCCCTGACGACAAGCATAGACAAACAGAGCAGCGACGTGAAGCAAAGAATCAAAAAAGCCGGCGTGACGAGCGGCTCGGCTGCGGAGCCCGGTTGATTTCGGCTCACCGTTGCGGTCCCTCCTTTATGGCGCTTGTTACTGTCCTATTTACACCATCGCGAAGGAAAAAGTTGCGTTTATCCGCAAAAATCGAAAAAAAGCCATCCCGTCGGCTATCGTCGAGGGATGGCAACAGTCCTACGCCAAAGAACGTTTAAGGCGTACTATACGGCGTTGTCCTTGCGTGCGCCCGCGGCAAGCTCCTCGTGCTTGCGAACGTAGAGACACACGGTTTTGATGTAAGTCGCATGCGACCAGGTCAGCGGGGCTACCGAGAGCGGCGTCCCTTGCGTCGGATGAATCTGCTCCGGCATGTTCCCTCCCTCGAGCGTCGAATGAACGATTTTCTCGAGCGTGATTCGCGGCGCCTCGAGATCTGCCAGGCTCGTCGCCGTCTCGATCTGGAAGTACGCGACCCACAGCGTGCAGATGATCCACGGATTGCCGGGCACGCGCTCCAGATCGTCGGACTGTTGGAAGTAATAGTCGTTCGTATACCGGGCGATGCCGCCGATATCGGTCTTGATCGACAGTCCCTGCTGAATCGCCTGCATCGTACGGACGACGCGGTCGTCGTTAGCAGGCAGCACGCCGAATTCGAAGAGGCCGAATACGCTGCTCTCGATCGTCATGTCCTTTTCCCACTTGCCGTCCCGCAGCGCGAGACCGCGGGCGAACCGCCCGGACGCTTCGTCCCACAAATGCGTCAGCATGCCGAGCTTGATCCGCTCCGCGACATTGCGGTAACGGTCGCTGCGTTCGTAATCGCCGAACAAGTCCGCGAAGTACGCAGCCCCCATCAGGCCGCCGTATACGGACGCCGAGGTGTACGTCCAGATGCCGTAGCGCTCCTCCCACAGATCGTAGCTCGGGAGCGGCAGACCGAGCGAGGGCTCGATATAGTCGCACAGGAAGGACGCCGCCTTGCGCACGAGACTCGGGTACAGCGATTGCGGCAGCTCGATCTCGCCATGACGCTCGTAATCCTTCCAGAGGGCGAACAGCACGAGCGCCGTCTCGTCCTCCTGGATCGGTAGCCGAGGCATGCCGTGCACGACGTACGGATGCCAGCTCGAGCCGACGGTGCCGTCCGGATTGTACTTGTGATACAAATAGCCTTCGGGCGCCAGCGCATCGTTGCAGAAGTGGAAAAACGGCGCGATGGTGCCATGATAGCCGGCCAGCGACATGGCGTCCGCGATGAGTGCGCCGTCGCGCGGCCACATGTAGCTGTAGTGATCGCGGTTATATTGCAAAATGTCGGTGTCGTTGGCGGCCAGAATAGCGCCCCGTTCGTCGATCTGCGTCCGCACGATGAGCAGGCTGTGCTTGAACAGCCGCACGACCTCCGGCGGCAGATCGCCGAACTGATACTGCGTCCCCACCTTCGTCAGCCAGTGGTTCCAGTAGATGACGATGCGGCTCAGCAGCTTTTCGGGATGGCTCTCCAGCACGTACTGGTCGAGCCGCTTGACCTCCTCGAGATCGCTGCCGACGGACATCCAGTAATACAGCGAGCTCTCGGCATTCGCCTGCAGCTCCAGCCTGAAGCTGATCGTGCTGTCCACGGAGCCCTGGGCTATGGCGTTGCCCATGAGCTCGCCGTCCTCGGCGTCGCGCCACGTCCCTTCCGCCGAGTGGAACCGTTTGATGCCGGTCGTGAACTGATGGATTCCGCCGGTCTGGGAACGGCCGTTGAACATGAAGTATGAGGAGCGCTTGTAATGGAAAACGGTACGGTTCATCGGATAATAGGCCGCCGTGTCGCCGACCTCGTTGCCGTCGATCATCAGGTCCTGGTGGAAGAACACGCGCACGTCCTTCGGTTCCCCGGTCAGATTGCGAACGACGACCCGTTTCATATAGATGCTCTCCCGTTGATGGATCCCGTCGTTGACGTACAGCTCGATTCCGAGTCCGTCATGTCTGGCGACCACGTTCGTGACGAGCGAATTTTCGATGTAGCCAAGCTCGATCCGCCAGGACGGATCGTCAAGCCAGACAAAGGAGCCGTTGCACCAGATGCCGAATCGGCACTGCTGGCCGCCGATATGGTTGAGCTGGCCTACGAACGGGAAATAAAGGTCGCGGATGAAGCAATGATCGTCCAGATTCATGAGCATCTTGCCGTTGCCGATCACGAGATGTCGGGCCATGCCAGCATTCCCCTCTCCTATTGGACCGCCTATGCTGCGGACCGTCCTCTATTTTACGAGCTCTCTATATAGTAGTTCGTACTGCTTGGCCGAGCTACCCCAGCCATAGTCCCGCTTTGCGCCGTTGTTAACGAGACGCTTCCAGGCTTCGGGCTCTTCCCGGTAAAAACGAAGCGCGCGGCGCACGGTGTAGATCAGATCGTGCGCGCTTGCAGGACCGAAGGTAAACCCGGTGCCCGTGCCGGCGAACTCGTTGAACGGCTCGACCGTGTCCTTAAGGCCGCCTGTCTCCCGCACGATCGGCACCGTCCGGTACCGCAGCGAGATGAGCTGGCTAAGGCCGCAAGGCTCGAAGCGCGAGGGCATCAGGAACATGTCGGACGAAGCGTAGATCCGCCTCGCAAGCCCCTCGTTAAAGCCGAACCAACCCGCGAGCCGTCCAGGATAGCGATGAATCGCTTCGCCGAGCATGCGCTCGAAGTGCGGATCGCCCGAGCCGAGCACGACGAGCTGGGCGCCTTCGTCCATCAGGGCGGGGAGACTGTCCAATATCAAGTCGAAGCCCTTTTGCCCGACCATCCGGGAGACGACGCCGATGAGCGGCGCGTCCGCGTCTTCGGCAAGGCCGAGCTCCCGCTGCAGCGCCGGCTTGTTCTGCCGCTTCTTCGCAAGCGAATCCCGGTAACGCACTTGAAGCGCCGAATCGTTCATGGAATCGTACGATTGCGTGTCGATGCCGTTCAAAATGCCGACCAGATCGCCTGCCCGCTCGCGCAGGACGCCGTCCAGCTTTTCCCCGTACTCGGCCGTCTGAATCTCGAGCGCGTAGGTCGGGCTGACGGTCGTCAGCTTGTCCGAGAAGCGCAGCCCCGCCTTCATGCAGCTTGCCGCGCCGTAAAATTCCAGGCTGTCGCCCGTAAAAGCGTCGTCGCCGACGGAAAGCAGGTCCTGCAGCAGCTCTCGCGAGAATACGCCCTGATACTGCAAATTGTGAATCGTAAAGACCGTCCGCACCTGCTGCACGGCCGGCTCGTAAGCATACCTGGTGCGCAGCAGAAACGGCACGAGGCCCGTCTGCCAATCATGGCAATGCACGACGTCTGGCAACGTCTCCTCGCGCAGCATCGCCTCAACGGCGGCGAAGCTGAAAAATACGAAGCGCTCCGCATCGTCCCCGTAGCCGTAGGGCGACTCCCGCCTAAAGTAGAATTCATTGTCGATCAGGAGAAAGCGCACGCCGTCCGCCACGACCTCGTACAGGCCGCAATACTCTCTGCGCCAGCCCATCGTGATATAGTAATAGCCTTTGAAAATCGCGTTTTCCAGATAAGAGCCGGGTATGCTCCCATATTTGGGGAGAACGACGGTCACGTCGATGCCGCGCCCGCCGAGCGCCTTGGGGAGAGCCCCGATGACGTCGGCGAGCCCTCCCGTCTTGACGAGAGGGACGCCTTCCGACGCCACAAACCAAACGTTCATGGAACACCTCCGATGATTGGAATGAGCCTTCAGCCGCTCAGATAGCTCAGATGATTTTGCGCTTCAGCGCGATGTACGGAAGGTCGGACGCCCCCATCAGCTGCTGATCGCTGCGGATCTCCACTTCCTTGTCGAGAACGCAGTTCGACAGCAAGCCGTGCTCGCCGATGACGCCGTTTTGCATGACGATCGAATTGCGCACGACCGCGTCCTTGTGAACCTTGACGCCGCGGAACAAAATGCTGCCCTCCACGCGCCCTTCGATATCGCAGCCATTCGCGACGAGCGAGCCCGTCACGGAGGAGCCGGCGCGATAACGCGTAGGCGGTTCGTCCTTTACCTTGGTGAAGATCGGACCGGGCTCGAAGAACAGCTCGTTCCACACCTTGGGATTCAGCAGCTCGAGGCTATGTTTGTAGTAAGACGGAATATTGTTCACGACGCCCAGGAAGCCCTCGTGCATGTACGCGTCGACCTTGAGCTCGCCGAGTCTCGGCATAACGGCGTGCCGGACGAAGTGATCCTTGCCTTGGGCAAGCGAGGTATCGACCAGATCGAGGAGCAGCTCCTTGCGAAGGACATACATCTCCATCGACACGACATCGCTTGCGAGCCTGCCGAAGTGATCCTGCATGTCGACGATGCGACCGTCCGCGTCCAGCTTCGCCTTGCGCGTCAGCCCCGTCACCGCGTCCGGCCAATCCTTGCATACGACCGTAATGTCGGAGCCGCGTTCGCGGTGCTGCTCGAGCACCTTGGCGAAGTCGATGTTGCACACCATATGGCTGCGGGCGACGACGACGTATTCGACGGGGCTGCGCGCGAAGTAATCCCGATGGCGGTAAAACTGGTACAGGTCGCCTTTGCCGAAATCGGACTGGTCCTCCATCGACGGAGGCAGCACGAACAGGCCGCTTTGCTTGCTGTGGAGATCCCAGTTGCTGCCCGAGCCCAGGTGGTCCATCAGCGAGCGATACTTGGTATGGGCGAAAACGGCGACCTTGTTCATGCCGGAATTCACCATTGAGGATAAGACGAAGTCGATCAAGCGGTAGCGGGCGCCGAACGGCACCGTGGCAAGACAGCGGGCGCTCGTGAGCGGCCCCATGTCCTCCGTCTCGTGAATCAGGTTGATGACGCCCATCAGCGGCAGTTTCATTAGGACTTCGCCTCCTCGAGTTCAGCTTCGGCTTCGATGCGGTCGCCGCTGCCGACGACGGCAATCTCCGCGGCATCCACGCCGCCGACGACGCAGCCATCCCCGACGACGGCCCCGTCCCCGACGATCGCGCGCACGATCCGCACGTTTTTGCCGATCTTCGCATTCGGCATGATGACCGAGTCCTCGATGAAGCTCCCTTCGCCGACCGTGACGCATTGGAACAGCACCGACCGGTTGACGGTTCCTTCGACGACGCAGCCTTCGTTGATCAGCGAGCTCTGGACGCTCGACGACGGCGACAGGTAGTGGGCCGGCATGTTCGGATTGACGGAATAAATACGCCAGGAGCGGTCGTTGAGGTTGAGCGCCGGTTCGTCCTCCAGCAGGTCCATATTGGCCTCCCAGAGCGAATCGATCGTGCCCACGTCCTTCCAGTAGCCGTCGAATCGGTGGGTGAACAGGCGCGCGCCGTCTTCGAGCAGCGTCGGAATGATGTCTTTGCCGAAGTCGTTCGAGGAGCCCTGCGTCGCCTCGTCGCGGATCAGCGCTTCCTTCAGCACCTTCCAGGAGAAAATATAGACGCCCATCGACGCCAGGTTGCTATTGGGCTGCTTCGGTTTTTCCGCGAACTCGACGACCCGGTCGTCTTCGTCCACGCTCAGGATGCCGAAGCGGCTCGCTTCCGCCCACGGTACGGTAATGACCGCGATCGTCGCGTCGGCGCGATTGCGCTTATGGGACTCGAGAAGCTCGTCATAATCCATTTTGTAAATATGATCGCCGGAAATGATGAGCACGTACTCGGGGTCGTAGCCTTCGATGAAGCCCATGTTCTGGTAAATCGCGTTCGCGGTCCCCTTATACCAGGTGCCGCCTTTGGAGCGGACGTAAGGCGGCAGGACGTGCATGCCGCCGCCCCTGCGGTCGAGCCCCCATGGGCTGCCGATGCCGAGATATTGATTGAGCACGAGCGGTTGGTATTGGGTCAGGACGCCCACCGTATCGATCCCTGAATTCACGCAATTGCTGAGCGTAAAATCGATGATTCTGTACTTTCCGCCAAAGTGCACGGCGGGCTTCGCTAGGTCCTTGGTCAATACGCCGAGCCGGCGGCCTTCGCCGCCTGCCAACAACATGGCAATGCATTCGCTTTTATGCATCCTGCTCTCCCCGCTCTCCTTGAGAATGTGCTCGCCTTGCTAGTCCTCCGCGGACGCGTCCGGCTCGAAGAGCAGGAACGTCAGCGGAGGCAGTACGATCTCCATGCTGAAGGACTGGCCGTGCATCGGGATCCGCTCCGCCTTGAACTTGCGGGGCATGGCCGCGCCGGATCCGCCATAGTCGGCGGCATCGCTGTTCAGTGCCAGACGGTACGAAACGCCCGCCGGCACGCCCAAGCGAAACACCGGGTACGCGGCCGCCGAAAAATTGCAAACGGCAACGAGATGCGATTTTTTCTTTTTGCCGAACCGGATATAGGAAAGCACGCTCTGGGCGGCATTATCCGCATCGATCCACTTAAAACCGTCGGGCGAGTGGTCCTGCTCCCACAACGCGCTCTCGCTTCGGTATAACGATCCGAGATCCCGCGTGAACCGCCGCATCGAATCGTGAAGCGGATAGCGGAGCACCGGCCAATCCAGCTCGCCCAGGTCCTTCCATTCGTCGTACTGCCCGAACTCCCCGCCCATGAAAAGCAGCTTTTTGCCCGGGTGAGTCATCCAATAGCCGTAGAAAAGCCGCAAATTCGCGAACTTCTGCTCGTATGCGCCCGGCATCTTGTTCAGGAGCGACCGTTTGCCGTGCACGACCTCGTCGTGGGACAGCGGAAGCACGTAGTTCTCGGCATATGCGTACATCATCGAGAAGGTCGCGAGGTTGTGCAGCCCCGGACGATGCGCCGGATCGGTCTCCATGTACTTTAGCATGTCGTTCATCCAGCCCATGTTCCACTTGTAGTTGAAACCCAGCCCCCCGAGGTAGACGGGAGCCGTCACGCCCGGCCAGGCCGAGGAATCCTCTGCGATGACGAGCGCGTCGGGATAATAGCGGAATACGACTTCGTTCAGCTTGCGGATCCAGGACAGGGCGTCCAGATTTTCGCCGCCGCCGCGCTTGTTCCTCGTGTGCATCTCGGGCGGTTTGTCGAAGTTCAGGTCGATCATGCTCGCCACCGCGTCGACCCGGATGCCGTCGATATGGTACACGTCCATCCAGAACAGCGCGTTCGAGATGAGGAAGCTCTGAACCTCGGGCCGGCCGAAGTCGAAGGCCAGCGTGCCCCACAGCGGCTTCTCGGCGACGCGCCAATCGCCCGGCTCGTATAGCGGCTCGCCGTCGAAGCGGCGCAGTCCGTGATCGTCCTTGCAGAAATGACCGGGCACCCAGTCCAGGAGAACGCCGATCCCTCGCTGATGGCAGCGGTCCACCAGCTTTTTGAGTCCGTCGGGGTGGCCGTACCTGCTCGTCGCCGAGTAATAGCCGGTCGTCTGATAGCCCCAGGAGCGGTCGAACGGGTGCTCCGTGATCGGCAATAGCTCAATATGCGTATACCCGTTATCCGCGACATAATCGACGAGCTCATGCGCCAGCCGTTCGTAGGACCAGAAGAGCTCGGGACCGTCGATTCGCCAGGAGCCCAGATGAACTTCGTAAACGAGCATCGGCCGTTCGTAGGGCTTGCTCCGGCTGCGGCTCTCCTGCCACGAACGATCTCCCCAACTATAATTATCCAAATTCGCCACAACGGAAGCGGTTCCCGGGCGAAGTTCCGAGAAGAACGCGAACGGATCGGATTTGAGGAAAGCGCGGCCGGCAGCGTCAACGATTTCGTACTTGTAAGCCGCCCCCTCGCCAATGCCCGCAAAGAACCCTTGCCACACGCCGGTCGTTCCCGAAAGATGCAGGGGATGCGACTCTCCGCGCCAGCCGTTGAAGTCGCCGGCAATCCGGACTTCCCGGGCATGCGGCGCCCATACGGCAAATCTCGTGCCGCGCTCCCCGTCCCGTTCGCAAGGATGCGCGCCAAATGCGCGATAAGCGCGAAACAATTCTCCATTGTTGTACAAATACAGATCATGCTGCGATACCGAAGCCGTAGTGGTCGTCATAACGGAACCCCCTTTGCGGACGAAGCGCCGGAATCGCCAATCGCGTCAAATTTTTGTCAATTTTCCTCACATAAAGCAACTGTATTATGTTTATTATAGAGGAATATCCATGCCTTTTCATCCGCCTTTTCCAAAAAAATTTCCGGATTAGCGATAAAAATAACCTCCCGCGTCAGTCCCGTCAAATGGACTGGCACGGAAGGCCGCCAGAGCGCTTTATGCGTTTATCGGTTAAAATACGAGGCTTGCTCTTTGAGCGTCAGCGACTTGGCCCTGAGCGACTCCGACGAAGCCGCGATCTCCTCCATAACGGCCGTCTGCTCCTGCGACGCGGAGGATACTTGCTCGGCCCCTCCGCGAATCTCGCCTGCCACTTCGGCCACTCTGCGGGCTTCGCCTAGCGCCCGGCCAGCCTGTTCGGCTTGTTCGGACATCCGAACCGCGATCCGCTCGACGATAGAACCGACTTCGGCGGCTTCCCTGGCCACGATGCCGAACGCTTCCGCCGACGCCTTGCCCTGCTCGGACTCGCGCTCCGCCACTTGCGCTTGCCGCTGAATATGCCGGACGCATTCGGCGACCTCGGCCTGAATCTGCGCGATCAGCTGGCGGATATCCTTGACGGCGTTACCGCTCTGTCCCGCCAGCGTCTTGACGGCCTGCGCGACGACCACGAAGCCCCTGCCTTCCTCCCCGGCCCTTGCGGCCTCGATCGAAGCATTAAGCGCGAGCAGGTTCGTCTGTTCGGCAAAATCTCCAACCACGTTCGAGATGGACCCGATCTTGTCCGCATTGTCGCTCAGACGGTTCACGATCTCGAGCGCGGTGCGGTTTTGCTCGGCCAATTGATCCATCCCCGACACCAGCGAGCTGAAAACGGCCTCGCTTCGCATGACCGTCCCGTTCATTCGCTCTGTCTTGTCCTTCGCGGCCGCGGCACTCTCGTCAGCCACGCGCGCCGCATCGGCCAGCCGTTCGACCGACGCCTGCATCGCCTCTGCGGAAGCGAATTGGCGCTCCGTGCCCCCGGTGATCCGCTCGGCGTGCTGCGACATCTCTTCGATCCTGAGCGCAGCCTGCGAGATCGCGCCCTGGAGCTCGGCAGCATGCTGATCCGCTTGCGCCGTGTTGTCCAAAATGCCGCCCGTAATCGTCTTCAAGCGGTCTAGCATGCCTTGGAACGCCGTACCGAGCTGCGCCAGTTCGTCTCCCGAGCCGCTCGTAAGAACGCGCACGCCAAGATTGCCCTTCTCGGCTTCCTGGGCCGCTGACGTCAGCGAGAGGAGCGGACGCAGCAGCCACTTGGCCGCGAAAAAGCCGAACAGCCCCGTCCAAAAAACGCCTAGCGCCAGCGTCAAAAGAACGAATACCCAGAAAGGCATGAAATCGAACGCACCTTTCATTTCAAGCAGTACGAATGCGCTGGTCGCATAGGTAATACCCGACACCAGGGTAATGCCGACGACCATCTTCGCCACGATCCCCATCCGTTTGTTCATTGTCGAAGCCTCCGTCATTCTGTCAATTAGACTATAAGACAAAATTCGACTTCGACGCGCCGCATCCTCTTGTCTATCCGGTGACAATCGTCCGCAAACTTGTGTCCAAATTGCAGCCAAGAAGTGTCGGAATTGCAGCAAAGAAGTGTCCGTTATGTGTACGGGACGCGATTTAACGATTTGAAAACGCAAAAAAAACCGCCGGAATCTCGTTCATTCCGACGGCTGTCGTGAAATCGATTAACGCCCCCAGGCGACTTGGCCGAAGCGCAGTTCGTTTTTAAGCTGCCTCGTATTCGTCGAAGCGTCGATAACGACCGCCTCGATGCCGGCCAGCTCGGCAAAGTCGAGCAGTTGCTCCGTCGTGACGACGAACGAGTAAACGGTGTGGTGCGCGCCGCCTGCCAAGATCCAGGCTTCCGCCCCCTCCGCGAGCGACGGCTCGGGCTTCCACAATACGCGCGCGACCGGCAGCTTCGGCATCTCGCGTTCCACCGGCACGCCCTTCACTTCGTTTACGATCAGCCGGAAGCGGGTGCCCAGATCAATGATGGATGCGTTTAACGCCTTGCCGCCCTTGCCGTCGAATACGATGCGGGCCGGATCGGCCTTGCCGCCGATCCCGAGCGGATGTACCTCGATGCGAGGCTTCGATGCGGCGAGCGTCGGGCACACCTCCAGCATGTGGGCGCCCAGCACGAGCTCGTTGCCGGGCTCGAAGTGATACGTATAGTCCTCCATGAAGGAGGTGTCCTTGCCGTCCGCGATAATCTTCATCAGGCGCGTGAGCGCGGCCGTCTTCCAGTCGCCTTCGCCCGCGAATCCGTAACCTTGCTCCATTAGACGTTGTACGGCAAGGCCCGGCAGCTGGTCGAGACCGTGCAAATCCTCGAACGTCGTCGTAAATGCGGTGAAGCCCCCTTCGTCCAGGAACCGCTTGATCGCGATCTCGAGCCGCGCCTGATAGGCGATCGCGTCGCGCACCGCACCTTCCGCGCGACCCGCCTCTACGATTTCGTAACGCTCTGCGTATTCGCCCAGAAGCGCCTCGACCTCATCGGCTGCTACCGCGTTGACGTATTGAACGAGGTCTCCGACGCCGTGCGTGTTGACCGACCAGCCGAACTTGATTTGCGCTTCGACCTTGTCGCCCTCGGTTACCGCAACCTGGCGCATGTTGTCGCCGAACCGCACGACCTTAAGCCGCTTGCTTTCGTTCCAGGCGACGGCCGTGCGCTGCCAGGCGCCGATGCGGGCAAGGACGCCTTCCTCGCTCCAGTGGCCGACGACAACCTTGCGGGCAATGCCCAGGCGGGCGCCGATGAAGCCGTATTCTCGATCCCCGTGAGCGGCTTGGTTCGTATTCATGAAATCCATGTCGATCGAATCCCAAGGAATGTCGCGGTTATACTGCGTATGCAAGTGGAGCAATGGCTTGCGCAGCTCCGTCAGCCCGGCGATCCACATCTTGGCCGGAGAAAACGTATGCATCCAGGTGATGACGCCGGCGCATTCCTCGTCGACGTTAGCTTCGTTCAAAACGCGACGGATCTCGTCCGGCGTCGTCACGACAGGCTTGAACACCACCGGATAGGAAACGCGCCCGGACAATGCGTCTGCGATCTCCCGCGAATGGGCCGCCACTTCCTCCAGCGTCTCCGGACCGTATAAATGCTGGCTGCCGGTGATGAACCAAAACGTATAAGGCTTCACTTGAAGCATGTCGTTACCTCCCTGGATTAAAAGCAAATAAATGCGAATGATGTCGTTTTCAACTTGTACGTACCTTTACATTATCATAATACCTAAGGTTACGCATACAAGCAACACTTGTATGTACATGTTTGAAAAAGAAGCAAAAAAAATCAAAAGGCCGCCGAAGCCGCCTGCGAGGCAAGCGGTTCAGCGGCGCTATTGAAGCGCATCTCCCCTTAGAAGCCGGGCAGATTGTCGAGATTGTTGTCTTCCCGGCCGTCCGGGTTCGAGCGCAGATGCTCGTCGCCGTCGCGGCCGCGGAAAACGTTGACGTTTTCGATCCGGTCGTTCTTGGCCATCTGCTGCGCTTCTTTGTAGCCTACCACTTGGCCCGAAGACAGCTTCAGTTCCACGATGTCGCCATCCCCGTTCTTGCGAACGGCAACGACTTGTTCACGATCCGCCATGTCTTCCACCTCCTGTCGAGGTTTAGCATGCCGCCTTTTACGACCTTTTATCCGCCGCTCGCGATTCGTTCTCCGCTCAGCTTCGAGCGGCAATGATCGCAACGCCGCGTCCCGGAACTTCGACGCGTCCCGGCGCATCGGCGCCCGTCAGCAGGTCGATGCCTTCCACGTCGAACTTGACGACCGCAGGCGTAGGCGCATGATTTAGCAGAAACACGAAGCGCTCATCGCCCTTCGCCCGTACGGTCGACTCGACGCCGGCCGGCGCGCTGACGAGCGGCAGAATTCCTTTGTCCTCGCACAACTGCCCGAGCAAATCCTCGAGGAAAGAAGCTTCGGGACTCGAAGCGACATACCAAGCCTCTCCCTCGCCAAAGCGATTCACGGTCAAGCATGGCATGCCCGCATAGAAATCGCGGCCGTACGTCGCGACGACTTGCGCGCTCTCCGCATGAATCAAATCGCACAGAATGCCGCATTCGTAGCTGCCGGATAGTCGTCCTTGGCCTTCGTCTTGAACGACGATCGCATTTTTCGTATCCGGAAAGAGCGCATCGATCTCTTCGGCCCATACGCCGAGCAGCTTGCGGAGTTCGCCGGGATAGCCGCCGACCGTGACGATATCCGACTCGTTCACGATGCCGCTGAAAAACGTCGTTACGAACGTACCGCCCGCAGCGGTGAACGCTTCCGCCCGCTTGGCGAAGCCTGGCTTCACCATATAGAGCACCGGCGCAATGACGACGTCGTACGCGGAGAGATCGTCCTCCACGCCGATCATGTCTACGGGGATATGCTGCTTGAACAAGGCAGCGTAATATTTGTGCACTTCGTCGACGTACTTCAGATGCACGGTCGGACCGCTGGACAGATCGAGCGCCCAGCGATTTTCCCAATCGAACAAAATCGCCGCGCGCGCGCCGCTTCTGGCGTCGAGCAGCTTGTCGCCGAGCCGGCCGAGCTCCGCGCCCAGCTCCGCGCTTTCGCGGAAGACCCGGGTATGCTCATGGCCTACGTGCTCGATGACGGCACCGTGATATTTCTCGCAAGCTCCGATCGAACGGCGAAGCTGGAAAAACATGACGGTATCCGCTCCGCGCGCGACCGCCTGGTAGCTCCACAAACGCATCACGCCGGGACGCTTCAGCGAATTGACCGGCTGCCAGTTTTGCTGGCTCGGCGTCTGCTCCATCAGCATGAAGGGCTGGCCCTGCCGCAAGCCGCGCATCAGATCGTGCGTCATCGCTGTCAGGCTGACCGGCGTATCGAGCGACGGATAGTTATCCCAGGAGATAACGTCCAGATATGGCGCCCACTTAAAGTAATCCAGTTCCGGATATAGCCCCATCAGGTTCGTCGTAATCGGCAGGTGCGGGGTATGCTTCTTGATCTCGTCGTATTCGATGCGATAGCATTCCAGGAGGCTGTCGGACATGAATCGCCGAAAATCGAGGGAGATGCCCTGGAAGTTCGTTCGGTTGCCGTCCCACTCCTCGCTCAGCGCATTCGGAAGCACGATTTCATCCCAGTCGTAAAACGTGTGCCCCCAAAACCGCGTGTTCCAAGCCTTGTTGAGCGCCTCGAGCGTGCCGTAGCGCGACTTCAGCCACTCCCGGAAAGCCGCTTCGGATTGCTCGCTGTAGTCGTAGCCGCCGTATTCGTTGGATACGTGCCAGATCAGAACGGCCGGATGGCCCTTGTAACGCTCGGCGAGCTTGCCGGCAAGCGTCCTGGCAAATTGTCTGTAAACATGGCTGTTCGGATTGGAATTGTGCCGGCCGCCGAACTTACGCTTGCGCCCTTGGTAGTCGACTCGCGTAACCTCGGGATATTTGCGTGCCATCCAAGCCGGATGCGCACCGGTACCCGTGGCCAGACAGACGTAAACGCCGTTCCGGTACAGTCGGTCGATCGTTTCGTCAAGCCAAGCGAAGTCGTAGGTGTTTTCGTCCGGTTGGATCAGCGCCCAAGAGAAGACGTTGACTGTAGCTACGTCGATGCCGGCAAGCTTGAACATGCGATCGTCCTCGGCCCAAGTTTCCGCGTCCCATTGCTCCGGATTATAGTCTCCGCCATACCAGATTTTCGGCAGCTTATCGTTGATCATGTGCGCGCACATCCTTTATCATATAATTATATCTTCATATTATCGCAGTCCGAAGTCCTGCTAAATATAATCTTCTCCCGATTCGATATAATAAAACAACAGGGATGTGCTTCCCCCATGCGAACGTATAGAAGATTCGCGATCCCCTCCGGGCAGACAGGCCAGCTCCCGCTGTTCGTCGAGACGATCGGAACGGTGCGCGAGGCGGGAAAAATAGCCCGTCCCACCGGTTACCCCTTTTACCACTGGCTGCAAACGCTTGGCGGAGAAGGCGCTTTTTCCGTCGACAGCCACAAGTACAGCCTGCCTGCCGGCTCGGGCATTTTGGTGCCGCCCGAAGCGCCGCATGTCTACGAGCCTGCCTCGGAGGAATGGGAGACGGCTTATTTGACGTTTGGCGGAAGCGCTGCCGCAACGATGCTGATCGCGCTCGGGCTCATCGAGCCGGCGCCTATTCGCTGGGAGCAAGCTTCGCCGCTGGCCGACTATCTGGAGAAGATGCTCGATCGGATCGAATCCGATGCTGATCCGTTCGGCTTGGAGGCGTCCGCCGACGCTTACCGTTTCCTGCTGACGCTCCGGCGGCATGGCAAGTCGGGCAGGCAGGACTCGGTCGACCGCGCGTCCTGGCGGCTGCGTCCGCTAATCGAATGGATGGAACGGCATTACGACGATCCCGACGCCGGGCTGACCGATATGCGCTCGGTGCTCGGCATGCCGCCCAGTACGATGAACGAACTGTTCAGACGGGCGTTCGGCCAATCCCCCTACAACTACTTCATCGAGCTGCGCATCCGCAAAGCAAAAGAAATGCTGATCGGACGCCCGCAGGAGACGGTCTCCCGGATCGCAACGCTCGCGGGCTTCCGCGACACGAGCCACTTCGTCGCCACTTTCAGGCGCAAAACCGGATTGCCGCCGGACAAATTCAGGCAACTTTACGAATAAAAAACGCGGTAATCCGGTCGGTCAGGCGTATGAGGCCCGAAATGGCTTCGATTGCGCGCTTCGCTTTCACAGCAGTATGCGTGGACACAGAATACGTTATTTCACAGTAAACAGCGATTTCCTCGGGGAAATGGACTCAGGAGCCGTTATTGGCGCTAAAATGGTGGGGTTGAGACGCTGAAATGAAAAATAACGGATTTCCCGTCCGGAACAGGCCGGAGAGCACCGTATTATACGAAAATAGGGGAACTGTGGTCAGCTAGGCAATCGCGGTGTGGTGGTGCTGCATCTGCCAGTCGGGGCGTGCAGATTAGATGAATAGCGATGTCGCGCATCGTTATTTCGTTTAAAAGCGTTACTGGGGAGTTACCGGTGGCACGCTGGGATATTTGGCCGGCTTCAAAACGCGCCGCAGAGAAATAGCGATGCCGCGCATCGCTATTTCCGTCCCCCGGCATGAAGCCGGCGTGCTTGTTTTAACGCGTCACTTCGCGGCCGCCGCCGAGCAGACGGAGCATTTCCTCGCGGCGGGGCATGCCTTCCCAGTCGCCTTTAAACTGCGTCGCAAGCGCGCCGAGCAGATTGGCACGATCGAGCGCGGCCTTGAGATATTGGCTGTCGCTCTGGCGCTCGTTCTCGAGCCAGGCGGACAGGAAGCCTGCCGCGAAGGCATCGCCTGCGCCGACCGTATCGACGACGCGCTTCACGACATGCGGCTCCGCCATGACGGCGGCCTGCGAGGAAAAAGCGACGGAGCCCTGCTCGCCCAGCTTCAGCACGACGGTCTTGGGCCCCATGCCCATGAAGTCGGCGCCGTATTCGGCCTCGCTCTTCGCCCCGAGCAGAAACTCGGCTTCTTCGAGTCCTGGCATGAACACGTCGCAGAGCGGTATAAGAGACAGCAGCGTCTGACGCGCTTTTTCCTCGGACCACAGCTTGCGGCGCAGATTCGGATCAAAGGAAACGGACAGCCCTGCGTTGCGGGCGGCGATCATGGCGGCCCTGACAGCATTCTCGGCGCCGTGGCTGAGCGCGGGCGTGATGCCCGTCACGTGCAAATGGCCGGCATTCGCGAACCATTCGGGACGAATATGCTCCTGCGTCAGCGTGCTGGCAGCCGAGCCTTTACGGTAATAGTAGACGTTGGGATCCCCGTAGCCTTTGAATTCTTTGAAGTAAATCGCCGTCGGATGGCTGTAGTCGCGTTCCGCCAGGCTCGTATCCACGCCTTCGCCCGCCAGCGTCGACAGGATCAGATCGCCGAACGGATCCTGGCCGAGACGGCTGATCCAGCGTACCTTCAGCCCCATCCGCGACAATCCGATCGCGACGTTCGACTCGGCGCCGGCGACGGAACGCGTGAATAGCGGGGCGTAGGCCAGCGGTCCGTCGTGCATCGGCTGCATCAGCACCATGCTTTCGCCGATCGTGACGACGTCCGCCCAGTTCGCGCTCATGCTCCCGCTCCTTCGCGTACAGCGTCGGCGAACGCGCGAGCACGTTCTGTCAGCTCGTCGAACCGGCCTTCGGCGATCAACTGCTTGTCGACGAGATTGCCGCCCAAGCCGACCGCCACCGCTCCGGCGTCGAATACGGATTGTATATTGCCCAGATTGACGCCGCCCGTCGCGATCATCGGAATATGGTTGAGCGGCGCGCGGATTTCCTTGAGATATCCCGCGCCAAGCGAGGCGAACGGAAATACTTTGACACCCGAAGCGCCGGCCTTGTAAGCCTTGACGATCTCGGTTGGCGTCATCGTGCCCGGCCACACCTCGATGCCGTTCTCGGCGCCGTAATAGACGATCTCTTCGTCCAAGTTAGGAGAGATAAGATATTCCGCTCCCGCCGCCACCGCTTCCTTGGCTTGCCCGATGTCCAGCACCGTGCCGGCGCCGATCCGAAGCCTGCCCGCGTATCCTTCGCGGAAGCGGGAGATCATCCCGAGCGCGCCGTCCGTATTGAGCGTAACCTCCAGGAACACGATCCCTCCGTCTGCCAGCGCCTTCGCCGTACGGTCTCCGTTCGCTTCATCGATGCCGCGGATGATCGCCACGATTTTTTCGCGGGACAGCTCCTCAAGCAGCTTTTTCATCAACAACCACTCTCCCCCATGCGATTCAAAACGCCAATGTTTTCAGTTTATCACCATCATCGGACAAGTTAAAGTTAGGAATGCGACATAAATAAACTTAAATAAACGCAAATAAACCGCATCCCTGTCGTTTCATACAGAGATGCGGTCTACGATTTGTTGAAATGAAGCTGCGATCAGGCGCCCGCGGCAGCCTGCTGGCCGTTCGACTGCGCTTGACCCTGGCCTTGACCTTGATCCTGCCCTTGGCCTTGACCGCCTCGCATCCCGCCGCCGAAGCCGCCGCCAAATCCGCCAAGGCGGATCGATTCTGCCTCCTGCGTGCCTTCCTTAAGCGTCACGGTAATGACGTCGTCCGCCTTCAAGTCCCCGATCGCGACCTCCGTCTCGGTCCGCTGGCCGTCCGCCATCTCGGTCTTGTAGATCTTCGTCGCGTCCGTAACCGTGATGTCCTCCGTTTCATCCGTGAACATGTTGGCCATATCGGGACGCTGGGCACCCTGGCCGCCTTGCCGGTCTTGTCCCGCCTGTCCGCCGGCTTGGCCATCCGCGCCCTGCTGCGGCGGATCGCCGCTCGGCGGCTGCTCGTTGCCGCTTGGCGCGGCCCCGTCTCCCGCATTTTGGCCGTCGCCTTGGCGGTTGCCGCCCATCCGGCCGCCGCCTTGTCCGGGTTGGAACGAAGACTTGTAGATCGTGATCGTATTGCCGTTCACGCTCTTGATCTTCCCGAGCGTGCCCATCGCCTGCATGCCGCCGAAGCCCCCGCCCTGACCTGCCGCGCCTTGATCGCCCGCGGCGGCTCCTCCAGATTGATCGCCGGCAGCCGCAGCGGCGGCTGCCCCGTTGTTCTCGCCTTTGGAGCCGCACCCCGCCAACAACGCGACGGATAATGCCACTCCTGCGAGCATCGTCCATTTTTTGTTCATACCCCAACCATCTCCTCCCATGTCCTATGTGCAAGGTATCACGGGCAAATGAATGGATCATGAACAAACACTGAAATTTGGATAAAACTTCCCGTCAGCTAGCGTCCTCGGAAAATTTCCCGCCGGAAAATTGGCTGTTGTACAGATCCGCGTAAAATCCGCCGCTTGCGAGCAGCTCCTCGTGCGTTCCTTGCTCGATAACGGTCCCTTTGTTCATCACGAGAATCAGATCGGCCTCGCGGATCGTCGACAGCCGGTGCGCGATGACAAAGCTTGTGCGGCCCTGCATAAGGCGATTCATTGCCGTCTGAATGTTGGCTTCCGTACGCGTATCGACGCTGCTCGTCGCTTCGTCGAGAATCAGAATCGCCGGATCGGCCAATATGGCGCGGGCGATCGTGAGCAGCTGCCTTTGTCCCTGCGACAGGTTGGAGGCCTCTTCGTTCAGCACGGTATCGTAACCCTCGGGCAGCGTGCGGATGAAATGATCCGCGAATGCCGCCTTCGCGGCATCCACGACCTCAGCCTCGGACGCGCCTGCGCGGCCGTACGCGATATTGTCGCGGATCGTCCCGCCGAACAGCCACGTATCCTGCAGCACCATGCCGAACAGGCTGCGCAGGTTGCCGCGTTTCAGCTTGGCGATGTCGGTTCCGTCGACCGTGATCGTTCCGCCGTTCACCTCGTAGAAGCGCATGAGCAAGTTGACGAGTGTCGTCTTGCCCGCGCCCGTCGGCCCGACGATGGCCACCGTCTGCCCCGCCTTCACGTCGATATTCATGTCCGCGATGAGCGGCGCGTCGTCCTTGTAGCTGAAATCCACATGCTTAAAGGCGACGTGTCCGGCCACGCGGGAAGGTTCGAGTTCCTTGTTTTCCTCAGGCTTCTCCTCGCTCTCGTCGAGCAGCTCGAACACCCGCTCGGCCGAAGCGATCGTCGACTGAATGATATTGGCGATATTGGCGGTCTGGGTGATCGGCATCGTGAACTGCCGCGCGTATTGAATAAACGCCTGAATGTCCCCGATGTTGATCGCCTGCCGCGTGACGAGCACGCCGCCTACGACGCTGATCGCCACATAGCCGATATTGCCGATAAAGCTCATGAGCGGCATCATGATGCCGGAGACGAACTGCGCGCGCCAGCCGGCATCGTACAGCCGGTCGTTGATGCCTTCGAACTTCTCGACCGCCTTCCGTTCATGTCCGTACGCCTTGACGACTTGATGGCCCGTGAACATCTCTTCGACATGGCCGTTCAGCTCGCCGAGGTTTTTTTGCTGGCCGATAAAGTAGCCCTGCGACTTGCCCGCGATCGCCTTGATGACCAGGAAGCTGAGCGGCAGCGTCAGCAGTACGATGACCGTCAACAGCGGACTGATCGTGAGCATCATGACGATAACGCCGACGATCGTGACGATGGACGTGATCAACTGCGTCAAGCTTTGCTGCAGCGTGTTGCTGATATTGTCCACGTCGTTGACGACGCGGCTCAAGATCTCCCCGTGCGTCCGCGTGTCGAAAAACTTGAGCGGCAGCCGGGCGAGCTTTTCATTGACGTCGTTACGCAGCTTGTAGACGGTACGCTGAGCGACGCCGGCCATCAAATATTGCTGGATATAGCTGAAAATGGCGCTGAGCACGTACAATCCGATCAGCCATACGATGATCATCTCGATGCCGTGCCAGTCGATCACGGCGTTCGGATCACCGTTCATTTTCCCCATAATGCCTGCGAACAGCTTCGTCGTCGCATGCCCGAGAATCTTGGGGCTCAAAATGGAAAAAATCGTGCTGACGATCGCCGCGGCGAACACCGTAATCAACGTAATTCGGAAGGGCTTCAGATAGCCCATCAGCCTGCGAAACGTACCCTTGAAGTCTTTGGCCTTTTGAACCGGCATGCCGGGTCTGCCGCCCGGATGTCCGCCGAAAGGACCCGGTCCGCCTGGCCCGCCGGGTCCGCCGCCCTGCCGCGGAGGACCGCCTCTGCCTGCGCCTGGTTGCTGACTCATGCGATCTCCTCCTCCGTCAGCTGCGATGACACGATCTCTTTATAGATCTCGCTCGTTTGCAGCAGTTCCTTATGCGTGCCGACGGCGGCAATCTCGCCATCGTCGAGCACGATGATCCGGTCGGCGTCCATGACCGTGCTGACACGCTGCGCAACGATCAGAACGGTCGCTTCCGTCGTCTCGCTTTTCAACGCGGCTCTAAGCTTCGCATCCGTCTTGAAGTCGAGCGCCGAGAAGCTGTCGTCGAAAATATAAATATCCGGCCGCCGGACGAGCGCGCGGGCGATGGAAAGCCGCTGCTTCTGGCCGCCCGATACGTTGGTCCCGCCCTGGGCGATATGCGCTTCGAATCCGCGTTCCATCCCCGAAATGAAATCGGATGCCTGAGCGACCTCGGCGGCATGGCGAAGCTCCTCGTCGGTCGCGTCCTCCTTTCCGTAACGGATATTGTCCGCGATCGATCCCGTGAAGAGCACCGCTTTTTGCGGCACTAGGCCGATTTGCGACCGCAAATCCGCTTGCGGACGCTCCCGTACGTCGGTGCCGCCGATCCGGATGCTGCCGGAATCTACGTCGTAGAAGCGTGGAATCAGATTGACGAGCGTCGACTTGCCAGAGCCCGTACCGCCGATGATCGCGGTCACCTCGCCCGGCTCCGCCCGGAAGCTGACGTTTTTCAGCGCCGGCTGCTCCGCGCCCGGATAGCTGAAAGTGACATCGTCGAACTCGACGACGCCGCGCAGCTCCGTGCGGCCGACGCGCACATGCGGCGCGTCGTTCACGACGGGCGACATGTCCAGCACTTCGTTGATGCGGACGGCCGAAGCCGACGCGCGCGGCACCATGACGAACATCATCGACAGCATGAGCATCGAGAACATGATCTGCATCGCGTATTGGAGGAACGCCATCAGATCACCGACCTCCATATGGCCGTGACTGACCCGGAGGCCGCCGAACCAGATGATCGCGACGCTCGAAAAGTTCATGATCAGCATCATGAGCGGCCAGAGAACGGCCATGATCTGGTTGACCTTGACCGATGTCTCGGTTAAATCCCGGTTCGCTTCGACGAAGCGCGCCTGCTCATGTCCGATGCGTCCGAACGAACGGATGACGCGGATGCCCGTCAGCCCCTCGCGGAGGACAAGATTCAGCTTGTCGAGCTTTTTCTGAATGACTCTGAACAAAGGGATGCCTTTGCGCGCGACCAGGACGATCGTCAGGACGAGCACGGGAATCGCCACGACGAGCACGAGCGACAGCTGGGCGTCCTTGGAAACGGCCATAATGATGCCCCCGATGCTCATCATCGGCGCCATGACCATCATCCGCAGCATCATCATGAGCACCTGCTGTACCTGATTGATGTCATTGGTCGTGCGGGTGATCAGCGAAGCGGTGCCGATCTTATCGAATTCCTGCAGCGAATACTGCTCGACGCGCGAAAACACCTTGCCCCGCACGAGCCGGCCAAAGCCCGCCGAAATGCGCGACGAGTAGTAGCTCGCCAGGATCGATACGCCGGTGCCTACCAGCGCGACGGCTAGCATAAAGCCGCCGATCCGCATGATGTAAGCGGTGTCCCCGCCGCGTTTGACGATGCCTTCGTCTACGATGTCAGCCATCAAGGTCGGCAGGTACAGCTCGGATAGCGACTGCAGCAGGATCAGCGCCATGACCAGGACGACGAGGGCCCGGTAAGGCGCGAGAAGTCTGAACAGCTTTAACATGGACGTCATCCTTTCCAGATTCCTAGGTTTGCGGCTTTTGAACAAAAGGATACCCATACCCTATCCTTCAATTATGAATTCAATATGAACCAATGCAAGTTTGTCCGCAAGTCTCAAATATCATAAAATAAGAAGAACGCACATTCGACGGGAGGCAGACGGCATTGCTTTTTATCGACAACGGCGGAGGCAACGATCCCGCACTTAATCTGGCTCTCGAGGAGCACACCCTTCGCAAGCTGTCCGGCGACGAGCCGATTCTGCTTTTTTACATCAACAAGCCTTCCATCATCATCGGCAAAAACCAGAACACCGCCGAAGAAGTCAATTCGGCGTACACCGAGGCGCACGGCATCGACGTCGTCCGCAGACTGTCCGGCGGCGGCGCGGTATACCATGATCTCGGCAATCTGAATTTTAGCTTTATCACCAAGGACGACGGCAATTCGTTCCACAACTTCCGCAAGTTCACGGAGCCGGTCGTCAAGGCGCTGCGCGACATGGGCGTCGAAGCCGAGCTGTCCGGCCGCAACGACATTCAAGTCGGCGAGCGCAAAATATCGGGCAACGCGATGTTCGCGACCGGCGGACGAATGTTCTGCCACGGCACGCTGCTGTTCGATTCCCATATGGAGGACGTCTCCGCTGCGCTGAAGCCCAATCCGCTCAAGTTCGAATCGAAGGCGACCAAGTCCATCCGCGCGCGCGTCGCCAACATCTCGGAGTTTCTGACCGAACCGATGACGATCGAGCAGTTCAGGAGCCGCGTTCTCACCTCGATCTTCGGCGGCGCCTCCGAGATTCCGCAGCATCGGCTTACCGAAGCCGATTGGGAAGCGGTGCGCCAGCTTGCCGACCGGCGATACCGGAGCTGGGATTGGAACTACGGGCTGTCGCCGGCATTTAACGTCCAGCAGCGCAAGCGCCTGCCCGCCGGCACCGTCGATATCCGCATGAACGTGCAGGAAGGCCGCATCTCGGATGCCGCCGTCTACGGCGACTTCTTCGGACGAGGCGAGATCGGCGACGTAGCCGAGATGCTGCAAGGGCTTCGGTACGACCGGGAGTCGCTCGCGGCGGCCTTCGAGGGCGTGGACTTGACCTTCTACTTTGGGGCTGTCACGATGGATGAATGGCTCGAACTTCTGATCTGAAGCCCGTACGAACCACACACTTACTCCACTGGAGGCTCTCGCTATGACGCAATCTCTTCAATCCGTCACCGTTCTTCACAATGGCGTTCGCATGCCTTGGCTGGGGCTTGGCGTCTGGAAAATGGATAACGATGCGCAGGTCGTCTCGGCCGTACGCGCCGCGATCGACGCCGGCTACCGGAGCATCGACACGGCCGCGATTTACAAAAACGAAGTCGGTGTCGGTCAGGCGATTCGCGAAGGCGGCGTGCCGCGTTCCGAACTGTTCGTTACGACGAAAATTTGGAACGACGATCAAGGCTACGACAAGACGCTCGCCGCTTATGACGCCTCGCTCGAACGCTTGGGTCTCGATCATGTCGATCTTCTCCTCATTCACTGGCCGGGCACCGACAAGTTCGTCGACACCTGGCGCGCATTCGAGAAGCTGTATGCGGACGGACGGGTGAAGGCCGTCGGCGTCAGCAACTTCAACATCCGCCATCTGGAGGAGCTCAAGCGGCATAGCGACCTCGTCCCGATGGTCAATCAGGTCGAATACCACCCGCTGCTGTCCCAGCGCGATCTCCGGACCTATTGCCGGGAAAACCGCATCCAGCTCGAGGCCTGGAGCCCGCTCATGCAGGGCAACCTCGATCACGAGGTGCTGCGCTCGATCGGCGAGAAGCACGGCAAATCGCCCGCCCAGGTCGTGCTGCGCTGGGATATCCAGCACGGCGTCGTCACGATTCCAAAGTCGGTGACGCCGGCGCGGATCGCGGAGAACGCGAACGTGTTCGACTTCGAGCTGAGCGCCGACGAGATGGCGCTGATCGACGACCTGAACCGGGATCAGCGGTTCGGCTCGGATCCCGACAAGTTTTTGTTCTGAAAATAATAGAAGCCGTCCGTCCGCAGGGCCCAAGGCCCGCGGAGGCGGCTTTTTTTCGTTTGTCGCGCCATACAATTATCTCGCAGAACAACGCCCGTGTCTCTACCGGCAAACACGCTCGATTGTTCCCGGTGAAGAACGATATCTGCCTTCCCCGCGCGATGGGGGCCCGGTTGTTCCCAAACAAGAACGCCCGCTACCTCTTCCGCTCCAAGATTGTCCGGTTGTTCCCATTCAGGAACAACCTTCGTCCTCCAAAGCCAATAGCGTCGGGGTGTTCCTAATCAGGAACACCCTTCGTCCTCCATAGCCAAAAGCGTCCGTTTGTTTCTAATCAGGAACACCCTTCGTCCCTCCAGCGCCATCCCCTTCGATGACCAGCTGGCGAGCAATCACCTTATGTAACTGACGCCAGGCCAGATCCGGTCCCAGCGCTTGGCCTCGATTCTGCGCTCGAAGATCGCATAGAGCGCAGGATCGGACGCGAACGCCGGCGTCGGGCGAATCCGCATGGCTACGGCATCTTTCAGCCCGTAAGGCGCTCCGAGCTTCGGGCGGCCCGCGGCATCCAGCGTCACAGCCAGCGCCGTGGCGGTTTCCGGGTAGTTCGCGACGGCATCGAGCGACGACAGGTATGGCGCACGGCCGTTAATGACGTGCATGCGCGCCTGGTTTTTGACCGACCATGGTACGTCCGGCAGGTGCCGGCGAAGCTCGGTTTCATATCGTTTTTCGGTTGCTTCGTCCGTATCCTCGGCTTCGAAGTAGATCACGTCGACATCCGGCAAACGCGTACGCAACGGCATGTCGCATAATACGTCCCACAGCTTGCTCCTTACGAATCCGGCGGCGATCCACCAATCGGGCAGGTTAAGCATGCGTGCGACACGCAATGCGGACATCATTGCCTCGTCCGCCTGAACAAGCGCAAGCAGCTTGCTTTTGTCCATCGCCTTAGATGCCCTGAAGCCCCAGCTTGTCCGCCGTTCGCTTCAGAATCGGCGGCGCCGGCGCGCGGAACTCGCGTCCGTCCGGCAAAACGATGCGCCACGCATGCAGCAGCTGATGATTGATGCCCGCGTAGATTTTGCCGCCGTACTTCACGTCTCCGAGCAGCGGATGACCGATGCTCTGGAAGTGCGTCCGGATCTGATGCGTCCGCCCGCTGACGAGTTCGATCTCGACAAGACTGTAGCCGTCTCCCTGCGAAAGCGACTGGTAACGCGTCATTGCGGACAACCGCTTCTCGTCGCCGCCGCTCCCTGCCGAGACAACCCGCGTGCGGTTGCGTTTCTCGTCTCGCACGAGCTCGTCCGTCAGCTCGCCCTCGCCCTCAAGCCGGCCTTCGACGATCGTCACGTAATATTTCTGAAGCTCGTGCTTCTGGATCCACTGATTGAGCTGATGGAGCATTCCCGCCGTCTTGCCGACCAGCACGAGCCCGCTCGTATTGCGATCGAGCCGGTTCGCCGTCGCCGGCATGAATATCGGGCTGTCGAGCTCCCCTTTCCGGTACAAGTATGCATGCACTCGGTTGATCAGCGTGTCCCGTTGATCCGTCTGATCCGGATGCGTGAGCATGCCGGCAGGCTTCAACGCGACGAGCAGCTGATCGTCCTCGAAGACAACATGGATATCGGCGTTGACGCCGACGTATTTCGTCTTTTGCTGTCCGATCGAAGCTTCCTTGTATTGTTCATCTTCCATATAGATCGCCAGCTCGTCGCCCGCTGCCAGCTCATAGTCCTGCTTCTTGCGCTTGCCGTTCACCCGGACCTTGCCCGAGTCGATCATCTTGTAGATCTGGCCAAGCGGAATGTTCGGAAGCAAATTGCGGAGAAAGCGGTGCAGGCGTTTGCCGCTCTCCGAGGGAGTAACCTTGCGATTAATCATGGGGGATACGCTCCTACCTTCGATTCGGTCGATTCGAAATTTCACTTGTTCGTTATTGCCGATTATACCCGATTTAAGAGGCATGCGCAGCGATCATGAACGGACGGTGACGTTGTCCGCTTCGCCGTCAACCGCCGGGCAACAGAAAACGCCGCCCGATCCATAGCGGATGCGAGCGGCGCTGAGTACCATGCAAGACAGCTAACGCTTCGACGGATCGTAAGCTTCTCCGGCCGCCGCCGGTCCGCGAACCGACTTGCCGATTGCCCCCGCAAGGACGATCAGAGTCAGTACGTACGGCAGCATGTAGAGGAATTCCGTCGGTATCGACTGGGAAAACTCGAACCGGGTCAGGAAGTTTCTAAGCGCCTGCGCCATGCCGAAGAAAAACGCGGCGCCGAATACGCCGTAGGGGTTCCAGCGGCCGAAGATCAGGGCCGCGATCGCGATGAAGCCCTGGCCCGAGATCGTGCTGTGCGAGAAGTTGCTTGTCGTCGTCAGCGTGATCGTAGCTCCGCCAAGGCCGGCAAGCGCGCCGCTGATCAGCACCCCGATGTAGCGGTACTTGATGACGTTGATGCCGACCGTGTCGGCGGCGCCCGGATGCTCGCCGACGGACCGCAGGCGGAGGCCGAACGGCGTCTTGAACAGCAGGTACGAGCTGAGCGGCACAAGGATATATGCGATGTACGTCGTCGGGTAGCTGTTGAAAAACGCTCTGCCGATGAACGGAATGTCGGACAGCAGCGGAATCGGCCACTTGGCGAATACGTTTTGCAGCTGTGCCGTATCGCCCGCTCCTTCGAAGATGATCTTGACGAGATAAAGCGTAACGGCGACCGCCAAAATGTTGATGACGACGCCGACGATCGTCTGATCCGCCTTAAGCGATACGGTGGCATAGGCATGCAGGAGCGCGAATACGAGACCGCAGACGACGCCGGCGATCAGGCCGACCCATGGCGAGGACGTCGTTGCGCCGCCGTCCGTCTCCATGTAATAGCTGGCGATGGCCGCGCCGAACGCGCCGGCCGTCATCATGCCCTCGAGGCCGATGTTGAACACGCCCGAGCGTTCGCTGAACACGCCGCCGAGCGCGGCAAAAATCAGCGCGACGGAAAATACAAGCGTGGAACTGATCAGATCAGCCAACGTTCCCATTCATGTCAGCTCCTTTCCGCTCGCGCGATTTGCGCTTTTTGAACAACGGCTGAATCACGGTGCGGATCAGGCCGTGGGAGGCGACGAAGAAGATGATGCTGCCGATGACGATCCGGACGATCTCCGACGGCACGTCGGCCTCGAAGTTCATCCCGGCCGAGCCGTAGGTGAGACCGCCGAACAGGATCGCGCCAAGCAGGATGCCGACCGGGTGATTGCCGCCGAGCAGCGCGACCGCGATGCCGTCGAAACCGTAGCCTGCGGATGCGGCCTGCACGACCTGGTAGTGGAATACGCCGAGCACCGAGAAGACGCCGCCGAGTCCGGCGAACGCGCCGGAGATCATCATCGTCTTGATGAAGCTGGCCTTGATGTTGATGCCCGCGGCTTTGGCCGCGTCGGCATTGTGCCCGACGGCGCGCAGCTCGTAGCCCTGCTTCGTGCGCCACAGAAGCACGTAGAAGATAACGACGCACAGAAGGCCGATCCAGATGCCCCAGTCCATACGCGCGCCTTCCATGAAGTTCTTGAGCCAGCCGATCGACAACGATGCGGTCTCGTCGATGTTAGGCGTCTTCTGCTCGCCCTTCTTGACGAGAAAATCGCGAAGGATATAGTTGGACAGATATAGCGCGATCCAGTTCAGCATAATCGCCGAGATAACCTCGTTCACGCCGCGGTAAGCCTTAAGCCAGCCGACAAGCGCGCCCCAGAGCGCGCCGCACAGCATGCCGACGATCAGCGCCAGCGGCGCGTGAATGAACGCCGGCAAATGCACCTTGAGGCCGATAAACGTCGCCGCCGTCATGCCGATAATGTATTGGCCGTCAGCGCCGATATTAAAAATGCCGGCGCGGAAGGCAAATCCGACGGCAAGGCCCGTGAACAAAATCGGCGTGATCGCGACGATCGTCTCGCCGAAGTCGTACTTGGTGCCGAACACCGTCTTCCAAAGCGCGCCATACGCTTCGAAAGGATTGTAGCCGCCGATCCACATGACGATCCCGCCGCACAGCAGACCGAGCACGATCGCGATAAAAGGGATGTAAGTGGATGGTTTATTGAAAATTTCAGCCGCCTTGTTCATGCCGACGCTCCTTTGTCAGCCTGCATTTTGCCCGCCATCATAAGTCCGATCTCGTCGTCCCCGGCCTTCTCTGGATCGACCTCGCCCATGATGCGGCCGTCGAAAATGACCTGAATCCGATCGGACAGCCGGTGAAGCTCGTCCAGCTCATAGGAGATCAACAGCACGGCCTTGCCTTCGGCCCTCGCTTGCAGGAGCCGATCGTGGACGAAAGAGATCGCGCCGATGTCGAGCCCCCGCGTCGGCTGGACGGCGATGAGCAGCTGCGGGTCACGTTCCATCTCGCGCGCGATGATCGCCTTCTGCTGGTTGCCGCCGGAGAGCGAACGGGTTTTGTTATGAATATCCGGCGTCCGCACGTCGTAAGCTTCGATCAGCTTCGTTGCGTGCCGGTCGATTTCGGATTTGTTCAGGAAGCCGCCCTTAAAAAACCGTTCTTGCTCGGCGGATCCCAGGATTAAATTCTCGCTGACGCTAAAATCGAGCACGAGTCCGTGCTTCTGGCGGTCTTCGGGTATGTTCGACATGCCCGCCTTGATGCGGTCCTTGATCGAATCCTGCGTAATGTCTTTGCCATTCAGTCGAATGATGCCTTCCTGCACCGGCCGCATGCCGGTGAGCGCTTCCACCAGCTCGTGCTGCCCGTTGCCGTCGACGCCGGCAATGCCCACGATCTCGCCTGCGCGGATGTTAAACGAGACGCCCTCGACGACCGGCTTTCCTTTATCGGCGCCCGCGACCGTTACGCCGGACAGCTCTATAACGATATCGCCAGGCTTCGCGGCCGCCTTCGGCTTGTCGAGCGACACGCGTCTGCCGACCATCTTTTCCGCGAGCTCGCTTTCACTTGTTTCCGCCGTATTGACGGTACCGACGACCTTCCCTCTGCGGATGATCGTCACGCGGTCGGAGACTTCCATGATCTCCTTGAGCTTGTGCGTAATCAGGATGATGGACTTGCCTTCCCCGGCTAGCCGCTTCAAAATCTGCATCAGCTCGTGAATCTCCTGCACGGTAAGCACCGCCGTCGGCTCGTCGAAAATCAAGATCTCGGCGCCGCGATAAAGGGTTTTCAAAATCTCTACGCGCTGCTGCATGCCAACCGTGATGTTCTCGACCTTGACGGTCGGATCTACCATAAGGCCATACCGCTCGGAAAGTTCCTTGACCTTGGCGTTGGCCTGACGGTAGTTGATGGACAGCCCTTTGGAAGGCTCGATGCCGAGCACGATATTCTCCGCGACCGTAAAGGGCTGGACCAGCTTGAAGTGCTGATGAACCATGCCGATGCCGAGCTCGATCGCCTTGCCCGGGCCGTCGATCGTCTGCGGATTGCCGCCTACGCGAATCTCGCCTTCGTCGGGCTGATACAGACCGAATAGAATGCTCATCAGCGTCGATTTGCCGGCCCCGTTCTCCCCTAGCAATGCATGGATCTCGCCCTTGCGCAGCTCCAGACTGATGGCGTCGTTCGCGACGATGCCGGGAAAACGCTTCGTAATGCCTCTAAGCTCGACCACCGGTACCGCTTGCTCCATCTGTTATCAGCTCCTGTCCCCATATCAAAAGCGTTAAAACGGAAGAAAGGACAAGGCTCGCTGAATGCGGCCTTGCCCTTGCGGAGATTCCGTGCAGCGCGGAATTATTCCGTCGGAACCGTGATCTCTCCGCTGATAATCTTGCTCTTGTATTCTTCGACCTTGGCGAGGATGTCCTGGGACACGTTCGGGTTGTCCGTAGGCAAGCCTACGCCGCCTTCGGCCAAGCCGAGCTCGACCGTTTGGCCGCCCTTGAAGTTGCCTGCGAGCAGCTCGTTGGAGACGCGGTAAACCGCTTCGTCTACCTTCTTGACCATCGAAGTCAGCGTCACGTCGTTGCCGAATTCAACCGATTGGTCCTTGTCGACGCCGATAACCCATACTTTTTTGCCGGCCTTAAAGCGATCTTTCGCTTCGTTGAAGACGCCGTTGCCGGAACCGCCTGCAGCGTGGAAGATGATGTCGGCGCCGCCGTCGTACATCGTAGCGGCAGCCAGCTTGCCTTGGTCTGGCTTGCTGAAGTCGCCGACGTAGTTGACTTCGACCGTCGCGTTCGGGTTGACGGCCGCGATGCCCGCCTTGAAGCCCGCTTCGAATTTCTTGATGACAGGCAGCTCCATGCCGCCGACAAAACCGATCTTGTTCGTCTTCGTCGTCAGACCAGCGACGACGCCGACGAGGAACGAACCTTCGTTCTCCTTGAACAGGACGGATTCGACGTTCGGCAGTTCCTTGGTCGGCGTCGTGTCGATCAGGGCGAGCTTGGCGTTAGGGTTATCCGTCGCGACGGTCGTAGCCGCTTCGGAGAACAGGAAGCCGATCGCCCACGTCAGGTCGTAGCCGTCCTTGACGAACTTGGTCAGGTAAGGGATGTAGTCGCTGTCCTTTTTGGACTCAAGGTACTTGGTGTCGGCTCCCGTATCCGTCTTGATCTTCTGCAGGGCTTCCCAGGCTTGCTGGTTAAACGACTTGTCGTTTACGCCGCCGAGGTCGGTAACCATGCCCACTTTTTTGCCTTTGCCGTCGGCCGGCGTGATGGATTCGCTCGGAGCGGCGGACTCGGAGGCCGGAGCCGAAGCGCTGGCGGACGCGCTAGGGCTGGCGGACTCGGAGGCCGGCGCGCTCGCGCTAGGGGACGCTGCGCCTTCGTTGTTGTTGTTCTTGCTTCCGCAGCCGGACAGCACCAGCAGCATCGCCATCATGGCGACCAGCATCAGGCTTAGCGGCTTCATCGTGCTCTTTTTCATGCTTGATTCTCTCCCCGTCTCTTGTGCTTGTATTTGCATCTACGGCGCGTGGGCCGGTCCGATAGCCGCTGCGCGAGCCGGCGAAACGGTTCCGCGAGCCGCGGTAGCCGAAATTAATCTTACTTCAGCAATTCGGTCATATAAGCGAAAAATCCGTCGCGGTCGACGTCGTAAATCAGGTTGACCGGTCTGCCGCCCTCCGACAGCTCCGTACGCCCCTGCGCCATGCCGTCGGTCCTTACGATGCTGTTCACCGTCTTGACCTTCACCAGATCGGGCTTGCCGACATAAGCGGCGGTGAGCACGTCCCACAAATAATAAGTCGAATTCGTCGCATGGAAAATGAGCGGCGGCACCAGCGCGTAGCATTGGCCTACGAAATCGATCGCCTCGTGCCTGCGGAGCTTGGCCCATGCGTCTCTGGCTTCCAGCGTAAGCGGCACCTGGTTCGTGCTCTCCAGCGCGACCATGTCGATCCGGAGGCCGCTGGCCCATACGCGCGCCGTTCCTTCGGGATCCCAGAACGCGTTCCACTCGGCGGTGCCGTCGTGCTCGGGCTCCTCGACGTTGCCCTTCGGCAAAAACGTGCCGCCCATCCAGACGACCCGTTCGATCCGCTCTTCGATGTCCGGCGCAACGTCAAGCGCGCGCGCAAGGTCCGTCAATGGTCCAGTGAACACTAGCGTCGTCTTGCCTTCGCCCGCACGGACGTTGTCGATCAGATGAAGATGCGCCGGCTTGTCCGAGACCGGCGTCAGAATGGCCTCGGCCTCGTTAAGAATCGGAAACGCATCAACATAATAAGACATGATGCGCCAAGCCGCAGGGAACGGATTTTTGCCGCGCGAATCGGAACGGGACAGGTCCAGCCCTTCGCGCGCCTCGCCTCCGAACCGGTCGATGATCTTCCGGCTGGCCTGCACGGAGGGCTCCAGATAGCCGTCGGCCCCGATGACGGATACGCCCGTAAGTTCCATATTCGGCATGCGGAGCAGCAGGAGCAGCGCGACAAAATCGTCGCCGCCGCCGTCGTGATTCATATAAACTCTCAACGTTCGACCATCCTTTTTGAACCTTTTTGCATTCCGCGTTGAACGAATGTCCTGTAATCTTTTATAACCCATTAATCACACAAACGCCAGACCCAATTGAAAATACCTTTTACCCGCTCCCTCGGCTTGTGAACCAGGCCGTATTCCCTGGCGAATTTTCGTCTGAAATGACAAATCACGTTTAAATCGCTCGGAATTAAAGGCTTAACCAGAAAGACAAATGTCAACTAAATTGACAGAATCAACGCCAACCATCGCGCAAACACTTCAATCAAGCGTTTAACCCGTGATACAATGCTATAATAACACAAGCAAAGGACGGTGGGCAGATGAATTGGATTGTCTCCATTGCCGAGCAAAAAATACGCGAAGCTGAAAAATCGGGACAGTTCGAAGGACTGTCCGGGCAAGGAAAGGCGCTTCCCGAAGACGACCTGGCGGGCGTGCCAGAAGAGCTTCGCCTCTCCTACAAGCTGCTTAAAAACGCAGGCGCCTTGCCCGAAGAGCTGCAGATTCGCAAGGATCTCGTCTCGCTGTCCGATCTGCTCGAAGCCTGTCGGGATCCCGAGCAGTCCGCGAAGCTGAAGGGCGAACTGTCGCAAAAGCGGCTGCGCTACCGGCTTATGATGAACGAGCGGGGCTGGACGCACCAAGACGCGTACGAACAGTACGCGGACGCAGTCTATGCCAAGCTGACGCGCGAAGATGCGTAACCGCGCCCTACAGGCGCACTAGACGATGGACGACGGGAGAGATCGCGATGGACAACTGGCTTGAAGCGCTGCCGAAAGCGGACCTGCACCTGCATCTGGACGGATGCGTGAAGCCTTCTACGCTGCTCCAACTGGCCGCGGACCGCGGCTATCCCCTGCCCGCGGACCGGGCGGAGGACTTGCTGCCCTATATGCAGGTCGATGCGGACTGCGACAGCCTGAAGACTTATTTGGATAAATTCAGCTTCGTGCTCCCGCTGCTGCAGGATGCAGCGTCGCTTAAGCGCGTCGCCGAGGAAGCGGTGGAGCAGTCTGCGGCTCGCAACTGCCTCTATATCGAAGTCCGTTTCGCGCCTGCGCTCCATATCAATGCGGGCCTTACGCCAGAAGCCGCCATCGACGCCGTGCTGGACGGTCTGAAGCAGGGTGAAGCGGCGTACGGGACCGTCGCCCGTCTCATCGTTATCTGCATGCGTCATCAAAACGAAGAGATCAATCTCCCCGTTATCCGCGGGGCGATTGCCCGGCAAGGTCAAGGCGTCGTGGCGGTCGACCTGGCCGGGGACGAGGCCTCCCATCCTGCGGAGAAATTTCGGGGCACGTTCGCCGCCGCGCGCGAAGCCGGTATCCCGATCACGATTCATGCCGGCGAAGCTGCCGGATCCTTTAATGTCCGCGAAGCCGTGGAAGGACTCGGCGCGACGCGCATCGGCCATGGCATCCGGCTAAGGGAGGACCCCGAGCTGCTAGCGTGGATCCGCGAACGGCGCATCCCGCTCGAGCTGTGCCCGACGAGCAACATTCAGACAAAAGCGGTTGCGGATTGGGACGACTACCCGATCCGCAGCTACTACGACGCGGGTCTCTACGTCACCGTCAATACGGACAATCCGACCGTGTCGGGCACCGATATGACACGCGAATGCGAAGCGATCGCGACTCGCTTCTCATTCACGCCGGCCGAGCTTGCGGATCTGATGCGAGGCGCGCTGCTGGCGGCGTTCGCCGAGCCGCCAGTCAAGGAGCTGCTGCTCGCCCGGTTCGACGAGCTCGTCGGCCGCTTGACGACGGACGTCTCCCGCGAGGACTAAACGCTCCCGAACGACAACAGTCCGGCCCCTCGGAAAGGGACCGGACTTTTTTACTTCATTATAGTAACGCTTTCAAGCGCTTCGTTCAGGCTAATCGTCCGAACGGTATTTTTGCACTTCTTCGTTCAAGGAGAACATACGCTTGTCCAGCGAATTGATGAGATCGGCCGTGTCCTTCAGCTGCAAGCCGATCTCGTGCGGCACCTGCGCGTTGAACTTGTAATAAATCTTGTGCTCCAGGCTCGCCCAGAAGTCCATGGCGATCGTGCGGATCTGAATCTCGACGGGCACCTGCTCCATCCGGTCGGTCAGGAATACCGGCACCAGAATGATCAGATGCAGGCTCTGATAGCCGTTGGGCTTGGGATTCGCGACATAATCTTTGACTTCGAGCACGGTGACGTCCTGCTGCTTGCTGATCATCTCGTACATTTGATAAATATCGGTGGAAAAAGAACAGATGACCCGGATGCCCGATATATCCCGAATATGGTTCACCGCATTGTCGATCGTCACCGCGAGCCCTTTGCGGATCAGCTTGTCCCGGATGCTCTCGGGGGACTTGATGCGCGTTTTCATATGCTCGATCGGATTGTAATTCTGGATGAAGTGCAGTTCCTCGTTCAAAATGTTCAGCTTCGTGCTGACTTCGTCGAGAGCGAACTTGTATGTCAGCAGCATCTTGCCCCATTCCCGCATGCTGCTCTGATCGATTGCCATCTTCGTATGTCTCCCTTAAACGTGTTCGCCGAGCTCAATTAATGTCTGTGGCGCAAAACCCTGCGCGCCCGCCAAAACGAAAGCGCGCCGTACGCGAGAAATAGTACGCCCAGCAGAATCGGCAGTACTTCCGGCAGCGCCGGCGCGGTCTCTTCGATATAATCGCCGATCCACGGATCGCCGGCCAGCATCTCGCCCGCGGAATAACCAAGCAACCCCGCCCCGAACCATACGAGCGGCGGGAACCGCGTCATCAGCTTGGTCAGGAATTGGCTGCACCAGATAATCAGCGGAACGCTGATCGCGAGTCCGATGACGATAAGCGTAAGATTGCCGTGCGCCGCGCCCGCGACGGCTACGACGTTGTCAAGGCTCATGACGAGATCCGCGATGACGATTGTGCGGATCGCGCCGCCGAGCGTCGTCTTCGCTTCGATCTCCTCGTCGTGAGAATCCTCGTTCAGCAGCTTCCAGGCGATGAACAGCAGCAGCAATCCGCCGCAGGCCTGAACCAAGGGGATCTTTAGCAGCGTTACCGCGGCGAACGTCAGAACGATCCGGAGTCCGACAGCGCCGAACGTCCCCCAAAATATCGCTTTTTTCTGATGCGCAGGATCCAGATTTTTGCTCGCCATCGCAATGACGACCGCATTGTCGCCGCTCAGGACGATGTTGATCAGAATCATATCCAGCAATGCAAACAGCCAATCGTTTCCCATCTTGCGCGCTCCTCGTCCGATTCGAGCCTTCCCGCAGCCGCGTAGCGGCGCGAAAAGCCGGTCATATTGCACCTCAAGTTACCATTTTACCCGAATCGGGGGCATGCGAACAAACCCGTCCGCGTGTGGGACCGGGTCTTGTCCGTCGTCCTTCGGCCGTTTGTCGAATCGGTACGCACAGGCAAGCTCACCAGCCCATGCGTTCTCTCAGCCGTTCGATATGCGCGGTATGGTGCTTGCCATGCCATACGTACATGCCGAGACAACGATCGAGACGCGTCGTCTCGCCGCTGCCGGGATGGTAGAATTCGCGGGCGAACTGCTCGTCCGTCAGCGAAGCGAGCAGCGCCGTCCAGCGCACGTGCACGGCTGCCAGCAGCGCGAGCGAAGGCCCGATCGGCAAGTCTCGCGAATCGGCCAGCTCCGCCCAAAGGTGCTCCTCGTAAGGCTTGATCGTCGGCCGCTCTTCGGTAAGAGCCAGCTTAAAGCGCGTCAGGCTGTTCATATGGCTGTCGCCGAGATGGTGCACCACCTGCCGTACCTTCCAACCGCCTTCCCTGTATGGCGTATCGAGCTGCGCATCGCTCAGCCCGCGCACCGCCTCGGACAGCAGGTCCGGCAGCGCCGCGATCTCCTGGATCCACTGTCTGCGCTGCTCGGGAGAGATGTCGCCTTCAAACGTAAACTCGCCGATCGGATAACGCAAATCGTCCATACCATTCGCTCCAGTCATTATTCCGTTTGTAAATTTTTCTTTTTCCAGTATAGCACATTCGACCAGCCGATCTCTCTTGGCGTCGCGTACCGGCATGCTTTGCGGCGCACCGCAGCAGGCTTCGTCATAAAGAGTCTTCATTCGACTTTTTCCCTGTCGTCCGCTCCTCCGTTTTGCCGCCTTTGCATGCTCACGTGAAAGTATCCAAAAAATCATGTGCAAATTCACAAAATAATGCTAGCCAAGACAAAGCCCCATGCGCTATAATGAAAGCGCTACCACCCAAACTTTCGATGACAGGGGGATACGAAAAGATGGATGCAGCGATGAATTTATACGATCAGTTCGAACCGAGAAACGATTGCTACTTCTTCCGCATCGGCGCCCAAGGGCAAATTTGTTGTCACGGCCGCAACTATACGATAAAGAAGCGAATGTCGGCCGAGCAGGCGGAAGCCTTGACGAGAGACGCGCTTTTCGTTCGGATCTCCTCGGACTGCTACGTCAACGTAGCCAAGATCACCTATTTGACGGACAATGCCGTATACTTCGGCGACGGTCCTGCCTTGAACCATATGCTCCCCGTTCCCAAGCGCAAGCAGCATCTCATTCGCCAGGGCATCTCGCAGCTGCAGGGACTTCGCATCAGCGTCTGAACGGACAAAAGGCCATCCGCAGAGCGGTTCTGCAGCGGAAGGCCTTTTTTGTTATGACCGGCGGTTGGCGGCGCAATGCAAGCGCGTTGACGAGCGGAGCCGATGCCCGCCTCAGGTCGCGAGCCGGACGAGCGGAGACTTCAGCCTTTTCGGCCGTAGTCCGCTTTGACCTCTCCCCAGCGCTCCGTCTCCCACTTGAGCACCTTGTTCGGGTACGAATGGACGCGCAGCCAACTGAGCGCGCGGTCTACGAGGGCCCAGATCTCAAAAGTCGAGTCGTCCCGCGGCAGCGTCGTCACGACTTCTTTTTGCTTCAGCCATTTGAGCGCCGTGCGCGAGTCGCTGTAAATCGTCTTGGCGCTGCCTTTTTGCCTCAGATAGGCAAGCGCGTGGACAATCGCGAGAAATTCGCCCAGATTGTTCGTTCCCTTTTCGATCGGCCCGACCGAAAACAGCACCTCGCCCGTCCGCGTATCGACGCCTCTGTACTCGACCGGGCCCGGATTGCCGCGCGTGCCGACGTCGACCGAGACGCTGTCGAAGTCAATCTCGCCTGCCGCCTGCTCCGGAGACAGCGGCAGCTTTTCTCCCGCTCCGGCGGACTTGGACGAAGCGCCCGCTGCGCTTTTCCCGCCGCCTTGGCCCCAATGCTTTTTCCAGCCTTCGCGATAGGCCCGCTCAGCCTCCGGCTTGCTGCCGTACGATTTGTACTTCGCATCCTTGCGTCCGGATACTTGAGCTTGGCATGCCGGCCATGAATCATAAATGCCCGGCGCGCCGCCTTCCCAGACGACGTAATATTTTCCTGCCATATCGTTGTCCTCCATGCAGCCGTCGCCTTGCGCGCGGCCCCGCGTTCAAACATTGATTGTAACATATTAACCGCGCTCGTTCCCGATCGCGGCGATACGTTCACGCTTGCGTTTGCGCGGATAGCGAACGCACGACGCCGTCTGCGGTTGATCATCCGACATGGGCATGAGACAATCAGTTATCGCGAGGTTTGAGTGAGAAAAGAGGAGGTTGAATGTATGCAGTATCGTTCATTGGGTCAAAGCGGGCTTCAGGTATCGGCGATCGGGCTCGGCACGAACGCGTTCGGCAAGCGATCGGACCGGGAGACGTCGATCCGGATCGTTCATGAGGCGCTGGACAGCGGGATCAACATGCTGGATACGGCCAACATATACGCGGGAACGCAGTCGGAGTCGATCATCGGGGAAGCGCTGGCTGGAAGGCGGCATCAAGCGGTGCTGGCGACCAAGGCCGGCATGCCGATGGGACAAGGTCCGAACGACAGAGGGTCGTCCCGCTTTCATCTTCGGCGTGAGCTGGAGGGCAGCCTGAAAAGGCTGAATACGGACTATGTAGATCTGTACCAGATCCACACGTTCGATCCGGGAACGCCGCTCGAGGAAACGCTGCGCACGCTGGACGACCTGGTCGCTTCGGGCAAAGTGCGCTATATAGGCGCGTCCAACTATGCGGCGTGGGAGCTCATGAAGGCGCTCGGCATCAGCGAACGTCGCGGTCTCGAGCGCTTCGTCTGCACGCAGGCCAGCTATTCGCTCGCCGATCGCACGCCGGAGACCGAGCTCATCCCGCTGTGCCTCGATCAAGGGGTCGGACTCATTCCGTACTTCCCGCTGGCGGGAGGCATTTTAACCGGCAAATACGGCGCATCGGGCGACACGGCGCCGGAAGGCTCGCGTGCGGACACCGATCCGTCGTTCCGCCGCTTCCTGGGCGGCCGGGCGGACGAGCTTGGCGGCCAGGTCGCCGCGCTGGCCGAGGAGCTTGGCGTTCAGCCGGCCGTGCTCGCGATCGCTTGGCTGCTCTCGCGTCCAGCCGTCGCCACGGTCATCGCCGGCGCGACCCGGCCCGAGCAGCTTCGCGCCAACCTGGAGGCGGATGCGCTTCATTTGTCCGAAGAGACGCTTGGCAGGCTGGACAAGATCAGCGAGGACTTCCGGCAGGGCGGTCCGTTCGCCGTCTATCGGCTGTCTTAACCGCGAATCTACGGCGAAGCATGATGTCCCTCGCCCTTTCCCGGCATATCCTGCGCCGGGTCGGGCGAGATTTTGCGCGGAATCTCCCCTTGCGGCAGCGGTCCCTCTTCCCCTAGGTAGTAGTGCTTGACCGGCTTCATGTCGTCTCCGAATTCGTAGACAAGCGGTATCGCCGTCGGAATGTTGAGATTGACGACGCCGTCCTCGGGCAGGTCATCCAAGTAGCGGATCAGCGCCCGCAGCGTGTTGCCGTGCGCGCATAGCAGCAGCTTGCGACCCGCCGACAGCTCGGGCACAATATTTTTCTCCCAATAGACAAGCACGCGGTCAGCCGTGTCGTCCAAATTTTCCGTCAACGGAACGTCTCCGTCGATGTCCTTGTAACGGAGGTCGTTGCCCGCATACCTCTCGTCATCGCGCGCAAGCGCCGGCGGCCGCTCGCTCACGGATCTGCGCCAGAGCAGCACCTGATCGGCGCCGTAACGGTCCGCCGTCTCCGCTTTGTTAAGGCCCTGCAGCGCGCCGTAATGCCGTTCGTTGAGCCGCCAGCTCTTCGAGACCGGAATCCAGAGCTGGTCGAGCTCATCCAAGATGATGCCCATCGTGCGAATCGCCCGCGTCAGCACCGACGAAAAGGCGGCGTCGAAGGCGAATCCGTTCGCGCGCAGCACCTTCCCCGCCTGCCGCGCTTCCTTCAGCCCTTGCTCGGACAGATCCGAGTCGGTCCAGCCGGTGAATCGGTTTTCCAGGTTATATTCGCTCTGACCATGCCTCACGAATACGATTTTCATGCCGCTCCCTCCATTTCCTACCGCTTCTCGTATTATAACCGCATTCCCGCTCCCGCGACATTCGCCCAGGGTGTTCAAATCGGCCGATAGCATGTATAATGAACCGGACGATAATCGGACCCGGCTTTTCTGAGAGTGGAAAGCCTACTGCCAACGGACAATTCGGAGCGAACCGCGATCGGTACGACAGCGCATCAACGATCCCGGCAACTCCGTTCATATGCGAAAGGAGTTTTTTTGTTGTTGCAAAAATTGAAAAGCAACTGGTTCTTCAACACGCGCAGAGACATTCTGTCCGGGTTGACGGTCGCTTTTGCGTTGATTCCGGAAGCGATCGCTTTCTCGATCCTGGCCGGCGTCGATCCGATGGTCGGCTTGTACGCGTCTTTCTGCATCGCCGTGACGATCTCGATCGTCGGCGGCCGTCCCGGCATGATCTCCGCCGCGACCGGCGCGATGGCCTCCCTCATGGGGCCGATCGTCGCCAAGTACGGCATCGAATATATTTATGCCGCCGCGCTGCTGACCGGCATCATCCAATTCATCATGGGACTGTTGCGGTTCGGAAGATTCATTACGTTTATCCCGCACTCCGTCGTGACCGGCTTCGTTAACGCGCTCGCGATCATTATATTTATGGCGCAGCTGCCGAACTTCGAAGGCGCGAGCTGGCAAATGTATGCGATGGTGGCGGGTACGCTGGCCATTATTTATTTGTTCCCGCTGCTGACCAAAGCCGTCCCCTCCGCGCTCGTCGCGATTATCGCAATGACGATCGTCTCCGTCGGCCTCGGGCTCGACCTGCGGACGGTCGGCGACATGGGACCGATCACGCAGAAGCTGCCGCTTTTTCATTTTCCGGACATCGACTTCACCTTCGACGCCATCTGGCGCATCGTGCCGATCTCGCTCGCCCTTGCGGTCGTCGGCTTGACCGAGTCTCTTATGACAGCGACGATCGTCGACGAGATGACCGAGACCAAGAGCGACAAAAACCGCGAGGTTCGCGGGCAAGGCATCGCCAACGTCGTCTCCGGCCTATTCGGCGGCATGGCAGGCTGCGCCATGATCGGCCAGACGGTCATCAACGTCAAATCCGGCGGGCGTTCGAGGCTCTCGACGTTCGTGGCGGGCGTCTTCCTGCTGTTCCTGATCCTCGTGCTGGGCGACGTCGTCCGCGTGATCCCGATGGCCGCGCTCGTAGGCGTCATGATCATGGTGTCGATCGGCACGTTCGACTGGCGCTCGCTTACAACGCTGGCGAAGATTCCGCGCAGCGACGCGCTCATCATGATCGTGACCGTCGGCATCGTCGTCGCCACGTCCAACCTCGCGCTCGGCGTGCTCGCTGGCGTCGTGCTCAGCGCCGTCTATTTCGGCTGGCGCTCCGCCCGGATCAAGGCGCATGCCGAGCTAGCCAAGGACGGCCGCAAAGTATATCGCATCGCCGGCCAGCTCTTTTTCGGTACGATGAACCACTTCGTGAACTTGTTCGACTTCAAGGAAGATCCTTCGGACGTGACGATCGATTTCTCGGCTTCCCACGTATGGGACCACTCGGCCGTGACCGCGATCGCGAAGACTATCGAGAAGTACGCGCAGTACGGCAAGACGGTTCGGATCGTCGGCCTCAACGAAGACAGCCGCCGCCTCATCGAGCGCGCCGGTCTTCCGGTCGCCGCATCCCGTTAACGCGCGGACTGTGCACAACAAGCTGCAATAAAACGCAAAAGGTACGAAGCGCGAATCATGCTTCGTACCTTTTGCGTTTTAGATCCTTCCCCTTTTCCGTCGCCGAACCATATCGGTTGGCCTGTCGCTGGCCCGCCGACTCCCGCACCGTTACGCCGCAATGCCTGCAAATATACATCCTTTTCCTCCCACGACGACCCTTTGGAGAAGAAAAGATGCAAATATACATGCATTTTCCTCCATAGACCTCATTTCCGGCTTGAGCTTCGAATTTGCCTGCACATTTGCAGGCATTTCATAAAGCGTCGATGGTCGGCAGAAAATACATGTACAAATGCAGGTTTTGATGCCCGCCAAACATCCGAAAAGCGCCGGCATGCAGAAAAAGCGTCTCCTGTCCGCGAATCCTTGCCATTCAAGCGTCGTTCAAGCTTGCGAATCCGCTGGATAGACGATGCCGATCTGCCGTCTGGCTTCGTCCATGACGTCGAGAACCGCGATCATCCGCTCATGCGTGTTGATCTCCGATTCCGTCTTGCCTTCCCGAACGAGGTTCACGAACGCCTGCAGCTCGTAAACCATCGATTGCTCGGATTGCGGCGCGGTCAGTTCCTCTTCCCTGCCGTCCCGGTAGCGGACGCGCACGCGCTCCGGCTGGCTGATCTGATCGATCAGGATGCAGCCCTCTTCCCCCTGAATCTCGCTTGGCGCATACGAATTGGTGATCTTGGAGTACATGACGACCGCCTCCATGTCCGCATACCGCAGCAGCAGGCTGCCCTCGCCGTCGGCGCCGGATTCGAGCATGACGCCGCTCGCCTTGACCTCCAGCGGTCGGCCGAACCAGCAGATCGCCGGATACAGGCAGTAGATGCCCAGATCCATCAACGCCCCGTTCGAGAGCGCCGGATTAAAGGCGTTCAGCACCGTTCCCGCACGGTAGGCGTCGTAGCGCGAGGAATATTGCCCGTAGTTGCCGACATAGCGGCGCACCTTGCCGATCGAAGGCAAAGCGCGCTCGATGGCCCGGAAGCTGGGCATGAACGTCGGCTTCATCGCCTCCATGAGCAGCACGCCGTGCTTGCGCGCTTCCTCGATCATGCGCCGCGCCTCGGCGCCGTTCGAGGCGACCGGCTTTTCGCAGAGCACGTGGATGCCGCGCCGCATGAACAGCATCGCTTGCTCCGCATGATAGACGTTCGGCGTCGCGATGTAGACGGCATCGATCCGGCCGTCCGCCGCCATCGCTTCCATATCGTCGTAGGCATGCGGGATGCCGTGCTGCGCGGCATAAGCCTGAGCCCGCTCCAGCGAGCGCGAGCATACCGCCGCCGCCTCGAAGCCTTCCGCTTCCTTTGCTGCCGCGAGCAGCCTGTCCGTGATCCAATTGGTGCCGACAAGTCCGAATCTTACCGTCATGAGTGTATGGCTCCTTGCGCATTTGGTATAGGATAGCGGATTACTTTACAGTCCTAATTAGATCACAAGCCTTCGCGGAAAAACAAGTTTCGGTAGACGTACTTCGAGCCGGGCGGTTTGAAATCGAGGGCGAGATAACCCGGCTCGCCGTCCACGGCGCGCAGGCCGCCGGCGATCACGCAGCTTCGGACAAGCCGGTTTACGGCGCTTCGGTCGCGCCGCGCCATCGCGGAGGCCAGTGCGAGCGCAAATTCGCGGTCCGTCGCCAACGCGCGGCAAAACGGAAGCAGCGCGGCAGCGACGGTCCGATGCGCGCCGGGCGCAAAGTAAAACTGGACGCTGCCCGGCGGTATCGTGATGCCCGTGGCATAGGCATCCTGCGTTCCCGGCGACGGGTAATCGATAAAATAACCGATGCCGTTGGTCCCGAGGCCTTGTTCCAGCCGGCCTGCGAGCGGTGAAGCCTCTCTCAGCTGCCTCTTCATGTCGTCCAGCCGGAGCTCGACGACGCTGCGCGACCAGCGCTTCGCAAACCGGCCGTTCGCGGCGACTTTCCGATAGAAGGGCAGCATGGCGTGCGCCGACAGCCGCAGCGCGTTAGCTACGCTGCGAATGTCCGGCGTAGCACCGCCGCATCGGCAGGACGTCTTCTCGCCCATGCCGCAAATATCTCCTCGCAGTAACAGAGGCCGGCTGTGTTTATGCCCGACCGTTCCATAACCCGACCCAAGCCGGCATGCCTTAGTCCCGACTTTCCTCGCAACCGTCATCGCGAAGCTCCTCTCTTCTTCCTTGCGTATCGCCGCTCTCCCGATAGGATATGAGGAACACCGCTTGCGCGGAAGCGAATCGCCCGACAAGAAATCCCGAAATAATAAAACTTCGCTTGTCAAATCGGAATGAACTGTATAGAATCGACAAAGGATTTATACATATCGTAGAACAATGGAGGTTAACATCAAGTGACGAGGCAAGAAATCGGCATTCACGAACGGCCTCCGCTGGGCCAGAGCCTCATGCTCAGCCTGCAGCATCTGTTCGCCATGTTCGGCTCCACGGTGCTCGTGCCGAACCTGCTTGGCGTCGATCCCGCCATCTGCTTGTTGATGAACGGAATCGGCACGCTGCTTTACATTTTTATATGCCAGGGCAAGATTCCCGCTTACCTCGGCTCTAGCTTCGCGTTTATCGCGCCGGCCGGCGCGGTCATCGGGAATTACGCCGATCCCGGCGACGGATATGCGGCGGCGCTCGGCGGATTTTTAGCGGCAGGCGTCGTTTTCGTCATCGTCGCACTAATCGTGCAACTTGCCGGCACGCGCTGGATCAATGTCGTCTTCCCGCCGGCCGCCATGGGCGCGATCGTGGCGGTTATCGGTCTCGAGCTGATTCCCGTCGCGGCCGGCATGGCCGGCTGGATTCCGAACTCGGGCAGCGCGGACTGGTCGCCGGACGGCACCGTCATTACCGTGAGCGTATTCACGCTCCTCGTCACCGTTCTCGGCTCGGTGCTGTTCCGCGGATTCATGAAGATCATTCCGATTTTGTTCGGCATCGTGGCGGGTTACTTTCTCTCCTGGACGCTCGGGCTTACCGACTTTACTAACGTGAAGAGCGCAGGCTGGCTGGCGTCGCCGACTTTTACGGCGCCTTCGTTCGAATGGTCTGCCATGCTCACGATCCTGCCGGCAGCGCTTGTCGTCGTCGTCGAGCATATCGGTCACTTGATCGTGACCGGCAATATCGTCGGCAAGGATCTGTCCAAGGATCCGGGCCTGCACCGCTCGATGCTGAGCAACGGCATCTCGACGATCCTGTCCGCCTTTACCGGCTCGACGCCTAACACGACCTACGGTGAGAATATCGGCGTTCTTGCCATCACGCGCGTCTATTCCACCTTCGTCATCGGCGGGGCCGCCGTCATCGCGATCGTGCTCTCCTTTTTCGGCAAGCTGTCCGCGCTGATCGCGGCGATTCCTCCAGCGGTCATGGGCGGCGTGTCGCTCCTCCTGTTCGGCGTCATCGCGGCCTCGGGCCTGCGGATGCTCGTCGAATCGAAGGTCGACTACAGCAAGCCGGTCAACCTGTTCCTGACGACGATCGTGCTCGTCACCGGGCTGTCCGGCGTCAAGATTACCGCCGGAGACTTCTCGCTCTCCGGCATGGCGCTCGCCACTGTCGTCGCGATCGTCATGAGCCTCTTGTTCAAGCTGTTCGAAAAGCTTGGCTGGTCGAACGAGAAGGAATCCTCGCATTAACTAACGCAATGCGCCAAAAAAACGTCGTCGGCATGATGCCGGCGACGTTTTTTCGATATGATGCTCCTTCAAGCCATCCCGAACCGCTCCAGCTGCTCCCACTGCCCTTCGATCCGCAGGATCTCGGACTGCTTGTCGCCGATCAGGTCGAAGTGCGGAAAAGGTCTCCGCACATGAATGTATGCCGGGTTCAGTCCGTGCAGCGAGCACCAGTCGGAGAGCTTGCCCAGGTCCGCACAGCCCACCTTGGTGATCGTCTTGACGCCGGGGAATCGGGGCTCGAACCAATAATGCGTTAAAAAAGCGATCTCGCCTGCGGCCACCTTCCGCTTCCAGGCCTCGAGCTCCTCGCGCTTAACCCCGAACGCCATGCTCCTTGCCTCCTTGTCTTATCCGCGGATCGAGCGCCTCGCCCGTATATCGTCCGCCCACTTGGACAGCATCTCTTGAATCTCGGCCGGACGGGTCGGCTTGCTCAAGAAATCGTTCATCCCCGCGGCCAGACAGGCTGCCTTGTCCTCCTGACGGGCGAACGCGGTCAGCGCCACGATGATCGGACGCCGCTGCTCGGGCAACAGCTCCCTGATCATCGCGGCGGCCTGCAAGCCATCCATCGCCGGCATCTGCACGTCCATCAACACGAGGTCGAACGGTTGCGCGATCGCCGCGTTCACGGCGGCTTGCCCGTCCGATGCAATGACCGGCTCATAGCCAAGCTTGTTCAGCATGGCACGAATAATTTGCTGGTTCACCGCGTGATCCTCGGCTACCAGAATCCGCATCGGTCCGAAACGCGTCTTATCTTCCGTCCCGTCAGAAGCGTCCGCAGGCGATTCGGCGGACGCATCCGTGTCAACCGCTTGCTCGGGCTGCGCATGCGAGGACAGCGTGAACCGGAATGTCGATCCCTGACCCTCGATCGTATCGAAGCCGATCGTGCCTCCCATGAGCTCGACCAGCTTTTTGCAAATGGACAGACCGAGCCCCGTGCCTCCGTATTTGCGATTCGTGCCCGAGTGCAGCTGGGAGAATGCTTGAAACAGCTGGCCCTGCTTATCCTTCGGAATGCCGATGCCCGTATCCTGCACGGCGAATTCGACCAGCATCGCTTCCTTGTTCCGGGTCGGCATCGCCCTGACGAACAGGAATACCGACCCCGTATCCGTAAATTTAATGGCATTGCTGAGCAGGTTGACGAGCACCTGGCGCAGCCGCACGGGATCGCCGAACATCAGATCCGGCACGCCGCCCTCGAACTGGAGCCTCAGCTCGATTTTTTTGTCCGCGGCCTGAACCTTGAACAGCTCGAGCGCTTCTTCTACCGTGCTGCGCACCGCGATCGGCTCATAGTGAAGCACAAGCTTGCCCGCTTCGATCTTGCTGAAGTCCAGAATCTCGTTCAGGATATGCATCAGAGACTCGCCGCTTCGACCGATGACCTCCGCATAGCTCCGCTGCTCTTCGGTCAGCTCGGTGTCGAGCAGCAGCCCCGTCATCCCGATGACGCCGTTCATCGGCGTCCGCAGCTCGTGGCTCATCACCGATAAAAATTCGGACTTGGCACGGTCCGCGCGTTCGGCGCTTTCCTTTGCCTGGATGATCTCCTTTTCGCCGGTCACGTCGCGGAACACGACGACGGCGCCACTGGGCGCGCCGTCCTCGTAGGTCGGCGAGATCTGATAGTCCGCGAGGAAGCTTGTGCCGTTGCTTTTCCAGAAGACCGCGTCCTTGTCCTGATAAGCGCGCCCCTCGCGCAGCGCGCGAAGCAGCGGAGATTCGTCGTCCCAGTAGCTCGCGCCGTCCGTACCGGTCTGCAGCAGGTGGCGCAGAGCGGATACGTCGGGCAGACTGTCCTCGCGCAGGCCGAGCATCAAGGCGCCCGACTGATTGATAAACGTAAAATCCCCTTCCTCGTCCAACCCGAAGATGCCCTCGGAAGCCGAGTTCAGAATCCGCGCATGCTCTTCGTTCAATTTGTGAATGCGCTCGGTATGCTGCTTGGCCGCCGTAATGTCCGTCGCGATGCCGTAAAATCCGACCGTCTCGCCGTTCACGACGATCGGCACGTTCGTGATGCTGAGCGTAAGGATGTCCCCGCCTTTGCGAATCAGCCGCGCCTCGTACGTCTGCGGCGCCCCTTGAATCGCAAGATTGACGTGGTGCGTTAACTTCGGCAGATCTTCAGGATAGGTGAGCGGCGCAAACGTCAGCTCCCGAAGCTCCTCCTGATCGTATCCGGTCAACTGCTCCATCGCCGGATTAATCTTCGTAAAATTGCCTGCCAGATCGAAGGAGCAAATCGGCGTATTATTCAGATCGAACAGGCACCGGTACCGGCTCTCGCTTTCCGTCAATTTGTCCTCGGCGCGCTTGCGGGCGGTTATATCGATGGAAATGCCGTAAACGCCGACCACCTCGCCGTCTACGACGATCGGGATGTTGGACACGTTGGTCTCGATCTCGCTGCCGTTCTTGTGGATGATCGTCACTTCGTAATTCTGCGCTTCGCCGCGCGCCGCAAGCGCGAAGTGCTGCGCCGTCTTCGCCTCGTATTTTGGCGGCACGAGCGGACCGTAATGCATCCCGATCAGCTCTTCGAGCGTGTACCCGGTCAGCTTTTCCAGATTCGGATTGGCCGTTAAATACTCCCCTTTAAGATTCATCGAGTACACGGCGGACTGGTTGTATTCGAAAAGCGACTTGTAGCGCTGTTCGCTCTCCTGCAGCCGCTGCTCGAACTGCCTCTGCTCGGTAATGTCCTGGACGGAGCCGAGCAAGCGAGACGGCCGGCTGGAGTCGGTGTCGAGCACTTCCCAGGTTCCTTCGAGTATACGCGTCGATCCGTCGGGATGGATAAGCCGGTAAATGACTGAATCCTTAAGCGTATCTGCGGATACCTGGTCCAGATGGCGGTGAATTCTTAAACGGTCTGCCTCCGGAATGTTCGCCATAGCGGAGTCGATGCTGCCCATCTCGTAGCCCTCCGGCAGGGCGAGCACGCGCCTCGCGCCCTTGGACAACGTAATAAGGTCCCTGTCCAGGTCGATCTCGTAGGTACCCATCCTGGCGATCCGCTGCGCCTCGTCGAGCTTGTCCTCGTATTGCTTGCGGTCGCTTACGTCCCGGGCGACGGACAATACGCGGTCCGCTTGTTCCGAGTCGTCCCAGATTACCTGGGACCATACCTCGAACCAGAGGTATCGGCCGTCCTTGCGGCGGACGCGGCGGAGAAAAAATTGATCGTTCGAGTAGAGTTTGCCCGGACGGCTCATCTCGCTCGCATCTTCGGGATGGTAATAGCTCTGCCGCATGTTCCGGGTCATTTCCTCCGGCGTGTATCCGAGCACTTCCTTGCAGGAAGGAGAAATATAGAGCAGCTCTCCGTCCAGCGAGCTCACCGATACGAGATCGTGAGAATTGCGGGTAAGCAGCATATACAGATGACGGTTGTTCAGCACCGGGATCCGTTCCGTCTTCTGACTCGTAATGTCCAGCATCTCCGCATATAAGTAAAGCGCTTCGTCCGTCCGGGGATCTCTCACCGACGACAAGCGCATGCGTACCCAGATCGAGCGTCCATCTTTGTGCAGCAGCCGCTTCTCGATTTCTTCCATATAGCCGCCCTGCGCCTTGCACCTGTCCGCTGCCGCCCGATAAAACGATGGGCGGTTCGGATCGCGGTCGGTAATATCGGGAAAAGGCACTCCGAGCAGCTCTTCTTCCCGATAACCCAGCATATCGCACAAAGCGGGATTGAGCTTAAGCAGCGTATCGTCCGATGCCGAGATAACAGCAAATCCGTTCAACGAAAAATTGCTGGCTTGCTGGAAGATAATGCCGTAATCCAAGGAAGAAGTCATCCGCGAGCCTCCAGGTTTTCGGGTGAATCGCCTGTCTATTTAAGCCGAGTGGCGAAATTTTTCGTAATGATTATACCATGCGCTTCTTGCGAAAAAACTAACAATCATAAACGCCGGATTATTGTCTTCTCCAATAATAAACCGTTCGGACCTTCGCGAATCATCCCCGGGCACCCTCGAACCGCTCGCGAGCGAGCTCGATCCAGGCCTTCGCGGCAAGCGGCAGGTACCCTTCCCTCCTCCATGCCATCACCAGCTGCCAAGGCAGCCCTGGCGGCGCAAGCTCCACGGTCCGGACGCGCCCCGGATGAAGCTGCGCGCAGATCGTCGCGGGCAGCAAGGCAATGCCCAGCCCTTCGCCCACCATCTGAACGATAAAGTCCCATTGGGAGCTCTCGGCGACGATATTCGGGCTGAAGCCAGCGGCTTCGCAAGCGGCCGTGATCCTTCCGCGAAGCGTAAATTCCGCGCGGAACAGCACGAACGGCTCGGCCGACAGATCCTCCAGCGCCAACGCGGTCTCGCTTGCGAATCGATGGCCGGCCGGGAGCACGGCCATCATGCGGTCGTCGATGACGATAAACGAGTCGTAGAGCGAGTCGTCGATCGGCGTCTGCAGAACGCCGGCATCCAACGATCCCGCCCGCAGATCCTCGTCCAGCCGTATGGCGCCCGCTTCGGACAGACGGATGGCGACGCCCGGGTACAGCCTGCGATATTCTCCGATGAGACCCGGAAAAAAATTGGAGCCCGCCATCGGCGGCAGGCCGAGCCGGAGCGTTCCCTGGCGCAGCTCGGCCAGGTCGGCCAACTCCCGGTGCAGCGCGTCCATCTGCGCCCGGATCGGGGCGCCGTAACGAAGCACCGCCTCCCCCGCTTCCGTCAGTCGCGGCCGCTTGCCTTCCCGGCTGAAGAGACGGACGCCAAGTTCCTCCTCCAGCTGAATAATCGTCTTGCTGAGCGTCGGCTGCGCGATATGCAGGGCGTCCGCCGCCAGCGTGAAGCTGCCCCGTCTCGCGATCTCCGCTACGGCTTCCAAATGTCGGATATCCATTACGTTTCCTCTTTCATAGCCATATGGAATGATATCTATTCTATATATTCATTTTACCTATGACAAAGGGGTTCGTATACTATTTTTACGGTCAAGTAAAGGAGCATGAAAAAAATGAAAGCAGAAACGATCGTCAAAACCGCGTTGCAAGTCGGCTTTTTTATCGTCTTGTCCCGCTTGTCCGATCTGGCGGCCGAAGCGCTCCGTCTCCCTATACCCGGCAGTATCCTCGGCTTGCTCCTGCTGTTCGCGCTGCTTGAGCTCAAAATCGTCAAGCTCGCCTGGATCGCACTTGGCGCAGAATGGCTCGTCGCGCAAATGCTGCTGTTTTTCGTTCCCGCAACGGTCGGCATCGTACGCTACAAGCCGCTCGTCTTGCATAGCGGCGCAGCGATCCTCGCCACGATTCTGCTGAGCACGGCCATCGTAATGGCGATCGCGGGGTATGCCTGCGAGCGATCGGGCAGAGCACACGGCGAAGAGGCCGCATCATGATACCGTTCGCCTGGCTCGCGCTGACCGTCCTCGTCTACTTTTGCGCCAAACGGCTGTACGCGCGCACACGCAAGCTGTATCTGACCCCGCTCGTCGTCACGCCCGCCGTCGTCATCGCCGCGTTGTCGCTGAGCGGCTCCTCCTATGAAACGTTCGACCGAGGCGCGCACTGGATCGGCGAGATGATCGGGCCGGCGACGATCGCGCTCGCCGTCACGCTGCACAAGCATATGAACGTGCTGAAAAAGCATGCGCGCGCCATCGCCGCCGGCGTGACCGCAGGCGGGCTCGCTGCCGTGGCCGTCTCCGCCGGCCTCGCGCGCCTGTTCGGTCTGGCGGCGCCGATCATGGACAGTCTGGCGCCCAAGTCGGCAACGACGCCTGTCGCCTTGTCGGTCTCGGACGCGATCGGCGGCGTGCCGACGATCACGGCGGTCGCAACGCTCGCAACGGGACTGACGGGCATGCTCGTCGGCCCCTTGCTCGTGCGCTGGCTGCGCATCCGCAGCTCCGTCGGGCGCGGCGTCCTGCTGGGAACCGCGGCGCATGCCGCGGGCATCGCGAAGGCGTTCGAATACGATGCCGACGCCGGCGCCTGCGCGGGCATCGCCATGGTATGCACGGCATTCGTGACGCTGTGCGCCTCGGCGCCGATTATGTCCCTGTTTCAATAAAAGCCCCGCTTTTAAATGGATGCCTGCGTGCCGGACTTGGACGTCCTGGCCCCGATGACGAACCGCATGACGACGTACAGCGCGAGAAAACCGGCCATGATCAGCGCGGAATACCCGTACATCCGGGAATAACCGGTCTGGGCGGCGATCGTCCCGAGCAGCACGGCGCCAAGCGCAACGCCGAGGTCCGTAGAGTTGTAGTACATGCTGTTGGCAAAGCCGTGACGCTCCCGGGGCGTGCTGCGCAGCATCCAGGCTTGCAGCGTCGGCTGGATCGCGCCGAAGCCGAATCCGTAGAGCAGCGCGGAGACAATAAGCTGCGGCATGCCCGTCGCGCCAGAGAGCACGAGCATGCTGGCCAAAACGCAGGCGGCGGCCGGGATCAGGACGGCGGCATGTCCCCTGCGGTCGAAAATACGTCCGGCGATCGGCCGAACGAGGATGACTGTGATGGCATTAAAAAGAAAAAACAATCCGACTTGCGCGATATGCACGCTTTCGCCGAACAAGGCGATAAAGCTGAGCAAGCCGCTATACGTGATGGACAGCAACATATTCAATATCGCGGGAAGAACAAGCGGCTTGACTGTATTTGTAGAAGCGCTTGAAGTCGGGGAAAGGGCTGTCGATTTCGTCTCGCTCGCGGATTCAGTTTCCTTCGCGGCGCCGGATGCCGCTTCCCGCTTTCCCCTTTTTCCGCCGCGAGCGGATCCGGACACCAGCAGTACGCCCGCCGACAATGCCGCCGCTGCGGCGCTCGATAACGTCAACGCGGGAAATCCGAGCCCTTTCATCAGATTCATGCCGATCACCGGGCCGAGCGACATCGCAAGACTCGTGGACAATCCGAAATAGCCGATGCCCTCGCCGATTCGATCCTGCGGAATGATCCGCGCCACGAGCGTCGGGATGATCGTGCTCGCCGTCCCGAAACCGACGCCGTAAAGTATGCGGATGACGATGAGCGATCCGATCTCGTTCGCGTAGGCGCACAGAAAAGTCGTCAGCACGGCAGCCGCCAAGCCCGTATACAGCAGCGCCGTACGACCGAGCTTCGGCATAAGCGACGCCGTCGCGAAGCGGCTGGCGATCGCGGCTAAAGCAAATGTCGCGGTCACGAGGCTGACGGTCAAATCCCCGCCGCCCAATTCCCCTTTTACGTATACCGGCAGGGAAGACAGCAGCATTTGCAAATTCAAAAACAATAAAAAGAAGCCCAGGGTCAGGCCGATAAAAGCCTTTGTCCAGAGCGGGGCGGTTCGTTCATTCTCGATCATGCTGCGTAAACTCCTTCGTTTGATTGACCTGGATGACTTGGAGCACTTGGAGCATTTGGAGCACTTGGATAAAAGCAGGTCGCCGGCTCCGCGATCGCGAGCCTTCGCTAACCCTTAAGCTGGTCCACATGCTTGCCCACGCGGTGGAGCAGATCAAGCAGCGTCTCGTGCTCGTCCGCCGTCAGGCAAGAAGTCGCTTCGGCCAGCACGGCCGCCTCGATCGGCGCGGTCTCCCCGATCAGCCTGCGCCCCTCCGCCGTAGCCTCGATGAAAATCGCCCGCCTGTCAGCAAGATCCGGCCGCCTCAAAATCCAGCCTTTGCGGACGAGATGGTCCACGATTCGCGTCGTCGTCGGCTTGTCCTTGCCCGCCCGCTCGCCGAGCTCGCGTTGTATTAACCCGTCGGACCGCGTTGCGTAATATAGCACCGACCATTGCTCGGGCGTAATATCGTAAGGTCTTAGCCGCTGCATCAGGCGATTGGACATCCGACGATAGACAAGCCCCGTCGTGAAGCCGAGCGAGCCTTCCAATCCTTCTCTGGTCATAACAGGATCACCCCATTTAGTTGTCTTGACAACTATATAACTTTAAAGCCGCCTCGTCAACAGGATATCCTGCGCTCCTGCTTAAAAATAAGCCGTCCTCCGCACGATTAAGGAGAGGACGGCCCGTTATTTAACCTGCGATAATATGGAAGCCGGCATCCACATGGAGCACTTCGCCGGTGATGCCCCGGGACAGCCCGCTGATCAGGAACATCGTGGCGTCCCCCACTTCGGATTGATCGACGTTGCGGCGCAGCGGCGCCTTTTCCTCGACCGCATTTAAAATATCGTTGAAGCCCGAGACGCCCTTGGCCGCAAGCGTACGGATCGGACCGGCGGACACCGCGTTGACGCGAATGCCGTATTTGCCGAGATCCTCGGCCAAATAACGGACGCTCGCTTCGAGCGCGGCCTTGGCGACGCCCATCACGTTGTAATTGCGCATGACGCGCTCGGCTCCCAAATAAGTCTGCGTCACGATGCTGCCGCCTTCCGTCATCAAAGGCTTGGCAGCTTTAGAGACGGCTACGAGGGAAAATGCGCTCGATTCCTGCGCCAGCAGGTAACCTTCGCGCGACGTGTCGACGTACTCGCCGCCCAGCTCGTCCTTGTCCGCAAAAGCAAGCGAGTGCACGACGCCATGGACAACGCCCGCTTCGGCGCCGATTCTGGCGAACGCCGCTTCGATCGACGCGTCGTCGGATACGTCGCACTGCACCGTCAACAGCGGCTCGATGCCGCTCTCCGCGAGCAGCTTGGCAAGCTTTTCGTACGATCTTTCTTTGCGATAAGTAAAAATCAGGCGGGCGCCCTGAGCGTGCAGCGACTTGGCGATCCCCCAGCCGATGCTCCGTTCGTTGGCGATTCCCATCACGATGACGTTTTGACCGTTAAGCAATCCAGACACTTTCATCTACCTCCGCTTGCGCTATTCATTCAAGATGATTCATTATAGCCCAATGCGGCGGCGAAGGACAGGCTGGCAGCGCCTGAGCAGCTTGGCATCGTCCACGTTAGCCTGAGTTTCAGGCCTGCTCGGCTGCAGCGTCGGGATCCAAGCCCCGGGTTTCCTTGCCCCATGCCAGCAGCACGATGACCCCGACAACGATCGCGGCGCAGAAAATCAAGAACACGCCGGTGATTCCCGTCCCGCGTTCGAGCAAATAACCGACCAGATAAGGCCCGATCACGCCGCCGATGCGGCCGAATGAAGCGGCCATGCCGGCTCCGGTCGAACGGATGCGCGTCGGGTACAACTCCGGCGTATAGGCATACATCGCGCCCCAGGCGCCTAGATTAAAGAATGAGAGACAAGCGCCTGCCGTCATGAGCATCGCGTCGCTCGTCGCCCAGCCGAACCACCACGCGCAGATCGCCGTTCCGATCAAATAAATCGTCAGCACGAGCTTGCGCCCCAACTTCTCGATGAGCCATGCCGCGCTGAAGTAGCCGGGAAGCTGGGCGAGCGTCATGAATAGTACGTATTCAAAGCTTTTGACCAGGCTGAAGCCCTTGAGCACCATCACCTGCGGCAGCCACAGGAACATGCCGTAGTAGGAAAATACGACCGTAAACCACAGCACCCAGAGTGCGAAGGTCGATGCCCGGTATCGCGGCGCCCATAGTTTAGCGAACCGCTCGCGAAGCTTGATCCGCTCGCGGGTCAGCTGCTGTTCTCTGAATCTCGGCGCATCCTGAACCGCGCGGCGCAAATAAATCGCGTACAGGCAGGGCAGCGCGCCGATGACGAAGGCGGCACGCCAGCCGTGGTCCGGGATGACGAAGTAACCGATGAGTGCAGCGGCGATCCAACCGACCGCCCAAAAGCTCTCGAGCAGCACGACGGCTCGTCCGCGGTCCTCCGGCCCCACCGATTCGGATACGAGGGTCGAAGCCACGGGCAGCTCGCCGCCAAGACCGAAGCCCGCCACGAACCGGAACAGGCACAGTACGGCAAAGCTTGCGGCAAGCGCCGACAAGCCGCTGGCGACGCTGAATACCAGCAGCGTGGCGAGCAGTACGACGCGCCTACCGTAGCGGTCCGCCATCGAGCCGGCCACGGCTGCGCCGAATACCATCCCTACGGATCCGATCGCGGCCAGAAATCCGAGCTGCTGCTTGCCGAGATCCCAGTCGGCCGCCAGCGCAGCCGCGACAAACGAGATCAGACCGACGTCCATCGCGTCGAACAGCCAGCTAAGACCCGCGCTGACCATGAGCTTGCGCTGTCCCGTCCGCCCTGTCGGTCCCGGCGACCCGGTCGATCCGGTTTGTCCGAACGACTTGGAACGTCGCTCCGTCCTTCCGTTCGTTATCGCTTTGTCCATGCGACGCCGCCTCCTTGTACTCGTCGAATCGCGCTTTCACTAGTCTTACCCGATTTCGGCCGATTTTTTGTTTGCCGGTCCTTTTTTTGATACATTTAGAAAATGGGAGAAGGAGGAAGCGTCATGTCGAACACGGAATGGTTATGGTTGATCGGCGTAGCGGCTGCGTTAATTGCCTTCTTCTTGGCATGCGGCGTCTACGTTTTTTTCGTCGAGCCGTTCAGGCTCGCCGTTACCCGCCGCGAGATCGAATCCCCTTGGCTGCCCGCGGGCTTCGACGGCATCAAGATCGTACAATTCAGTGATACGCATGTCGGACCCAACTATCCAGTGAAGAGACTGGAAGGCCTCATCGCGACCATCGCCGCAGAAAAGCCCGATATCGTCGCGTTCACGGGCGACCTGTTCGATGCCAGAAGGAACAATCCCGATCGGGCATTAGACCTCTCGCCTTTGCTATCGCGCATCGAGGCTCCGCTAGGCAAGTTTGCCGTCTACGGCAATCACGACTTCGGCTACGAGCGGACCAAGCGGAGCACCAATCCGACGCTGGCGAAGGCGGGCTTCGAGCTGCTGCTGAACGAAAGCAAAAAAATACGGCTGGAAAACGGCGAGCATTTGTCGGTATCCGGGCTGGACGACTATGTGCTTGGCAGGCCCGATCCGACGCGCGCGCTCGCGAAGCTCCGTCCGGACGGCTTCAATCTGCTGCTCGTGCACGAACCCGATGTCGCGGCGTCCCTCGTCCGCTATCCGATCGACCTGCAGCTGTCCGGCCACAGCCACGGCGGACAAGTCAAGCTGCCGATCGTCGGCGCGCTCGTCCGCACGCAGCTCGGCAGACGATTTCTGTCCGGTCTGCATGTCGTCTCCGACAGGCGCCGGCCGCGCAGACCGTACCTGCTGTACGTCAATCGCGGCATCGGCACGACGCGTCTTCGCGTCAGATTCGGCAGCGTGCCGGAGCTGTGCGTGTTTACGCTGCGGCGCAAGGTGCAGGCTGACGGATGAGTGCGTTGCTTTTTAGAAGTACTACATAAGGTGTGCATTTCGCGTGGCGGGGCGACGGCATGAGCTTGAAGAGCTGAGATCGAGCATGGCGAAGCTGAAGCGTCACTCCCGGTGAAGTAGCGCTGTACAGAGTCACTTTGCAAGACTGCGGCTCCAGCCGTAGCGATGTAACAGATCTTAGGTCCAACCGAGGCGATGTCACGCTGTACAGAGTCACATTGGCAAATTGCGGGGGCCAAATGCGGTATGTAGCGCTATTCCAACGCCAAAACCCTTCCCGAACTGCTCGGGAAGGGTTTTGGCGTGACAATGCATCATTTGAGATCCGGCTTGAGCAGCGAAGCGAACGCGGGCAGCAGGCAGTCACGCATCCGCGCGTAGCCAAGGTCCGACGGATGCACGCTGTCCGCGGAGCATTCGCCGTAATCCTCGCCGAGCATGTCCTCGCCGCTCAGGAAAAAGACTTGCGTATCGCCCGCGTCGCGCAGCCGCTGTACGATGTCCCGCTGCAGCGTCAGCCGCCGGCGCCGCTCGGTGTCGAACAACGGAACGAACGCCTCGCGTCCCATCCTGATCTGGGAGACGACCAGGATCGGCGTCGCCGGATGAACCTCTCGGTAGATGGAAATAAACGCAGGCAGCGTCTCTCCGAGCCGCTCGGTGCTCGGCGTATTTCCCTCGTAATCGAGCACGAGCAGCGCCGGTTCGTCGATCTCCGTAGCCAGGCTGGCCAGCTCGGGCTCGCCCTGCGCGTTGCCCGAGAAGGCCAGGCTGACGAATTCGATCGGCAGCCGGCGGCTGAGCTGATTCGGATATGCCATTCCCGGGCGCGAGGCGCCGGCCCCGTGCACGATGGACGTGCCGTAGATGACGACTTTTTTATCGCTGGCGAAGCCCGTAAAGGGCGCAGCCGTCGCATCCGGCGCCAGCCCGATCTCGAGGCTGTGGATTCCCTGATAGAGCGGCAAATAGAGCGTGACCTCCTTCTCGGACGCGTCCTGATTCTCGAACAGCAGCGATTCATACGCCTCGTCGTCGTAATGGAACTTCGTCGAGCAGACATAGCGCTGGCTGCCCTGCGGACCTAAATAGCAGTCGATGCCGCACTGCGCGATCGGCGACAGCTGGGCATATTCGGCCCGTCCGAACAGCCGGACGCGAACCGCCAGCTTGGCCGAATTCGTGCGAAAACGGATCTGCGCCCCCGTCGGAAAATTGGCCAGCCGGTCGATCTCCGGCCTGATCGGCCACGCCGGCGCAAGCGGGAGACGGCGGAAACGCTTTTCGCTATCGAACCATGGCAGCCCGCATTTGCGAAAGGACGCATCCTCGGCATCGAGCCAGCGCCACGGACCGCCGGCGAGCGAATCGACGGCGAACGCGCCGTCGACCGGTTTGCGCGATTGTCGCGCGTTTTGCATGCTGCTTCCTCCTTGATCGGATCGGCCCGCGCGTGCGCGGGCTTTTCCTATTAGCGTAGCGGCAGGGGCCTTGCTTGGGTAGGAGGAGGACCACGATTATTGGAGCCTGTCTACGATCGCTTTGTGCATGGCAGCCAGTTTACTTATCGAATGGCATCGGGATTCGATCGCTCCGACCGATTAGCATCCGAAGGCAGCCCTGTTTGTTGGCCTAGGCGTCTCACGTATCGCCCCGCATTACCCCGCCTTGCTCCGCATTGATTCTCATTGCCCCGCATTGCTCCGAATTCGCAAAACCTGCAATCATACATCTATTTTCGCTTGGATCAGCCATTTTTGAGCGAATAAACGCTAAAGTGCATCTAATTTCTTATAAATCCTAGTTTTTCGGCGCATTCTTCGAATATTCCTGTACGTTTGCAGGTATTTCACCGTCAGTCTCTTATCAGCAGAAAATACATGTACAAATGCAGGCTTTTCCACTCGCATCGCATGAGGGGGCTCGGCGTAGTGCGACGAATCTGCATGGTCGTTTGACGCAGCAAAAATGCCGGCACGAATGCCGGCACTAGTAAGAACATCGTATTATTCGGCCGCAGGCGGCGTGAAGGTACGCTTCGCGAACTCGGCGTCCATCATGAAAAACGCGTTGCTGTCGTCGGCGATGCGCTTCAGCTTGGAGATGATGCTGTCGAACAGCGCTTCCTCTTCCACCTGCTCGTCGATGAACCACTTCAGGAACTGAATGGTCGCATGCTCGCGATCGTTCAGCGCAAGGTCGGACAGATGATAGATGCGGCGGGTGACTTCCTGCTCGTGCTCATAGGCATGCTCGAATACTTCGAGAATGGAGCCGTAGTCGTTTTGCGGATCGGGAATGCCCTTCAGCTTGACCTTTTTGCCCCGGTCGTTCAGATACTTATAGATCTTGGACGCGTGGAAGCGTTCCTCTTCGGCTTGGATGACGAAAAAGTTCGCGAAGCCGTCCAGGCTCTCTGCGGAGCAGTAACCGGCCATCGCAAGGTAGACGTGCGCGGAATGCAGTTCAAAGTTAAGCTGCTCGTTCAGCGCGTCGTGCAGCGTGTCGTTCATCATGTGAAGCGCACCTCCAGTATTGTTGTTCGGACGCTAATCAGTTTACCACAATCTGTCTCGCTCGCCCATGGCGGCAAGCGACAATTTGCGCGTGCGATCATCGATGTTCGATCCGCGGCGTTCGATGCCCGGTTTCCGGGCCTTTGCCGGCAGGCCGGGCGAACACGGGTAAGAAATCATGGACCCGACGCCCGGGTCATGGCATAATCGAAGCAGGCTTGGGTATCTATGGAAGCAGCAAAGCGAGGTGAATCGATGGAAACGGAATCCCTGCGAATGGTCGAAAAGCTGGCCGAGAAAAAAATGAAGATCTTTAAGCAAAGCAAGCTCCGCTATCTCGCCCGATCGGCGCTGGCCAGCATGTTCATCGGCTTCGGCGTCATCGTCGCCTTCAAGACGGGCAACTATTTTTACCTCGAGCACTCCCCGCTGACGTATCCGATGGCGGCGATTACGTTCGGCGCGGCGATCATTCTGATCGTGTACGGGGGCGGCGACCTGTTCACCGGCAACACGTTTTATTACTCCTACACCGCTCTCCGCAAAAAAATCCGTTGGTCCGACACGATCAAGCTGTGGTGCTGGAGCTACTTTGGCAACATCATCGGCGCCTGCCTGTTCGCGTTCATGATCTTCGCCACCGCCCTGTTCAAGGACGCCAGCGTCAACGGCTTCCTCCTGAGCGTCGTGGACAAGAAGATGAACACGCCGGTCGTCGAGCTGTTTTTCCGGGGCATCCTGTGCAATTGGCTCGTCTGTCTCGCCTTTTTCATCCCGATGTCCATGAAGGAAAACGGCGCCAAAATGTTCGCCATGATGCTGTTCGTCTTCTGCTTCTTCATCTCGGGCTACGAGCACAGCATCGCCAACATGTGCACGTTCGCCATTGCGCTCGTGCTGCACCACCCGGGCACGATCTCGCTCGGCGGCGTACTGCACAATCTCATTCCGGTCACGCTGGGCAACCTGATCGGAGGCGGCGTACTCATGGCGTACATGTATTATTATGTAAATAAGCCGTTCATGGACGATCTTCCGCAAGAAGAACACTAATCGCGACACAAGGAGAGGATTTCGGATGAAAAAAACGAGAATCGTGGTCGTAGGCGCGGGAGCCGTCGGCTCGACGACCGCCTATACGCTTATGCTTCGCAACCGTGTGGACGAGCTGGTGCTCATCGACGCCAATCACAAGAAGGCCGTCGGCGACGCGCTCGATATGAACCACGGGATGCCTTTCCTCGGCGGCGGCGATCTGTGGGCGGGCAGCTACGAAGACTGCAAGGATGCGGACATCATCGTCATCACCGCAGGAGCCGCCCAGCGGGAAGGCGAGTCGCGGGTCGACCTGCTCAAGCGCAACGCCGTCATTATCGACAGCATCGTAGAAGAGGTGCTCAAGTACAACACGACGGGCATCCTGCTCATCGCTTCGAATCCGGTCGACATCATGAGTTACATCACGTGGAAAAAATCGGGCTGGCCGGTCGAACGGATCATCGGCTCGGGGACGCTGCTCGACAGCGCGCGCTTCCGCTACCTGATCGGCGAGAAGCTGAAGATCGACCCGCGCAGCGTGCACGGCCACATCGTCGGCGAGCACGGCGACTCCGAGCTGCCGCTCTGGAGCCTCGCGAACATTGCCGGCGCAGAGCTGTCCTTAAGCGACGCCGACAAGGACGAGATCTTTACGAACACGCGGGACGCCGCCTATCAGATTATCAGCGCTAAGGGCGCTACTTACTACGCCATCGCTCTCGCGCTCGACCGGATCTGCACGGCGATCCTGCGGGACGAAGGCGCCGTGCTCAATGTCTCCACCCTTCTGCACGATTACCACGGCGTTTCGGACGTGTTCCTCGGCGTACCGTGCGTCGTCGACCGCCAGGGCGTGCGCGGGATCATCGATATCAAGATCTCGGACTTCGAGCGCGAGCTGCTGCACCGTTCGGCGGACAAGCTGCGCAATCTCATCGCGAGCATCGGCGTCTGATCGCGTCAATACCAAGACAACACACAAACAGCCCCCCTGCCGTCCTGTTGGACGGTCAGGGGGGCTGCTGCTTGGACGCGCGCACGGCGCGGTTACTCTTGCGCGATCAGGCCGAGACGGTTGCGCCAGGCGACCGGCACGTCCGTCGCCATGGAGCTGCGCTCCCCTGCCGCGGACTGCAGGCCCGCGAGCTCGCTCGTCAGCTCGCCGAACCATGCCGTATCGCGAATCGCGAGCGATACGTCGATCAGGTTGCGAAGCTGCTCCTCATTGTACTTGGTCGTCTGCGGCAGCGGCCGCAGCTTGCCGACAGGCACCGCGATCTCCGTGCCGATCGCCTCGACGCGATCCGAAGCGGTGACGTATATGCCTGCGGCGCCTTGCACCGACAGAATCGAATTGACGAAGCCTTGTATCAGTTCACCTTGACCCGTTCTGCCGGCCACCCATTCTCCCATTTCAAATCGCATGCAAATCACCGCCTGTTCTAAAGTATCAGCCTAAGGGCTCTTATCGGCTCCGGCTATACTGTCATTATAATGGTTACAGTTAAATTCGTCAAGCGTTCCCACTTTTCTCCGCCCTGACGACCTCGGTCAGCATGCGGCCGAGATCCGCATATACGCTCCCGAGCAGCTTGAGCCGCTCCAGATCCGCGCCGGCCATACTCCGACCGAAGCTCTCGATCTGCACTTGACGCGCGCGATCGGCAGCTTCCCGCAGTCTGTCGTGCGCTTCCGGCGATGGATCGGTCACCGTATCCGCGAAGCGGTCCACGCAATCCGCGGCCGCGGCAAGCGCCGGAACGAGCCCCGGAACCTGCAGCCCGGCTTCGTCCAGCTCGATCAGGCTGCGGGCAATGCCCCGCGCTTGTACGGACAGATGCTCCAGCCGCTCCATCGCGGCCGAGACGCGCTCCACGCGCTCGCGGCGCATGCGTCCGAGCGGCACGAACTTTAGGCTCTGCCGGGCGAGCGCCGTCGCTTCATTGCCTCTCTGGATAAGCTGCAGCAGTCCGCGTGCTTCCTCGAGCGCCTGTGCCGGGCGGCGATTCCCGCGCACCGCTTCGTCGTAATGCCGCAGCACGGAGGCGATTCTTTTACCGAGGCCCGATGCCGCATACAGCGCTTCTTGCGTCGTGTCGCGCGGCACGAGCGCGAGATTGACGGCGACCGCTACGCCCGAGCCAAGCAGCGTCTCCAGTATCCTGTAGGCCGCATAACCGTTCGTATTGCCGAAAGCCAGCACAAGCAGCGCCGAAACGCCGATCTGCGCGCCGATCTGCGCATTCAGGCGCAGCGCGTTCGACACTGCCAGCCCTGCCAGGATGACCAAGGCGATCGTCCATGCGTTCACGCTCAGCCATTGACCGGCCAGCAGGCTGATCCCGATGCCGACGACGATTCCGACGATGCGGTACATGCCCTTCTGGATCGAATCGGCAACCGTCACCTGAAGCGTTAGAATGGCTGCGATCGGCGCGAAGTACGGATAAGAATGGGGCGTGACGGCTTCAGCCAGCAACCACGACAACCCGCACGCCAACGCCGTTTTGACCGATTGCAGATCAATGCCGAGCTTGCGCAAAAGCAGGAACGCGTCCCGTATCATTCCGTCACTTCCCTTATCCTCGTTAACCTTATTATAACAATCAAGCGGCATCGATCGGAAATATCTATGAGCGGCGCGGTTGACACTGCTGCGAGTTCCACCTATACTCGAAATATAACCAATTATTTCAATAATTTTACTTTGATATATGCCGTCTACCGGATTACCGGGGATCGGACGTATCCGCGATGCGCTTGGCTCGCGGATACGCCGGTCCCTTTTTTAATAGAAGAAGGAGGAATGTCGGATGATTCAGATCAAGACGCCCGCTCAATATTGGAATCGGCCCGGCGCGTTGGGAGATGAAGCTCCTTGGGCGCCTTATTCCGGTCAAAAGGCGGTCGTGATCGCCGGGCATACGGCATGGAGCAGCGTATCGGAGAAGCTGCTCGGACGATTCTACGACGACGGCATAGCGTTCGCTTATTATCCGTTCGACGGATACTGCACCGCGCAGAAAATCAACGTATATGCGGATAAAGCGGCCGCCTTCGGCGCCGAGCTCGTCGTCGGCGCAGGCGGCGGCAGCGCGCTGGACTTGAGCAAGGCCGTCGCACAACGGCTTGGCCTGCCCGTCGTGACAGTACCGACCGTCCCCGCCACTTGCGCGGCATGGTCGGCGCTAACCGTGCTATACGATGACGCGGGCAGCGTCGTCAGCCATCGGCCGCTGACCGGCTCTCCCGCGCTTGTGCTGGCCGATGCCGACCTGCTCGCGGCCGCGCCTCTTCGGTATTTGTCGGCAGGCATCGCCGACAGCGTGGTGTTGTGGTACGAGACGCGCATCAACGTCTCCTATGGGAAGTACGGCCGCCTGGACGGCCGGATCGGCTGGCATACGTCGCTGCTTGCGCTCGAGATTTTGAAGCGCGAGGCGGTCGCCGTATACCGAGAAGCCGAGAAGGACAAGACGCATCCGGCGTTTCCCGACGTCATCGACGCGATTTTTCTGCTGGCGGGTCTCGTCGGCAGCATCGACGGCGACGGCAAGCGCGCGGCCTTCGCCCATGCGATCCACGACGCGCTTACCTGGTTTCACGAGACGAAGGGCACGCTGCATGGGGAAAAGGTCGCGTTCGGCCTGCTTGCGCAGCTCGCGCTGGAAGGGCAATTCGAGGAAGCCGCCTATTGGGCGGGCTTTTATCTGCAGTTAGGACTGCCGGTCACGCTCGCGGAGCTCGGCTTCGCCGGCGCTCCCTCCGATATCGCCGCGCGAATCGCCGCTTACGTCCCGTTCGATGCCGATACTGCCGAAGGCTTGGCGTTCCCGGTCAGCGAGCGCCTGCTGGCAGAAGCGATCGTCCAGGCCGACATCGTCGGCCGTCGGGCCGCGCGGCTCGCTTCATCGGTACCGCCGGCTATATGAAAAATGATGTAGTCTCCGTCGGCGTCTCTTTTCGCTCGCAGCTTGTTAGCCTATACTGCAGCAGCGGCCAAGGGAGTCACGAAACGTAAGGCAGAAGCCAACCGTCTGGCGAACTTCTTACGTAGGGCGAGTAGTCAGAAAGAGCAATAACAACAAACCCCCACCTATTGTTGGATAGGCGGGGGTTTACAAGTTAATTTAAGGTAACGGAACAAATTTAAAGAATATGGGCAAAAGGTTGATGAAGTGGGAATATGACGGTAGTATTACTAATTAACAAACCTTAGATCCTGCGGCTAAGATAATGACCAGCAATACGAAGAGGACAAGCGCGAAAGCTGCGCCTCCGCCTGCTCCACCAACTTCACAACCCATACAGCACACCTCCAACGTAGTTGTTTATTTCGCTAATAGCTTATGCGCGTTAAAAAATATTGCATAGTCATTCGCACAGAAGGCCATATTTTGCTTTTCCGCATTTACCTTGTTGCAATAAGGCTATAATGTTCAACGCGGAATAGCCCAGGAGCTTAGGCTCTCGGGCTTTTTTTATTGAAAACGCAGCCGGGGAATAGCGTTGCACGGAAAAACCGTGTAACTCTTTACCAGTTAAGCGCATAGAAGCAATAACGCCGGCTCCGAGCCGCTCAAGATGCTGCCGATAAGCGCATTGGGGCAGGTTTACGCTCGGCCAAACATCCTGAAAAGCGGCTTCACGTTGAAAAGCACGCCTACCCTATCCACGATTCGCCGCCAATGGTATGCTTCGATAATCAAAAAAGGGATAAACCAGCGCGATCCTTCGCGCCGATTCATCCCTTTTATCTCTTCAAAACAAACCTTACACCTCTACCGAATCCTTCGCCACCGTATGCCGGTTAGCCGGAATCGGCACGCCGAGATTGCCGCGAAGCGTGTCGGCTTCGTATTCCGTGCGGTAGATACCACGTTCCTGCAGCAGCGGTACGACAAGCTCGACGAAGTCGTTCAGGCCGCTCGGCAACGTCGAGTGAATGATGAAGCCGTCTGCCGCCTCTTCCTTATGCCACTGCTCGAGCTGATCCGCGATCTGCTCCGGCGTGCCGATGAACTGTCCGCGAGGCGTCGCCGCGCGGAGCGCCACTTGGCGAAGCGTGAGCCCCTGCTCGCGCGCGTCCTTCTTGATCTTGTCCGTGCCGCTTCGGAAGCTGTTGCTGCCGAGGTCCCCGATGTCGGGGAACGGCTCGTCGAGCGGATACTGGGAGAAGTCGTGATGCTCGAAAAACCGGCCGAGGTAATCCAGCGCTTTTTCGATCGATACCAGACTCGCAATTTCCTCGTACTTGCGCTCCGCTTCCTCCTGCGTGCGGCCGATGATCGGCCCGATGCCCGGCAGAATGGCGATGTCGTCGCGCGAACGGCCGAAGGCGACCGCCCGGTCCTTGACATCCTTGTAGAATGCCTTCGCCTCCTGCAGATTTTCCTGGCCGGTGAAGACGGCGTCCGCTTCTTTGGCCGCCAGGTTTTTGCCGCTCTCCGAAGAGCCTGCCTGGAAGATGACCGGCTGACCCTGCTTGGAACGGGCGACGTTCAGCGGACCTTCGACGGAAAAATGCTTGCCCTTATGATTCAGCTTGTGCAATTTGGAGGGATCGAAGAAAACGCCTGACGCCTTATCGCGCACGAACGCGTCGTCTTCCCACGAATCCCAGAGGCCCTTCGTTACCGCCAAGTACTCTTCAGCGATCTCGTAGCGCTCGTCATGGGTCGGATGCTCCGTCTTCCCGTAGTTGCGCGCGGAGCCTTCGAGCGGCGAGGTTACGACGTTCCAGCCGGCGCGGCCGCTGCTGATCTGGTCGAGCGAGCCGAACTGGCGCGCCACCGTGAACGGTTCGCTATATGAGGAGGACAGCGTTCCGACGAGCCCGATCTTCTTGGTGACGGCCGCGAGCGCGGACAGGATGGTGATCGGCTCGAAGCGATTGAGGAAGTGCGGAATGGACTTTTCGTTAATATAAAGACCGTCCGCGATAAAGACGAGGTCGAAGAGTCCTTCTTCCGCCTTTTGCGCGGCCTGCACATAGAATGGAAGGCTGACGCTCGCGTCGGACGGGATCTCCGGATGTCTCCATGCCGAGATGTTGCCTCCTACGCCGTGGATCAGTGCGCCGAACTTCAGCTTTTTGCGTTCGCTCATCGTATTGCCTCCTTTAATATGGGGAAATGAAATCAAATCTTCAGCAGCGCAGCGTCGTTCAGACAGAGCCGGTAGCTCTTGACGAGAATGTCGCCGTTATAAAGGTCCTTGTCGTAGGCGCGCTCAAAGCCGAGGCGTTCGTACAGGCGAACGGCGGAAGCCATGAGATCGGAGGTGTGGAGGTGGAGCGTCTCGCCGCCGTGCGCCTTCGCGCGAAGCGCGGACTCGCGAAGCAGCGCGGTGGCGACGCCTTGGCCGCGGGCTTCGGGGCTGACGGCGATCAGGCGGATAATCGGGGACTCGATGCCGATATCGCGTCCGTACGCGACGATCGAGGAGTCGAACAGCACGGCGCTGCCGACGAGCCTGCCTTCCCGCTCTGCCACCAGGCGGGCGAACGGTCCGGGAGCGTCGACCGATGCTGCGATATTGTTTTTGTATTCGATCCAACGTTCCTCCGGCATGGTTGCCTCGTATTGTCCGTAAGCCGCGAGCAGCACCTCCAGGATCGCTTCGCGGTCGCGGTCTTCGGCATCGCGGACTTGAATGTGCGCCTGCGCCATGGTTAAGCCCCCTCGCGTGCGGAAGCCGACGGCTCTCGCCCTAGCGCCGCGGCCTCTGCCGCCTTGATTCTGTCGAGCTGGCCGAGGTGATGCTTCGCATGCGCCGCGAAACCGCGCACGACGTCCGCAAGCGTCACCCGGTCTCCCTTGGCGTTGATCGCTTCTTTCTCCCAATCCGCCGGGGACAGCCGATGCAGCAAGCGCGCGTTGTAGGCGACGAGCGAGCGGAAGCCCTCGAGCACGTCGGACGCCTCCGCCTCGTTGCCGTATTGGCCTTCGACCCAAGGGTCCTGGTTGAATGCGGGCAGGCGAACTTGCGAGCCGGACAGGATCTCGCGAATGCGGAAGGAAACGACGATCAGATGGTCGGCCAGATGGACGAGCACCTCGGTGGCGCTCCATTTGCCCGGACCCGGCTTCCAGGTTAGCGCGGATACGTCCAATCCGCGGACGGCGTCCGTCAGCCAATCGTAAGTATTAGAAAACGCGTCGATATCGGCGTTATGATTGCTCATTCGTAAACGACCTCCTTATGGGGTTGAAGCTGCGGTTGTCGACGGGAAACGGGAGAGCGAGAACGGCAGAAGGTCTTGCGGGGGAATGTCTGATTGCGTCCATTCGGCCAGCGCCTCGCCGATCGCGCTGGCGAACTTGAAGCCGTGACCGGAGAAACCGCCGGCGAGCAGCACGCCCGGAAGCTCCGGATGCGCGTCTATGATGAACTGGTCGTCCGGGGAAAGCTCGTATTTGCATGCCGCGCCGTGCAGCAGGCGGCCTTCGGCTCCGGGGAGAAATTCGCGGAGCGCCGCCCGCAGATCGGCTTCGTCCTCCGGAAACGTACCGAAAGGCTCAAACCGCTCGCCCGGCTGCCAGGGACGGCCTCCGTCGTGCCGGCCGATCTTGACGCCGGCGCCGCCGATGCTCGGGAACCCGTAGTAGCCGCCTTCCGGTCCGCCGAACGTGAAGCCCGGCAGATGACCCGCGCGGTAGAGCCGCTCGTCGGCCTCGAACCAGCCGACGACCTTCCGTACCGCCCGGATCGGCAGCTTTACGCTCGGTTCCAGCGATTTGAACCAGGCGCCGGCGCTGACGACGACCTTGCCGGCCGCGAATTCCCCGCGGCTCGTTTTCACCGCAAGACCGCCGCCGCGCCGTTTCTCAATTCCGAGGACGGCCGTATCCGTCAACAGCTCCGCGCCGGCCGCCAGCGCTTCGCGCCGATACGCGGCGACGCAGCGCTCGCTGTACAGATAACCCGCGTCCGGCTCATACAGTCCGCGATAGTGTCCGGGCACGGTCCATCCCGGCCATCTCCGCTCGATCTCGGCAGCGTCCAGCGATTCGTAGCGAACGCCTTCGCGATCGGCATCGGCGAACCGGCCGTCGTACGCGTAGGCGCCCGGGTCGCTCACGTTAAGCACGCCGGACCGTTCAAGCAGCCGCTCCCCCGTCCGTCCCTCCAGCTCTCGCCAGAGCGCATCGGACCGAAGCGCGAGCCTGACATAGTGCGCGCCGCCGTGGTAGACATGGCGGATCAGCCTGGGTTCTCCATGATGGCTTCCGCCCGTGTGAGGCGGGTCGAACGCATCGATCAGTAGCGTCTTCAGCCCGCGGGCGGCCAAATGATAACCTGCGCTCATCCCCATCGATCCGGCGCCGACGACAATAACGTCATACACGCTCGCGCCGCTCATGCTCGCGTACCAGCTTCGGCAGGTGCATCATCCGGCTGGCTGTCGGCCGCCTTCTCGGCCGACAATTCCGCCAGCGCCTCGATGGCAGCGGATGCCAGATAAGCGGCGGCAAGAGGAAGCGCGGATTCGTCGACGTCAAAAGCAGGATGATGCCACTCGCGCGCACCGCTCGTGCCCAAAAAGACGAAGGCGCCCGGCGCTTCCTTCAGATATAGCGCGAAGTCCTCGCCAGCCGGCGAAGGCTTCGGCTCCAGAACCGTAAGTCCCGCCCGTTCGGCGGCCTTCGCAGCCGAACGCGCCCAGCGCGCGTCGTTGACGACCGGCGGCGGCCCGCCCGTCCAGCGCGTACGCGCCGTCGTGCCGAAGGCGGCCGCCACGCCGTCCACCACCTGCTCGAAGCGCCGTTGCACCTCGGCGCGTACGTCTTCGTCGAAGGTACGGATCGTCCCGTCGAAGATCGCCTTTTCCGGAATGACGTTCCAAGAGGTGCCTGCGCTGAGCCGAGTGACGCTGACGACCGCGCTGTCGAGCGAGCTGACGTTGCGGCTGACGATGCTCTGCAGCGCCGTCAGCATATGCGCGGCCGTGACGAGCGGATCGAGTCCAGCCTCCGGCACCGCTGCGTGCGTACCTCTCCCGTCGACCTCGACCGCGAAGCCGTCCGCGGCCGCCATGATCGGACCGGACCGGATGCCGACGGTACCGACAGGCAGATCCGGCTTGTTGTGCAGGCCGAACACCGCGGCGACGCCCGCCAGCGCACCGCTTGCGATCACCTGGGCCGCGCCCTTCGCCTTTTCCTCCGCCGGCTGGAACAGCAGCCTCACCGTGCCTGGCAGCTCGGCTTCACGGCGCTTCAGCAGCACCGCCGCGCCGATCAGCGCCGCCGTGTGAAAATCGTGACCGCATGCGTGCATGACGCCCGGCCGCTGCGAGGCGAACGGCAGTCCCGTCTCCTCCTGGATCGGCAGCGCGTCGATGTCCGCGCGCAGCGCGACGATCGGGCCTTCCCGCAGACCGCCGATCTCGGCGACGAGACCGGTCTTGAGCGGATAATCCGCGATCCGGACGCCTTCCCGCCCGAGCCATTCGCGGATCGCCGCGGTCGTCTCGTATTCTTCGCCGGACAGCTCCGGATTGGCGTGCAGCCGGCGCCGGATATCGATCAATTGCCGTTCGAGCGGCTCATCTGCCTTCAGACGCATCTCATGTCCCTCCTTCGGTCGTGCGGTCATTCGCTAACCGGCAACCGCCTTTCGCTATCTTTCTATCAGTCGGTTATTCAGTCGACGCCGACCGGCAGCTCCTCGAACGCTTCCTTGATCAAACGAATCGAACGCTCGCGCTTCTCGAAATCCGCCAGAATCGTCGTAAACAGCAGCTCGCTGACGCCATAAATTCCGGCCAGCTCCAGCAGACGCTCGCGCACCTGCTCTTTGGTGCCGCGGGTAATGTCCGCGTCGCGCACCTCCGCGGTAAACGTCTCGCCGGCCTGACGCGCGAACTCCTCGGCCTGCTCGAGCGTGCCGACGTTGACGGTTTTGCCGCTCGCCAGCGTGACGCGCACGTTCTTGAATTCGCCGGCCAGCTCCGCGGCTTCTGCTTCCGTATCGGAAGCGATGACCGACAAGGCAAGAATCGCTCTGGGCTGACGGCCCGTGCTATAGTCGAAGCTCGCGCGGTAGGTCTCGAAGGCGCGCTCGGCCGTATCCGGGTCGTTGTTGATGAACAGCGCGAACGCGTACGGATATCCTCGTTTCGCTGCCAGCTCGGCGCTCGATACGCTCGTGCCGAGCAGATGGATCGCCGCCGGCGCAGCGGGCAGCGGGTTCGCCTGGACGCCCGCGAGCGGATGGGCTTCGCCCGCGGGACCGCTCAAGTACTGCTCCAGCTCGCCAAGCTTATTCGCCAGATCCGCTGCTTGGCCTGCTTCCCCTTGCAGCGCGCGGGTCGACCGCGGAAGACCGCCAGGCGCGCGGCCGATGCCCAGCTCTACCCGGCCCGGCGCCAGCGTCGCAAGCACGTTGAAGTTCTCGGCAACCTTGTAAGGGCTGTAATGCTGCAGCATGACGCCGCCGGAGCCGACGCGGATGCTCGAGGTACGGGCGAGCAAATGGGAGATCAACACTTCCGGCGACGAGCCCGCCACCGTGGGCGAATCGTGATGCTCGGCGACCCAGAACCGGTCGTAGCCGAGCTCCTCGGCGAGCTGCGCCAGCCGGATCGTGCCCTGCAGCGCCTCGGCGGGCGTGCGTCCCGGGAAAACAATGCTTTGGTCCAAAATGCCAAGGGATAAGGCCATAGGTCCCAGCTCCGTTCGGATTAGATGTTATAAACGGCCTCGGGCGTCATGCGGCGCAGAAATTGCTTCGTGCGCTCCTCCCGCGGCGATCTGAAAAATTCGGAAGCCTCGCCCTCCTCGATAACGGCGCCCTCGTCCATGAACACGATGCGGCTCGCCACCTCCTGCGCGAACGCCATCTCGTGCGTGACGATGATCATCGTGATGCCTTCCCGGGCGATCTTGCGGATGACGGCGAGCACTTCGCCGACCAGCTCGGGGTCGAGCGCGGACGTCGGCTCGTCGAACAGAATGACGTCAGGATTGAGCGCGAGCGCCCTGGCGATGCCGACACGCTGCTGCTGTCCGCCGGACAGCTGGCTCGGATAAGCGTCCAGCTTGGCGCCGAGTCCGACCTTCTCAAGCAGCTCGACGCTTCGCTTCCTAGCCTCTTCCTTCGGCACGTTTTGCACGACGACGAGTCCTTCCATGACGTTCTGCAGCGCCGTCTTGTGGCGGAACAGATGATATTGCTGAAACACCATGGCGGAGCGACCCCGCAGGCGGTGAATTTCTTTTTTGGACGGATGGCCGCAGTCGACCGCGACCTCGCCGATCTGAATGCGGCCGCTGCCCGGGCGCTCCAGATAGTTAATGCAGCGCAGCAGCGTCGTTTTGCCGGAGCCGCTCGGACCCAGGATGGCGACTACCTCGCCTTTTTCGACCTCGAGATCGATGCCCTTAAGCACCTCTTGACGGCCGAACGACTTGCGGATTTGCTTCAAGGCGATCATGCGACCCCTCCTCTGTCATAACGGCCTACCCGTTTTTCCAGCAGCGCCGTCAGTCGTTCGATGACGATCGTGAGCCCCCAGAAGATCAACGCAGCGGCGATATACGATTCGAAAAACTTCCAGTTGGTCGACGCGACGATCTGCGCCTTGGCGTTGATCTCGACGACCGACGCGGTGAAGGCGAGCGTCGAGCCGTGCAGCATCCCGATCACCGAGCTCGACAGATTCGGCAGCGCGGCGGCGAACGCCTGAGGGAACACAATCCGGCGAAGCGCCTGCCAGGTCGTCATGCCGACGGCATACGCCGCTTCGAGCTGACCGCGGTTGACGGCGAGCAGGCCCGAACGGACGACCTCCGACATATAAGCGCCGGCCGTAATCGAGAATGCGACGTACGCAAAGCCGATCATCGGGATTTGAACGGAGCTGAAGGAGAGCCCGAGCGCGCCTGACAGGGCGTCGATCGCAATGGGCAGGCCGAACATGACCATGAGCAGGTGGGTCAGCATCGGCGTACCGCGGACAAAAGTCACGTAAGCCGACGAGATCTCGCGAAGAACGGGAATCCGGTAAATGCGGGCCAGCGCGGTGACGATGCCGATGATAAAGCCGAATCCGACCGAAACGGCAGTAATCTCGAGCGTCGTCGGGATCGCGGCCAGCAGCTTGATAAAGGCTTCCCAGATAAATGCCGGATCGAGCTTCATCGCAGCGCCCCCTCTTCGGTCAGATTCAGCCTGCCGTTTGCGTCGTTTCCTTTCACGCGGCGCCGGTTCCGCGCCCTGGACTTGGACGTTCCGTCCGTCGCCTCATGCCGGAGCAGCCGCCGTTCCAGCCGATAGAGCAGCTTCTCAAGGACAAAGCTCAGAATAAAGTACAGGAGCGCAAGCGCCAGATACGATTCGAAAAAGCGCTGGGTCATCGTCGGCAGCGTCTGCGCCTTGCCCGTCAGTTCCATAATGCCGAGGGAAAACGCGAGCGACGTATCCTTCAGGTTGGCGATGGCCAGATTGCCGAGCACGGGCATCGCCACGGCAATGGCCTGCGGCAGCACGACGCGGCGGAATGCCTGAAAGCCGGTCATGCCGATCGCGTAGCCCGCTTCGACCTGGCCGCGGTCCACGGCGCCAACGGCCGCCCGGATCGCCTCCGAGATGAAGGCGCCGCTATGCAGGGCGTAGGCGGTGATGACGAAAACGAGCACCGGCGTGCGGGAGACGTCGACATGGACTAGCTTTAATAGCTCTGGCAGACCGTAATAGATCAGAAACAGCTGGATGAGCAGCGGCGTGCCCCGGAAAAAGGACACGTATACCTGGGACAGCCGCTGCAGCACGGGGATCCGGTATAGACGGGGAAGGGCGACGAGCATGCCGACCGCCGAACCGATCAAGAACGAGAAAACCACGATCTTCAGCGTGATCCCCACGGAAGGCAGCAGCCGGACAAAATACTCGAATACGTAGGAGACATCGACAGATGCACCCATCGGCTTTCACCCTTTCCGACGCTATTTGGAGATGTTGGCCGTGAAGTCCTGACCGAGCCATTCTTTGCTGAGACTGCCGAGCGTGCCGTCCGCCTTAAGTTCCTTGATCGCGGTGTCGATATCGTCGGCGAGCTGCTGCGATTCCGGATCGTCCTTGCGGAAGACGAACAGGATGTCGGCTTCGCTAAGATCGTCGCCGACCGTCTTCAGCTTGCTCTCGGGGTCGATGAGGGAGAGCGTGAAGTCCGCGCCGATGATGGCGTCCACGCGGCCGGTCGCGACTTGGCTGACCGTATCGTTCGCCGCTCCGCTCTGATAGACGATGTTGATTTTCTTGTCGTGGTCTTTATTATAGTTTTCGAGAATCTGCGCCTCGGCGCTCGTCGCGCCCGTAAGCACCTTTTTGCCTACGAGATCGTCGAGCGATTTGATCGAATCGTTGTCTTTGGCGACGATAATCTTGTTGCGCCAGTGCGCGTACGCCTCTTTATTAAACAGATACTTTGCTTCGCGCTCCGGATTTTTTTCCATTTCGTGGGCGACGAAGTCAATCTTTTTCGTTTCAAGGCTCAGCAGCAGGTTGCTGAAGTCCATCGTCTGAAGATCGAACTCATAACCCGGCAGACGTTCGTCGATCTTCTTCACGAGCTCGACGTCGAATCCAGTGAGCTTCCCTTTGTCGTCCAGGAACGCCACCTTCGGGAACTGCGTGCCCGTGCCGACGACGATCTTTTTGACCTTGCCGTCCGGTGCCGTGCTGGCCGAAGACGATCCGGAAGCCGGCGCCGATGCAGACGCCGTTGCTTTTGCGGTTGCCGCAGCGCCGTTTGTCGCGGCTGCCGCGCCATTGTCGTTTTTGTTGCCGCAGCCCGCCGTCACCGCTACCGTTGCCGTAAGTACCAAGCTTGCCGCGCCCGTCCACAATCTGTTTCTCATATAAAATCCTCCACCCTTTTCTCGTGTTATGCAGCATGCCGCGACGATCTCCGGATGTCAGGTCGATTCGTCCATTTATTAATAGTTTATAATTCTTACCCGTTTAGTAAGGATTATATGTTCAATAATCTACACGCTTGGCGAAAGCGCGTCAATACGGTTTCTAATAGATAAGTTCTATAAGTAAATCACACTATCCGATAAGCGGAATCCGCACCCGACAACACCTGTGCCGCAATCTCTTTTAAAGAGCGCGCGAACGCCTCGTTTTCCCCTTGTCCGTTAATTAGACTCGTCATCAGACCGATGCCCGCAGTCTCCTGAAAGCCGATCGGAACGAGCGTTCCTTCGCGCTCTTCGCGGCGGACGCTCATGCCCGGCAGGAAGCAGATGCCTTCCTGCTGCAGCAGCAGACGCTTGGCCGTCTCGGCGTTGTCCGTCTGCAAGATAAGATTGGGCAGTAAGCCCTGGCTCTCGAATACGCGGTGAATGCGAAGCCAATCGAGCGCGCCGCACTCGAAAAAGAGGAGCGGCTCCCGCGACAGGTCCTCGATGTGTGGCTGCGGGTTGGCCGCCAGCGCGTGCTCGCGATGAACGTACAGCCGAATCGGATCCTCGTACAGGACGGCGGAATTCAGGCCGGGATGATTGAATTTGCGGACGAAGCCGATGTCAAGCTCCTTGGAGAGGACGCGCGCGCCGATCTCCTCGGAAGTCCCAGTCGTCAGCTTAAGTCGCAGCGCTGGGTGCTTTCTTCTGAACGCCGGGAGAATGAGCGGCAGCAAATATTGGGCGGCTGAGACGGTACAACCGATCCGCACCTCTTCCTTGGCGGCTTGCGTCTGCCGAACCTGCTGCTTGCCCTTGCGATACGTATCGAGCAGCTGCTCGGCATAGGGCCTGAACAGCTTGCCTTTGTTCGTCAGCAGCACTTGTTTGCCCACGCGATCGAACAGCTGGCAGTCCAGCTCGCGCTCGAGCGATTGAATCCGCGCCGTGACAGAGGGCTGGGACAGAAAAAGCGCTTCCGCGGCTTTATTGAAGCTGCCGTAATGAAGAACGTGCACGAAGGCTTCGATATTTTCGATGTTCAATTCAATTCCCTCCTTCTTATTCCGTGTTTGGAGGTAATATTAGTTTGATTTAGTGCCCGCTGTCAAGCTTAAATCGGCGAAAAGAGGCGTATGGCGCGCTACTCTTCCCCAATCGGCCTGTCCGTTGCCGCCATATCCTATTGAGAGGGAAGGAGGTGGATACGCCAATGCGCGCAACGATATCGCAGGTCTACCCGAGGCTTTCCTTGTTCAGCCAGAAAAACTACAAGGGCTGCCGTTACGTATGGCGGGGCAACCGGGCGCTTCGAGATTTGAGACGCCTTTACAGTCACCTCGGCAGCCTTCGCTTCTTCTCGCCGAGCCGGGAAGCAACGCTCGTTCTCTTCAGCCGGTCCAACTTCCAGGGGAAATTCCGTATCTATCGCGGCACGACGAATATCCCGGATCTGAAGTGCTTGTTCGGCGGACACGGACCGGGTTCGCTGATCATCTCTAGCTATTGCCTGAAGCCCGAACAGGTAAAAATGATTCGTCGAACGGGCTGCTTGCCGCCAGGATTTATGGTCGTCTGACAAGGTTTACAGCGCACAAGAAAACCGTCAGGGACAGACCACCCTGACGGTCCTTTTAGGTTTGGCGGATATCCGAGACTTGAGTCGCGTAGAACGCCTACCATGTTTCATCCGACAGCCGTTCCGATGCGCCCGTGTATCGTCGCCTGTGTCGTTCTTGCGCCTCAATGCCTGCAAATATACACCTATTTTCGCCGAAATCGCCCCTCTCGATCAAAAAAGATGCAAAAGCGCAGGTATTTTTCTCCATCAGCCCGATTTCCGGCTTGTGTTTTGAATTTACCTGCACATTTGCAGGTATTTCATCAAGTGTCGCAGGTCGCCAGAAAATACATGTACAAACGCAGGTCTTTCGATCCGCCAAAATCCGAAAACTTCAATCGGCATGCCGATGCGCGCTTATCTATCCACGAATGGCCGCCTGAATCAGGAAAAAAGCGGTCCGTTTCCCGGCGACGGGGCGGACCGATCCGCACCGCCACTCGGGCGCAAGAAGTCTCATTCAGCACTTCCGCACCATCCGCGCTGCCACTTGCGCTCAAGTAGTCTCATTCAGCAACTTCCGCGCTATCCGCGCCGCCACTCTGGCGCAAGTAGTCTCATCCAGCAACTTCCGCACAGTCCTCCCCGTCACTCGGGCGCAAGTAGTCTCATTCAGCACTTTTTGCACCATCCCCACCGCCGCTCGGGCGCAAGGGATCTCACCTAGCACTTCTCAACGCAAAACGCTCGTTCCGGGAATCCCATCCTCGGAACGAGCGTTTTGCGTCTTACGCCGGCTACGGCGGCCGGTGAGAACGGTCTTGAAAGGCGCGATCAGACGCGAATCGCTTGGTCCTGCGCGACCAGGCAGAGCTCTGCCGCCTTGAAGGCGTGCGCCTGCGTCATCGCGTTCTCGGTGCGATGGATGCAATCCAAGATCAGCTCTCCGAAAAACGGGAAGCCGACCTTGCCGCCTACCGCTTCGTGGAATTCCCCGTCCCGGTTGACCAGGTACACATGGTCGCCTGACGGATCGCGCGCGATATCGACGTACTTGCGCAGCTCGATGTAGCCTTCCGTGCCGAGAATCGTCGTACGGCCGTCCCCCCATGTGCCAAGACCGTCCGGCGTCAGCCAGTCGACGCGGAAATACTGCGTGGCTCCATTGTCTCCAACAAGCGTCGCGTCCCCGAAATCCTCCAGCTCGGGATAATCGGGAGTCGCGTAGTTCGATACTTTGCTATTCAGCACCTTCGCATCGGCGTTGCCGGTATAATAAAGAAATTGCTCGATCTGATGGCTGCCGATGTCGCATAGGATACCGCCGTACTTTTCCTTCCGGAAAAACCATTCCGGACGCGTAGGCGCGTTCAACCGATGCGGACCGAGCCCGATTACCTGAAGCACGCGTCCGATCGCGCCGTCCCGCACGAGCTGCCCCGCATAGACGCCCGCTTCCGAATGGATTCGTTCGCTGTAATAAACCATGTACTTGCGTCCGGTCTCCGCCGCCTTTTTCCGCGCGGACGCAAGCTGCCCGAGCGTCGTGAACGGCGTCTTGTCCGTGAAATAGTCCTTGCCGGCATCCATGACGCGCAGGCCGAGCGCGCAACGCTCGGAAGGCACCGCCGCTGCCGCGACAAGCCGGACCTCCGGATCGTCCAGAATCTCGGCCTCGCTTGCCGCGATCCTGACGCCCGGGAACGACTTCGCGAAGCGCTCGGCCTTCTCGCGATCGCGGTCGTACACCCACTTAAGCGTAGCGCCGGCTTCCGTTAAGCCGTTCGCCATGCCGTAAATATGGCCGTGGTCGAGCGCCACAGCCGCGAACGCGAACTCGCCCGGCGAGACCACGGGACTCGGCTTGCCCTTGGGCGCATAGTTCATGCCGTCTTTTTTTTGCGTTTCGCTCACGATCCGTAGCTCCCTTCCGTGCTGAAGACCGCTCCGGTCCCCGTCTTATGCCGCGATGCGGCCGCGCGCTTGTTAAGCTCCGCGAGGAACAAGTCCTCGTCCGGCGGCATATCGACCGTGCGTTCAAGCCAGCTGGACAGATGCATCGCGTTGGACAGCTCGAGGCTGCGAATGCCCTCCGCGCCGTCCGCCGTCAGCGGCGTACCGTTAAGGATGCGTCCCGCAAAGGCGGCGATGACGCCGAGATGCTGCGGATTATCTCCTTCGGCGGATATCTCGTACAACGTCGACGAGGGGCGCTCGAAGCCGCCGACGGTTTTGTCGTAGCAGAACTCGCGTTCGTTGCGGTCGAGCTTGTAAAGCGTGAGCTTGTCGTTTTCGCAGACGAGCTTGCCCCACTCGAGCGTGATCTCGAGCCGGTTCGTCCCCGGACAGTCCGCCGTGCTCGTCACGAACACGCCGGTCGCGCCGTTCTCGAACTCTAAGTAGGCGGTTACGTCATCCTCGACCTCGATGTCATGCCATTTGCCGTTGTGGCAAAAGGCGCGTACGCGGCTCGGCATGCCGCAGATCCATTGGAGAAGGTCCAGGTTATGCGGACACTGGTTAAGCAGCACGCCGCCGCCTTCGCCGGCCCAGGTCGCCCGCCAGTTGCCCGAGTCGTAGTAAACCTGGGTCCGGTACCAGTCCGTGATGATCCAATTGACGCGCTTGATCGCGCCAAGCTCGCCGCCGTTCACCAGCTCGTGCATTTTTTGGTACACGGGATTCGTCCGCTGGTTGAACATCATGGCGAACACGACGCCGCTCGACGCGGCTCGCTCGTTCATCTCCCGCACCTGCTTGGCATATACGCCCGCCGGCTTCTCGCACAGCACGTGCAAGCCGCGCTCGAACGCCTTAATCGCGAGCGCCGGATGCTCGTAATGCGGCGTAGCGATCAACACGGCCTCGCACAGGCCGCTGTTCATGAGCGCCTCCGGCGAATCGAAAAGCGCGGTCTGCGCAGGCAGATACGCCCGAGCCTGATCGAGCCGGTCGGGTTCGCGCTCGGCCACGGCGGCCAGCAGCACGTCAGGCATGGCGCCTTCCGCTATTTTTTTCGCATGCGAGGACCCCATGTTCCCCATGCCGATAATGCCAAGCTTCAGCTGCTTCATCTTGAACGCTCCCCTGTCGGTAATTGATATCAGCGATATCCGAGTGCTGCGAGATTGCGATAGCTCGTCTCCAGGCAATCGAACGGACTGCCCTCGCACGTATCCTGCTCGACCAGCAAATATTCGGTCGTGCCCGCCTGCCTGATCGCTTCCAAAATGGCCGGGAAGTTCATGTTGCCCGCCATTACCGGCGCCATGACCTGCTCCATGCCGCGAACGTCCATGTCCTTGAGATGGACGCAGCGAATGCGGTCGGCAAGCTTCGCGATCCACTCGCAGACGTCCGCGCCGGCCGCCTGTACCCAGTACGTGTCGAGCGTGATCCCCATCTCCTGCGGCGAGAAGTCCTCGATCAGCCGTTCGATCAGCCGCTTGCCGCCGATTTTTTGCCATTCAAAGTTATGGTTGTGATACATGAACAGCTTGCCTGCGTCCGCGATCGCGGATGCGGCCTTGCGGAAGTCAATTGCGAAATATTCATACCATTCCGCCGTGCGGTACTTCTCGGCAAGCGCGCCAAGACCGATATATTTGCAACCCAGAATATCATGCTCCCGGATGAGCGCCGCGGTATCGTTCAGCAGACGGTCAGCGCTTACATGCGTCAGCGCGATCGTAAGGCCCAATTCGTCGCAGACGCTGCGCAGCGTCTCGGGCGAGATGCTGCCCATCGCCGATACCTGGATCGACGTATACCCGATTTTTGCAATCCGCTCAAGCGATCTGCGGATGTCCGTCTCCGTCTGAAGATACGATCGTACGGTGTACAGCTGTGCGCCAAGCTTCATCGTTTACGACTTCCTCCTCGTCATCCCTACGGGTTTTGTGTTACTTTTAAGTATAGTGATTCGAGGATCGGCATCCATTGTGAAAAGCACGACTGAGATTGCGAATATAGCGGTGTTGAAGTCACGTTCAGGAAGACGAGGTGAGACGAATGGGAAATATCGCGCAGCTGTTTACCGATTCCGTGTATTTCCACCATGGCCTGGACCGCCGCAGAACGGAAGCTTATGCGCTGCACTGCCACCACTTTTACGAGCTTTTTTATTTCGTCGAAGGCGAGGCAAGCTATCTGGTCGAAGGCGTCGAATACGTGCCGGCCCCGCATAGTCTGCTGTTGATCTCGTCGAATGTGTTCCATGGGGTCAGGGTCGAGAGCGACCGCCCTTACGAGCGCTATGCGGTACACTTCGATCCGGCCTTCCTGCCGGCCGAGGAGCGTTCGCTGCTGCTGTCTCCGTTCCACGAAGCCGCCGCGCCGGAGGACATTTATTTTACGGACGCCGACCGGTTCGGCATGCGGGATTTTTTCGAGCAGCTTATGTCGTGCGCGGGGATGCATGCTGACATCCGGGATCTGTCCCTGCGAGTCCGGCTCGGCGCGCTGCTGTCGCAGCTGCTTCATATGAGCCGGACGGTTCATCGCGCCGAAGAAGAGGAGCGGCCGAGGCAAACCGTCGAGCGCATAATCGGTTACCTGAACGCCCATATTGCCGAAGATATCTCGCTGGACGAGCTCTCCGCCCTCTTCTTCGTCAGCAAGCACCATCTGAACAAAATTTTCCGCAGGGCGACCGGCACGACCGTCGGCAACTATATCATTCATAAACGCGTCGCGCTTGCCAGGCAGCTCATGATGCAGGGCGAGACCGCGAACGCCGCTTCCTTAAGTGCGGGCTTCGGCCATTATTCCTCCTTTTTCCGCGCCTACCGCAACGTATACGGACACGCGCCCACAGAACGCGGCTCAATGCCGCTTGAAGGCGACGAACCGGGCGGCGGGGCGGACTCGGGAGATAGTACGCTTTTACGCGTTTGAACGATATCCCCTTCGAACAGGAACGGGAACAACCGAGAGGTAGCTGCTCCTTGCACGGTTGTGGGGCAGCCGTTCCGATTAGCCCCGGCGGATCGCCACCGATGTCTTTTTCGCCGCGAGGCCTGCAAATATACACCTTTTTCTGTTTTCGACCTTTTTGTACAAAATAGATGCACAAATGCATTTTTTTGATCCAGCCAAACATCCGAAAAGCGCCGGAACGTTATAACCGCGCTGGCTTTCCATGCATCCCCCCAAAATTTACACTTTCTAAAATCGCAAAAAAAAGCGGACTCGCGCTTCTTGCGAGTCCGCTTTTCATTTTTTTGACAGGCTTCAAGCTCGGATCGCTTCGACGAATCGCCTCGTAATCTCCATCGGTCTGGTGATGGCTCCTCCGACGACGACCGAAGAAGCGCCCAGTTCCAAGCAGCGCCTCAGCATCTCGGGCGTCAGAACATTGCCTTCTGCAATAACGGGAATCGACACAGTCTGCAGAACCTCCCGTAAAAAATGGAAGTCGTCCGCATACAGCTTGGATGCCGAAGTATACGGCGTATATCCGTGCAGCGTCGTGCCGACGCAATCGAAGCCGAGCGTCTGCGCGTGCAGCGCCTCCGCCGCCGTCGATATATCCGCCATGAGCCGGACGGCCGGGGCGCGCTGTCTGCAGTAAGCGACGAGCGCTTCGAGCGTTTCTCCGTCCGGACGGGCGCGCCCGGTGGCGTCCATGGCGATCATCTCGCAGCCGCTGTCCAGCAGCTCGTCGATCTCGCGGGCCGTCGCGGTGATGAACACTTCGCTGCCGGGATAGTCCCGCTTCACGATGCCGATCACAGGCAGCGCCACCGTCTTCTTGATCTCGACGATGTCCGCCTTCGAGTTGGCGCGGATGCCGACCGCACCGCCGTCCGCCGCGGCCGCGGCCATCCTCGCCATGATGTCTGGACTGTGCAGCCGCTCGTGGGGCAGCGCCTGGCACGACACGACCAATCCGCCTTTAATTTGTTCGAGCATGACGACCGCTCCTTCCATAATGGCTTACTTGCCGGCTGCGATCAGATCGAGAATGTCCCGGTTCAACGCCGCCAGCGATTCTGCATGCTCGGGCTCGATCGGCAGCAGCGGCATCCGGGGCGAACCCGTCTCTACGCCGCGCAAGCCGAGCATATGCTTGCAGGCGCCGTACAGCGACGGGTAGCCCAGGAGGCGCTTGATGATGCCGTTGATCTTGAACTGAAGCGCCTGCGCCTCCGCCAGCTCACCCTGCATGAACAGTCGGTCGAGCTTGACGAAAAGCTCGGGCATGACGCCGTAAGTCCCGCCGATCCCGCCGTCCGCGCCCATGATGCGTCCGGCCAGATATTGCTCGTCGGGTCCGTTGAACACGAGAAAGTTTTCGCCGCCCGTCGCTTTGAACTGCTGCAGCTCGAACGTGCTCTCGCCCGACATTTTGACGCCGATGACCCGTTCCTGCCGCGCCATGCGGCCGAGCAGCGCAGGCGTCAGGCTGAACCCGGTCGTCTGCGGAATGTTGTAAATGATGAAAGGAAGGTTCGTGCTGTCGATCATGCGCTGCCAATGCGTCTCGACCGCCCGCTCGGACAGCCGGTAATAGATCGACGGCACGGCGGATACGGCATCGGCGCCGACCTCCTCCGCATGCCGGCACAACGCCTCGCTCTCCCGCGTCGCGTTGGCCCCGACGTGAACGATGACGGTCAGCTCGCCCTTGACCTCCGCCATGACCGCCTCGAGCACCTGCCTGCGTTCCGCTTCGGTCTGCAGCATCCCTTCGCCGGAGCTGCCGCCGACGTACAGGCCTTTGACGCCAGTACCGACATAATGCCGGGCAAGCCGGCGGACGCGGTCCGAATCGACGTTACCTTGCTCGTCATAGGCCGAATACATGGCGACATAGACGCCCGCGAATTTGCTTATCCAATTTTTATTCATCCTGAAGTTCACCTTCGCTTTTCTTAAAATAGGGAAATAATGCGCCGTACAAAGCGGCACGGTTGCCCAGCTCCGCGGCTCTCAGCTCCGTCTGCGTAAAACCGCCCGGCAAATAAGCACGCAAATGGCCGCGCAGCTTGTCGATCAAGTAATCGCCTTGTTCGGAAACGGCGCCGCCGATGACGATCAGCGCGGGATCGGCGAGCAGCGCGATCTCGGCCAGGCCTCTGGCGACTTCTTCGCTCCAGTCGTCGATCAGCCGCTCGCATGCCGCGTCGCCGCGCCGCGCCCGCCCGAACAGCTCCCGGCCGCCGCCGGCTAAATCGGGAATTTCGGCCGCCGCACGCTTCAGCAGTGCCGACATGGATGCCCGCCGCTCGTAGGTCGTGCCGGTTTTCTTGTCGTACAGGCTGTGTCCGATCTCTCCGGCGCGGTACGAGCTTCCGGCCAAGAGCTTCCCGTCCGCGAACAGCGCGCCGCCGATGCCCGTCCCGAGCGTCACGCAGAAGAAGTGGTCGCAGCCTCTCGCGGCGCCTCGCCAATGCTCTCCGTTCGCCGCGGCGTTCACATCGTTGGCGACGAAGGCCGGCAGCCCGAAGCGCGCCTCGATCTCGCGCTTCCAATTCGCCCCGCGGTAAGCGGGAATAGTCGGCCCCGCATAGACGATCTCGCCGCGGTCGGGGTCAACGACGCCTGCGGTGCTGATGCCGACGCCCCGGACGTTCGGGAACCGCGCAAGCAATCCGGCCAGTATATCGCAGGCTGCGCCCGGGATGCGGCGGCCTGCGTCCTCGCCCTGTGGCGTCGCCGCCGATTGGGCGAAAACGATGTTCGCACGCCCGTCGAAGACAGCGAACTTGATGTCCGTCCCGCCGATGTCAAAGGCGACCCAGTGCGCAATGGACGCGCCGGCCTGCCGGGCGCCGGATTCGGTATATGGCATGCGAGACTACTCCTTTACGGCGCCGGCCGCGAGACCGCGCGTAAAGTACCGTTGGAACAACAGGAAGATAAGCAGCATCGGAATCGCCGCGACCGTGGCGCCGGCCATCTTGTATGCGAAGTTGGGATTGAGGTCCTGCATCAAGGTCGCGATCCCGACCATGAGCGTTTTCATCTCCTTGTCCTGTCCGATGACGAGCTGCCAAAGGTAGTCGTTCCACACCTGCACGAAGTTCAGGATAAACAGCGCGCCGATACCCGGCTTCACGATCGGGATCATGATCTTGAGGAACGTCCGGACTTCGCCGGCGCCGTCGATCCGGGCGGCTTCGCGCAGCGCGTCGGGCGCAGCGTCGAAGAAGCTTTTGAGCAGGAACACGCCGAACGCGGTCGCGACGTTGGGCCAGATCATGCCATACAGGTTGTTGACGAGGCCGAGCTCCTGGGCGATCCGGAAAAGCGGCACGATCATGACTTCCTTGGGCACCATCAGGCTCGAGACGAACAGAATGAAAATGACGTTTTTGCCTTTAAAGTTGAGCTTGGAAAACGCGTATGCGGCCATCGAACTGAAGACGATCAGGAGAATGGTCGTAAACCCGGAGACGAACAAGCTGTTAAACGTCCAACGGAGCGCCGGCTGGCTCTCGAACACCTCCGAATAATTGCTGAAGGTAAACGTCCGGGGCCACCAGTCCGGCGGCATTTTGATGACGTCCGAGCTGTTTTTGAGCGAGCTCGTGAACAGCCAGTAAAGCGGAAACAGATTCAGGGCCGCGAAAAAGACGATGATGCCGTTGGCGACGAGATCGTACGCTTCGCGCCTCTTTTTACCATAAGTTTTCGCCATGTGTATCCCTCACTTATCCTTGAACAGCGATCGCAGCTGGGGTACGGACAGCAGCAGCGTAATGAAGAACATGATGACGCCGACGGCGGACGCAATGCCGAGCTGATTGTACTTGAAGGCATTATTGTACAAGTAATACATCATCGTGACGGACGCATTGTTCGGTCCGCCGCCGGTCAGCAGCTGGATGACGACAAAAATTTTGAGCACGGCGATAATGTTGATGATCGTGATGTATACCGTGGTCGGCTTGACGAGCGGGATGAGGATCTGGAAGATAACCCTCACGCGGCTCGCGCCGTCGACCTCGGCCGCCTCGAACAGGTCCTTAGGCACGCCGATCATGGAAGCGACATACAGGATGATCGCCTGCCCGACGTTGGTCGCGAACGTGACGAAGATGATGACGGGCAGCACGGTGGTCTTGTTGCCCAGCAGGTTGACGATGCCGAAGTCCAGTTCCCGCGCCGTATGGGAAATGAGCCCGTTGGCCGGATTAAGCAGGAAGCTCCATATCATGCTCATGACGACCATCGACACCATGACCGGGATGTAGTAGCTCCCCCGGATGAACGAGACGTACTTGGCGTTCTTGTCGAACACCGAGGACGACACGAACAGCGCGAACAGCACGGTGAGCAGCACGATAAAGACGACGAAGACGACGGTATTGACGACCGATTTAAAGAAAACAGGATCCGCGAACAGATCCGCGTAATTGTCGAAACCGACGAAGGTCTCTTTCTGAAACTGAATCTTGTAAAAGCTGAGGCGGATGCCCTCGACGATCGGATAGACGATGAACACCAAAAAGAGCAGGAATTGCGGCAGTATGAACAGGTACCCGGTAATGCTCTCTTTCAAGTAGGGGTTTCTCAGTTTCATGGTTTCCGTTCCCTTTCCCGAAAGGCGCCGGCCGCCGCGCGGACGCGGAGACCGGGCATCGAAAAGATGTTAGACGGGACGTATCGCTTCGGGCTGGCTTTCTTGCAGGACTTTACTTGCCCAGCACGGAGTTGGCCCTAGCCTTCTGAATGACTTCGTTGCCCTTGGTTTGATAGTCCTTGACGGCCTGTTCGGGGGTCTTCTCTCCGATATACATTGCCTGAAGCGCCGGATAGAGCACCTGCCTCAGCTCGCTGTAGCCGGGTACGTTGCCGGTGAAAGAGAACATATTCGCGGCGTTTTTGTCGTAGGCTTCGAACAGCGGATACTGGCCCTTGAACTCGTCGACGACGGAGCTGCGGACCGGAATGCTGTTTTTAGACGCCTTGACGAGATCGGGATCGGTGGAGAAATATTTTACGAAATCCTTCGCGACCTCGGTGCGCTTGGCATCGTCAGTCTTGAACACGCTGGCGCCGATGACGTAGGTGAAGGTCAGCGGCGTACCGCTCTCCGACGGGATGTTGGCGAGGCGAACGTCGAACTTCGGCATTTTACCCGCGGCCATATCGGCCTTCATGTTGTTGAACAGCACCCGATTGGTGAAGCTGATGCCTAGCTGCTGGTTTTGGAACATGGCGTTGGCATCGTTGGAGGACACCGACTCGGCGCCCGGGTTCGTGTAGCCGGACTTGTATGCATCGTTCAGCCATTTAGCCGCCTTAATACCGCTAGCATCGTCCAGGACGATATTGCCCTGTTCGTCGAAGAACTTGTTGCCGAACATACGCAGATAAGCGAGGTTCCACGTGTCGCCCTGATTGTTGAGCGCGTAGAGCGCCATCGGATAGGCGTTCGGATATTTATCCCTTGGCAGCTTCGTCTTCAGAGCCTCGAGGATTTGGTTATATTCGTCCAGCGTCCAAGTCTTGATCTCGTCCTCTCCGCCGACGAGACCTTCAAGTCCTGCCGCCTTGAGCATGTCCGCGTTGTAGACGAGCGTACCCGGGTTGTTCGCGAACGGGTAGAAATAGATATCGTCCCCGAACGTGACATTGTCCCAATAACCCTGCGCGATGTCATTTTTGGCCGCGTCGTCCACGATGTCGTTCAGCGGCACGAGCGCGCCGCGGTGCGCGTAATCGCCCATCGCGAAAACGCTCTCGAAAAACACGTCGGGCGGAGTGCCACCGTTCAGGTTGACGTTGAGCAGCTCGTCACGCTGGTCGCCCGCGATGACCTGAACGTTGATTTTGGCGTCGTACTTGTCGTACTGCTTGACGAACTTGTCGGCCGCGGCTTTGAAGAAACTGTCGTAATCGGCGTCGCTCTCCGTCGAGTCGTAGACGCCTTTCCACTGCGGCGTCAGCCAGACCGAGATCTCGACCTTGTCCTTGCCTGCCCCGGCGCCATCGGCTGCGCCCGCCGAAGCTTCTCCGCCTTTGTCGTTATTGCCGCAGCCTGCGAGCAATGCCATCGACAACGCGACTGCAGGAACGACGGTAAACCTTCTTTTATTGAACATGGATAAGGACCCCCTTATGCGTTGTCAGGACCGTGATTCGTGGTGGCGTTTACAATAAAGACATGTCGATCTTAATGACGATCTTGCGGATCACGTCGCCCGGGCGGTCTCCGAGTCCGGGCCTGTGAATGTCGTCGGGCAGAAAAACCGCATACGTGCCGCGCCGCAGCCGAATCGACGATTCATGCGGCAATACCTCGTACAGGGCGAAGTCCTGCTCCGCGTTATAGGCTTGCGTCGGCTTCAGGGATTCGACGTTCGGCTGCCAGCCGATCGTCTCGTGGCCTTCCAGCAGATAATGAACGTCGGCAAATCGCTCATGCTTCTCTGCCGGTTGTTCGTAAGCCGCCTTTGACGAAAGCGTCATGAGCCGTCCTTGAATTGCTTCTCCCCGGATCGGGAAAAGCCCGTCCTCGTTTCCCCCGAAATCGGTTTCTTTCAGAAAATCGACTGTCTCGCGAATGACGGGGTGCATCCGCTTCCGTTCGGTCTGCCAATTTTCGATCGCGCCTACGATCATGCCGCCGCTCCTCCTTATCCTTGGTTTGACAGGCCGCCGGTATCGCCGATCGGCTTGTTGAAGCAAGTATATCGCCATGGCATATAAGCTAACAGGAACGGATTTTAACGAAATGTTCACGATCTTTCGATTCGGGCCGTTTTTTGTGAAAACCTTTTCATTTTCCGTCTTTTTGTCGCTGCGACCGATATTGCTGAGGGCTGACGCCCTTTATTTTTTTAAAGATGCGCCCGAAATAGTTGACGTTCTCGTAGCCGACCCGCTCCGCGATCAAATAGCCCGGCAGGTCCGTTTCCGCCAGTTCGGCGGCGGCGCGATCGATGCGCAGTCCGTTGATCCAGTCCGTGAAGCCCTTGCCCGTCTCCCGTTTGAACACGGTGCTCAGATAACTCTCGCTCATGTTGACCATCGCCGCAGCCGCCTTGAGCGACAGATTGTCCGCGTAATGCGCGGAGATATGGTCCAGCAGCCGCTTGATGTCGCTGCGCGGCGTCTCATGCGCTTCCGCGATGCTGAGCCGGTGGCGGATGCGGCCATATACCTCCGGCACCTGCCGCCAGTCCGAGAACGGCCCTTGCATGTCGCCGGCCAGCGCGATGCCGAGGAGCTGCCTGGAAGCGGCTTCCAGGCCGGCGACGATCCGCTCCGCTTCGTCGCGGTCCGCAGGCGGCCGTACCAGCGCGACGACCTCGCGGCTGCCAGAGGCAGCCGGTTCGCTCGCGAGGCGGCCGGCCAGCTCAGAGCGGACGAGGTGCGCGAGCAGTCCGGTCGCGGAATGCTCCTGCACGCCCTCGCGCATCCGCAGCATGACGAGAACCAGCAGGCTATAGTTCGGCTGCGGATCCACTGCTTCCGCTATCGCGCGTAAACCCGCTTCGTCCGGTTCCGGCGCCAGCGATGACAGCAACGCTTGGCCGAGACGCTCCCTTCTGCCGGCAGCCTCGTCCTCGCTTCCGGTCCGTGCGGCCTGGATCGCCTCGCGCTCGCGGCCCCGCGCGATTTTCTCCGAGGCTTCGACGAGCAGCGCCAACAGCTCGGCGGGCTTAAGAGACGTTTTCAGCAAATAATCCTCGATGCCCATCTTCATCGCGCGGCGAACGTAATCGTACTCGTTGTGACTGCTGAGCACGATGATTAGCGTATTCGGATAATCCCGCTTCACGCGCTCGATCAGCGCGAGTCCGTCCATACGGGGCATGACGATATCGGTAAGCAAAATATCGGGCGCGCCGCGCGACATCAGCTCCAGCGCTTCCTCCCCGTCCGCAGCGTCTCCCATGAACGCGAAGCCGTGCTTGTCCCAATCGATCAGGGACCTTACGCCAAGACGCACCAGCAATTCATCGTCTACGAGCATCACGCCCAGCGGCAGCATCGTCCATTCCTCCCATCGCTTTTTTGAGCGGCAGGCAAAAGACGACCGTCGTCCCTTTCCCTGGCTCGCTGTAAATGTCAATGCCGTACGGCTCCCCGTATTGCAGGCGGATCCGGTCATGCACGTTTTTGATGCCGATGCGCTCCGGCGGCCGCGCTTCGGATTCCTCGGCCAGGCGTCTTCGAAGCTCCGCGAGCTTATCCGCCGGGATGCCCGCCCCGTCGTCGGTCAGCTCGAGCAGGAATCGGTCCTCTTCGGCTCGTGCCCGGACGACGATTTCCCCCGCGCCCTCGGTCGGTTCGATCCCGTGCAGCAGGCTGTTTTCGACGAACGGCTGAAGCATGATCTTGATGACCTCCTGGTCCGCCAGCGCTTCCGGGACCTCGGTCTCGAACGTCAGCCTTTCGGGAAATTTGATCTTCATCAAGCCGATATAATTGTGGACGTAATCGAGCTCCTGCCGCAGCGGAATAAGGCTGCCGCCCCGGCCGATGCTTCCTTCGAGCATGCCCCCGAGATTGGACAGCATGTCGCCCACGTCGTTATCGCTGCGAATATAAGCCATCCATTTGATATTGTTGAGCGTGTTCAGGATAAAATGGGGATTGATCTGCGCCTGGAGCGCCCTGAACCGCATGTCCTCTTTTTGCTCGTATTCGTCCTTCAGCCTGGACAGTAGCGTACGGATCTCCTTGACCATCTTGTTGTAGGTCGCGATCAGCGCGGCGACTTCGCCCGGGCCCTTGACCGGGATGGACGAATGGAAGCCTTTGTCCTCGAGCTCCTCCATCCTGCGTTTGAGCAGGTTGAGCGGCTTGGATATGCCGTACGAAATAGTGAGCGTAATCATCGCGAACGCGACAAAGATGAGCAGGAAAATGAGCACGTTGGTCTTGCGGATCGCGAATATTTCTTTGAACACCGTATCATAGGAAACGAATTGCACGACGCGCCAGCCGTTGGCCTGCACCGCATTGTAATTGACGATCCACTTTTGCTTGCCTTTGCGGACGATCTCCTGGCCTCTAGCCTGGCCTTGCAGCGAAGCCGTATCGATCTGTTCGGACAGCAGTCGGCCGACCGACCCTTTCGACGTGCCGGAGACGATGACGCCGGATTTGTCGACCAGATACACCTCTCCTTCGAGCCCGGCCAGGTACTTGCGTACGTCCTCTTCAGCCACGCTGAACAGCACCATGCCGATGTTGCGTCCGGTTTGAATCTCCGTGACCGTCTTTTTTAAGGTGACCAGCGGTCGGTTGACCGGATACCATTCCTTGCTGTTGACTGACGTCCATTCGAGCTGAAAAGGCTTGGACATCATCCTGGCATACCACTCCGATGCGAGGAGCCGGGCCAGCGAGGCGTCCGATACGTAGCTCGTGCTCAGCCGTCCGCCTTTCGCGTCGATGAGCGTGACGTAGGTATTGGAAAAGTAAGAGCTCGTCCGCCTGTTCAGGATCGCGTCGTTCAGACGCAGCTTGTCGTACCCGCTGACCGCGTCCGGATCTTTAAGAAGCGTCACGATGCTCGGGTTCGTGGTGATCTGGACCGCCGACTGCAGCATGTCCTCAAGCAGCAAATTGACGTTGATGCCGACGAGATTGAGGGCGCTCTGCGCCGAGCTGCCCAGATTGCGCTCGATGACGCGCTCTAGCGGCTTGTCCATCAGGTAAAAGGTGAGCAGGACCGGAATAACGAGGAAAAACAAGATCGAGAAAAACAGCTTGTAGCGTATGGTGTTGGCGCGGGCAAGCGCGCGACGGAAGTTCAGGAAGAGCTTCAAGGTTTCCACTGCCTTTGCGTTGGCGTTCTCGGTTGCATGTCTCTAAGTTTAAGTCTGCCTGGCGGGATTGCCATCCACCAAATATACCTCATGGGGCTCATTTTTGACGAATCGGCACGGTTTGATTCGAATAATGGCGCCGACACGCGCCAACGAACGAAAAAACACGCCGCTCGAGACGAGGTCTCATAGCGGCGTATGCCTAACATGCGGTTACGGCGCGGCGGCGGCTCATGTCTACGATTTCGCAGGCCGTCGCGGCCATTCGCCGACGAACTCTTGAACGTCGTAGCGGTAGAATCGTCCGAGCGTCTCTTCCCGGTCGTCGAGGAACAGCTGGTCGGCCAGCGCGGAGACGAGCCTCGGAATTCCGTATTTCATGCCGGACAGCGCCGATGCGGAAATGCCGCAGCTGACGAGGGCGGCGTAATTGAAGGTGAATAGTCCGCGCAGCCGCGCTTCCCCGGCCTCGTCGCGGCTCGTGAAGGCGAAGCCGGGCGTGAGGTACGGATGCGCAGCGATCATCGGGCTAGCGAGCTCCGGGGGTGCAATATACCGGTCGCCCCAGCGGGAGATATGCCGCTCGATGCGCTCGAGTTCGGGACGCAGCGCGGGATCGGTGAGCAGACCAGTGCTGACGATAAGAAAATCGAAGGCATGATCGCCCAGCGGCGTCGTCACGACCGCGCCGTCCCCTTCCTGCCGAACTGCGAGCCATGGCGCGCCTAGGTGAAGCGCGAAGCCGGGCCAGGCGCTCGCGCGCTCGAACGTGTCGTTGGTCGGCGGCTGGTTAAACTTGAAAAAGTGCGCGATGACCGCGTACTTGTCCGCATCCGGCAGCGCCGGGAAGCGCTCGATCATGCCCGAGCCTTCCATCTGGCGGATCGGGTTGATCCGCGGCAGCTCCCGGCGCCGCACGAACACATGCGCCTCGGCGACGCCTGCGCCGAGCGCAAAGTTCGCATTGTCGAAGGCGGAGGCGCCGCCGCCGAGCACCGCGACTCTTTTGCCGCGAAGCGCCGCGAAATCGATCGTTTGCGACGTATGCGCATAAAGATGCGGCGCCAGGCTGTCCGCGATCATCGGCGGCACATGCCATTCGCCGCCGCCCTGGATGCCCGTCGCCAGCACGACCTTGCGCGCCAGCACCGAGGAAGCCGGTGCGCCGGCTCCTTTAAGATGAAGCCTGTGGATCCCTTCTTCCAGCGGCTCTACCAGCGTCAGCTTCGTTTCGTTGACGAAGGGCAGATTCAGTACCTTGCGATACCAACGCAGGTAGTTCATCCAGTCGCCCCGCGGAATTTTGTCGATCGCCTCCCAGCCTTCGGGACCGAACTGCGCCTCCCACCAGGACCGGAACGTAAGCGACGGGACGCCCAGATCGATCGATGTCAGATGCTTGGGCGTTCGCAGCGTAGTCATCCGGGCGTACGTTTCCCATGGTCCCTCCATGCCTTCCGGATTTTCGTCAATGATTAAAATATTGTAGATTCGCTCGCGCATTAGGCCGAAGGCGATACCCAGCCCGCTCTGTCCGCCGCCGACGATGACGGCGTCATAGACATGGCCATCCGGATGCGCAGTTCGGCGAACCCATGTATCACCGCCGAATGCCAGGTAAGAAAGGTCGGTTTTAACGCGCTCGTTTAACGCTTCAAGGCTCATCGTGACCCTTCCTTTCCGGGACGAGTTTTCGCGATCACAATTCATGTCATAATTCTAAACACATCATGATAGATTAACATCATATTATCGCCTTTAGCTCGTTCAGGACAGTGCGAAGCCCTATTTATTGTGAGGATTTCTAAATTTCGAATAGCGGATTGTACGCGATCACGAGCAAAATTATGGGCATCGATGGCCCTCAGATGCCAGTCGAGTCTCACTTTTTACGCGGTTGAAGCGGTGCTGCGGGAGGCGAAGGGTAATTGTAAACGAGACAAGGGTGGTTGCGAAAGATGGAGTCGCCGTAAGCCACGACTAGGAAGGGGCGTTAGTGGTTAATTGTGGCTATAGGCCGGGAGTTACGCGGTTTTTCCGTGCAACTTCCGCTCCAAACTTGGAAAGAGAGGTTGGAGCGGCGCGGCGGGTGGTGGAGGTTACTCCAAGCGCGGAAAGCGCTGTTGCAGGAAGATCTGGTGTCTGTAGGTAAGGATAGCATGGTTAGGCGAAAACAGAGTTTACGCTTTAGATCTGGCGGATGTCGGCTTTAATATGATCCACTCGACCGCGATCAGATTAAGCACGAGTCCGGCCCAAATGTTGACGTTCAGCGCTTCCTCGACCATTCCTTCGCGGCCAGCCGGAAGCGAAAAGCCATGCATGACCGCATAAAGCAGCAGCAGAAACGGCACCGCGATCCGTCCGCTTACGGCCACGAGCGTAATCCCGAAGCTGCGGATCATCCAGATGCGGTGTGCCGCGAACGATCCCGAACGCGCCGAGAGGTAGCCGCGCCAGGTCGAATACAGCCATATAGCCGATAGCGCTAAAAATCCGACCGCCTTCGTGAACGACTCCATGAAGAACAGGAGCGCGATCGCGAGGATGCCGCTAATGCCGACGCTAACGACGTAGAGCCGCCCCGCATAGCGGTGGAGCAGCGGCCGCCTGCGGCGAATCGGCTCCCTGAATTGGACGAAGCCGGCCAGCAAGGCGATCAGCGCCGTCAGGATGTGCGCGACCAGGATCGGGAACTGCAGCGACGATGCGGTTAACGTCACGCGCCCGGCGGACGGGTCAAATGTAAAATAAGGTGCCGCGAATGGCAAAATGACCGCAAGTGAAACGAACAAAACGATCCACCAGGCTTTTCCGTTTTTCATGACGGTCCAAATCCCTCCCTCCGGTGCGTCGAATTTGCTCCGATTCGGCAGCGTTAAACGTTAAAACGGTAGCCGACGCCCCAGATGGTCTCGATATATTGCGGCTTGGACGGATCGGCCTCGATTTTTTCGCGGAGCTTGCTGATGAAGACGGTGACCGTAGCGGTGTCTCCGACTGCGTCCAGCCCCCAAATTTTCTCGAACAGCTCGTCTTTGCCGAAGACGCGGTTCGGATGCAAGGCCAGAAACAGGAGCAGGTCGTACTCTTTGGAGGTCAGCACGACCTCGCGCTCGTTAACGAAAGCTTTGCGCGACGGCTTGTCGATCCGGATGCCGCGCAAGCGAATCTCTTCCGACCGCTTGGCCGGTCCGGAAGCCGTCAGCCGGTCGTACCGCGTCAGATGCGCCTTCACGCGGGCGACCAGCTCGCCGACGCTGAACGGCTTGGTCATGTAATCGTCGGCGCCCAGCCCCAGGCCTCTGATCTTGTCGATGTCCTCCTTGCGCGCGGACACCATCAGGATCGGGATGTTTTTGGTCTCGCGAACCTGCCTGCATATCTCGAAGCCGTCCACCTTGGGCAGCATGAGGTCGAGGACGATCAGATCGTACTCCCCCTCGAGCGCCAGCTTCAATCCAGCGTCTCCGCTGGTCGCGATGTCTACCGCGCAGCCGGCCGCTTCCAAGTAATCCTTTTGCACTTCCCCGATCACCTGCTCGTCCTCGACGATCAATATCCGCTTCATGGCCGCACACCGTCCATTTCCGTCTTTTTCAGCGTAAAATAAACGCTCGTGCCTTCACCTGCCTGGCTCTCGGCCCATACGTGCCCGCCTTGTCCCTCCACGATCTGCCTGACGATGGCCAGGCCGAGGCCGCTGCCTCCCGTATCCGTATTGCGGGAGCGCTCCGCGCGATAGAAGCGGTCGAACACGTGCGGCAGCGCATCGGGCGCGATGCCCGCGCCGTTGTCCGTAATCCTTACCGTAACTTCGGCGGCGTCTTCCGTCCATGCGACGACAAGCTCGCGGCGCGGCTTGGTCATGTGCCTCAGGCTGTTTTCCACGATGTTCATGAACACCCGCCGCAGCTTCTCCCGATCGGCCAGCACGCGGACCTTGCCCGCTCCGCCGACAGGCCCGACGATATCGATGCCGCTGAAGCGCGGATCGGTCCGCAGCTCCTCCGTGCAATCCGTGAGATACACACCTAGCTCCGTCGGTTCGATCTGGAACGGCAGCCGGTTTAAATCCAGCTTGGAAAATAAAAACAGCTCGTCAATGAGACGGTCCATGTCGCTCGCTTTTTTGGCGATCATGCCCATATATTTGTCCCGCTTGGGCGCCGTATCCGCGATGCCGTCCTGGATGCCCTCGACGCAGGCCTTGATGCCGGCGATCGGCGTCTTGAGATCGTGGGAGATGTTAGCGATTAGCTCCTTGCGGTTATCTTCGTACTGGAGCTGCAGGCGGATCGAATCGTTCAGCCGGACGCGCATCGCCTCGAACGCATCGCCCAGCTTGCCGATCTCGTCTTTGCGCTTGAGGTTCACGCGCCGGTCGAGCTGCCCGTCCTTGATTCGCTCGGCCGCTTGCTGCAGCGCATGGAGCGGCTTGATCATGCTGCGGGAAACGAGGAAAGTCAAAAGGCCGTTGGTCAATGCGACGGCGGCGAGCAGTGCCGCCAGGGCAATCAAAAACAGCGAGCGCATGCTTCCGAAAAAGCCGTCCATATCATACAGGACAAAAACTTCGCCCTGATTCCCGTCGCTAAACTTGAAGTTATATCTGACGACGCTGAATTTGCCGTCAAACTTTTTCTTGCCCCATGAGGGCCGCTCGTCGTTTGGACGGACTTCCTGCAACTGTTCGTACAGGCCGGAGGAATCCCCGACTTCGGGAGAGACATAAGCAATCGTGCCGTTGTTCGCGACGACAAGCTTTGCTTTAAGCGCCTGCAGCCGCCCGCTCGTCTTGGTCAAAAAGGCTGTGTCGCCTAAACGGTCCGGATCGTTCTCCGCCATGAATTTGAGGCCCGCAGTCAATTCGTCGAGCTCGTTGGACGCGGCCCATGCAGCCGGTATTTTCGTTTCGCCACCGTCCGACGGCGTCTTGAACAGCAATGAGGCGACACCCGCCGCGATCAGCGCGAACAAAATAATGGGGATGACCGTCATCGCAACGTAGGACAGCACGAGCCTCAGCTTGATGGACATGGCAAAGCTCCTTTATTCGGACGCGGGGCGTCTTGGATTACAGCTGCTTGCGTTCCAGCAGGACGACGCCTGCCGTATAAGCCATTATACAATAGGCAAGCAAGATGCCTGCCGCGCGAACCAGGCTCCCGACAGGCGCGCCGGCGCCAGACCAACGCACATGCCATTCGGCATAGGCGACGACGGACCAAATGGATGCTTGAGGGAACAAAAACGGCAGCAGTCCTGCAGCCAAATAGACGAGCAGCATGATCGCCATCCCGCCGGCGATGCTGCGCACGAGAAGTCCGACGACGCTGGCCAGCAGCCCGATTGCGATCATCGGCAGCCAAGAGACTGCATAGGCTTTCAAACTCTCGGCTATGCCGTCCGCAGCTTCGGCACCGGCGACAAATACGCCTGCGGCCGTCGAAACGATCCACCCGATCGCGAGCAGCGCCGCCGCGAACAGAGAGAGCGCGAATATTTTCGAGGCGTACACCTTCGCTCTCGTGACCGGGCGCAGCAGCGTCAGCTTCAGCGTTCCGTCCGCCGCTTCGCCCGCGAACAGGTCGGCCGCCGTCATCATGAGGAACAAGGGAATCAGAATCAATGTTAATAAGCGCAGCATCAGCATCGCGAGATCGCCGCCGAGCGCGCTCTGCAAAGCGCCTTCAGGCAGCGCGCGCAGCGCCCAGGCGGACAGCAGCGGGAGCAGCGCCGCGACTAGCGCGAACCCCTTCGTCTTCCTCCGCCGCCACAGCCGTTCCGTCTCATTGCGCGCATTGGCGTACAGACTGTTCATCCGAGCCTCGCCTCCCTGTCGCTTTGAATTTGCAGCATCGCGAACTGCTCCAGGCTCGATTCGCCCCACAGCCCCTCATCCACCGCCTCGGTTCGAATCAGGCGCCCCTCGCTCATAATGCCCACGCGTCCCGCGATCAGGCCCAGATCGTGCACCAGGTGGCTGGACACGAGAAAAGCGACGCCCGTCTCCGCCGACAAGCGGCGAATCGCCGTCCGCAGCTCCGCCATGCCCTGGACGTCCAGCCCGTTGGTCGGCTCGTCGAGTACGACCAGCTTCGGGCCCGACAGCAGCGCTGCCGCCAGTGCCAGCCGCTGCTTCATGCCGAGCGAAAAGCTTCCGGCCTTTTCATGGCGATAAGCGGCAAGGCCCACTTGCTCGAGCGCCTGATCGATCCCCGTGGCGGGCAGGCTCGTGTAAAACCGCGCGGCCTGCCGAAGCTGGCCGTACGCCGTCAGCTTTTCATAAACGTGCGCCTTCTCGATGATGCAGCCGACGCCCGACATCGCTTGCTCGAACTGTGTCGCCGCATCCAAGCCGAACAGCTCGATTCGACCTTGGTCCGGCCGTGCCAGTCCAGCGATCAGCTTGAGCAGCGTCGTCTTGCCGGCGCCGTTCGGACCGATCAGGCCGAATACCTCTCCCGATCCAATCTCGAAGCTGACGTCCTGCACGCCGCGGCCGTTCTTGAATCGCTTGCCTACGTTCGATACCTTTAACACGGTCTCCATGGGTCTCCGCTCCTTTCAATTCGTAAAACCGGGCGGCGCCGCCGCCCGATCGTACCGCCTTCGTCACGCGTAGCCCGATCTATTAACCTTCGTCAGGCGGATTCGTTTAGCGGTGCCAGCTGCGCCCTTCTTTTCCGTCGTCCAGCGGTTCGACTTTCTTGCCCGTCAGGTCGACCCGGTCCGGCGTCGTGCCGTCAATATCCGAGATATCAATGCGCAGCGCGAGATCAAGCTCGTGCTTGAGGCCGGTGTCGTCCTTGCCGGTCAACACGAGACGCACCGTCTGATCCTCGAGCAGTCCGTCCGGACCGATGTCGGCGTCGAGCTCGATGCGTTCGACCTTCACCCCGTCTGTCAGCGCCGGCGCCCCGGCGCCAGCGTCGCCATGCTCGGCCAAGCCGGAGGCGGCCAGCGCGCCGAGCGCGTTCACGACCGCCGGAATCTGGCTCCCGGACAGATGCAGCGAAGCCCGCTTGCTGCCATCCGCCTCCGTCTCTACCGTGGCCAGCTCCTTCACGTTGCCCGTCAATGCGTCGAACAGCCGGAGCGCAGCTTGCGGCGGACCATGCGGCTTTTCCTGCGCGGCGTTTTCCTTTTCCTCGTCCAGCGCTTTGACCTTGTACGCGTCGCTATTCGCGGTCTTGACGATCAGCTGTCCGTCCTGGACGAATATGTCGGCCGCATGCGCCTTCCCGTCCCCCTCCGCCTTGGCATTCAAGCTGACCGCGCGCCGCGCGCTGTCCAAGCGAATGTCCGACGCTCCCGCGAACAGCGATTTGCCGTTGTCGGTCACCGTCAGATTCACGCGCGCCGTCAAGCTGGATACCTGCGTCGTTTTCGTCAACGCCGCTTCATATGCCTCATATCCCGACGTGCTCGCCATCGCGCTAAGTCCGCTCGCCAGCAGCATCGCCGCTCCGACGCCGAACGCGCCGCCTGCCATCCACCATTTCTTGTTCATGTCCGTTCCCTCCGCTATTCTGATTTTCGAAGCGCTGCGGCTTCCTGTAATTCATCTTAGCTGGCAAGTCTAAACCATCCTCAAAGCAATTCTAAAAAAAGTATAAAAATGAAAAATCGCAATGAAGACACAAAAAAACGACACCTAAGCAACGGCTTTACCCGTGCAAGGGTGTCGTATATTTATGAGTTCGTTGCCGCAGCCGCCTTCGAAAAAAGGAAGCGGTCGCGATTCATATGTTTATTCGGCCGATCGAATGAGCACACGCACGCCGTTCTGCGCGAGGTTCAGCTCGCCGTCCGCCAGCGGCTCTCCGGTCTCGGCATCCCGGTAGGACCGGCCGTCCAGCTTGACGGTCTGGCCGGCGCCGCTGTAATTTTCGACGAACACGTAGTCCGACACGCCGTCGGAGCGGACATGCGCCGTCACGCCGCGCGGCAGCTCCGACGCGATGGCCCTCGGCAGCGACAGCGTCACGGCGAGCTTGGCGTATAGCGCGTCGAGGAACGCGGCATCAGCCCGGGTCGCCAGGTAATAGGCACGACCCTTGCCCAGCGCGTTCACCGTAAGTGCCGGACGCCCGGCGTAAAAGTCGTCCCGGTACGTCGCCAGCGCGGTCGCGCTCTCGAGGTGCACGAGCTCGCACAGCTCGCGCGATTCGTACGTCTCCGCGAGGCCCAGCTCGTTGCCGGGAACCGGCACAAGCGCGTTGCGTTCGTCGTCATACAGCGCGTCGATCTCCTCCGCCCATATGCCGAGCGTCTTGCGCAGCGGTCCGGGAAATCCGCCGAGGTGACACAGGTCATGCTCGTCGACGACGCCGCTCCAATAGGTGGCAACGAGCGTACCGCCATTTTCTACGAAACGCTCCAGGCGTTCGCCGGCGGATGCCCGGCACAGGTACATCATCGGCGCTGCGATCAGGTCGTAGCGGGAGAGGTCCCGGTCTTCCTCGGAGCCGATAATATCTACCTGGATGCCGAGCGACCACAGCGCGCGGTAGTGCTCCATCAGCGTGTCTTCGTAATGAACGCCTGCATTGCGCGGCCCTTGCGAATCGTTAACCGCCCAGCGATTGTCCCAGTCGGTCAGCAGCGCGGCGCGGGCATTCACGCCGGTCCCCGCCGCGTCCGCGATGCGGCGCAGCGTCTCGTCCAGCTCCGCCACGTCGGCGAATACGCGCGTATGCTCGTGCCCGACATGGTCGACGACCGCGCCATGCAGCTTCTCGCTGGAGCCGCGGCTTTTGCGCCACTGGAAGTACTGCACCGAATCGGAGCCGTGGGCGACGGCCTGCAGGGAAGCGAGCTTGTGCATGCCCGGCTTTTTCAGCTTGCTGATCGGCTGCCAGTTGGTCATGCTCGGCGTGCTCTCCATAAGCAGGAACGGCTTGTCCTTGAGCGAGCGGAACAGATCGTGATTGTAAGCGAACCAGGCGGCCACTTCGATGTCGTCCCGCGCGCCGTGCCACTTCGGATAGGCGTCCCAGGAGACGACGTCCAGAATGTCGGCGAATTTGCGGTAATCGAGCCCTTCGTAGCCTTCCATCAGGTTCGTCGTGACGGGAAGGTCCAGGTTGTAGGGACGCACCGCCGCAATCTCGTGGGCGCAGAAATCGACGGTACGCGCGGTCACGAAGCGCCGCCAGTCGAGGTTTTGTCCATGGACCATGCTCTCGCCGCGCGGCGAAGGCGCTTCCACCTGCGACCAGCTCGTATACGTATGCGCCCAAAAGGAGGTCCACCAGGCAGCATTCAGCGCATCCAGCGAACCGTATTCGTCTTGCAGCCATTCGCGGAACGCGTCCTGGCAATAATCGCAATGGCAATCGCCGCCGTATTCGTTGGAAATATGCCAGCCGACGACGGCGGGGTGCCGGGCATAGCGCTCCGCCAGCTTGCCGTTCATGATCGCCGTCTTCTGCCGGTACACCGGCGAGCTGTAGCAGTGATTGTGGCGGACGCCGTGCAGATTGCGCACGCGCTGGGCGTTGACCCGCAGCACCTCGGGATAGCGCTCGGACATCCATGCGGGACGTGCGCCGCTCGGCGTCGCGAGCCAGGCATAGATGCCGCTGGCTTCAAAGCGCTCGAGCACTCGGTCCAGCCACGCGAATTCGAATCTGCCTTCCTCGGGCTCGATCGCCGACCATGCGAAGATCCCGACCGCCATTACGTTGCAGCCGGCCAGCTTCATGAGCCGGATATCCTCCTCGAGTACCTGCGGATCGTGCTGCCATTGGTCCGGATTGTAGTCCGCACCATGCATGAACCCCTTGATCTTGCCGCTGACAGGCGCATAACGCTTCGTCATCGTGACTCTCCCCTTCGCTCTGTGCTTATCGTCTCATTGCTAACGCATAAAAACTAAACTATAGTCTGATTGTAGTCTTACGATCGGTATAATCGTTAGCACAATGAACGTCAAAATAAGCACAAAATGAACATGGAGGCCATCAGACATGCAGCTCCCGTTCCGCCTGTCCCCGTCCGTACATCGCGAACGGCTCCCGGTCAGTCTCTACTGCGTCGGCGCGCACGCCCAGCATCCGGTGGCTCGCCCGTCCGGTTTTCCCGTGATGCAATGCTTTGTCGCGTTCGGGGGCCGCGGCCGCTTTGAATTTCCCGACGGGAGCAGCCTGTCGGTCGATGACGGCCAGGCGCTGCTGCTTCCCGCCGACGACGCCCATCGCTACGAGTCGTATCCGGGGCAGCCTTGGCTGCTCGGCTACGTCGGCTTCGAGGGTCCTTGCGCGCCGGATATCGCGGAAGCTTGCGGCTTGCCTTTGCGTACGGCGTTCACGCTAAAAGACACCGATGCGCCCGCTGCGGGCATCCGGGGGCTTTGGCAGCTCGCGGACCGGGCCGATCCGGACGCCGCGCGTTTGTTATCTGCGCATCTTTACGATTTTTTGCTGCTGCTCGGGTCGCTCGCAGCCGGGCCGGCTTCGCCCGCTGCGCCGCTGCGCACGCGCCAATCCGACGCCGCGCTCAAACGCGCCGTTCATTTCCTGCACGAGCACTTCGCCGAGCCGCTGGTCATGTCGAACGTCGCCAGCGCGGTCGGATACTCGGTGCAGCATTTCCAGCGGCTGTTCCGCGAAGCTTACGGCGAGCCGCCGCTCGCGTACCTTCGCCGTATCCGGCTTCATCAGGCCGCGGTGTGGCTGGAGGAGGATCCTCACGCCTCCGTCTCGGAGACGGCCGGCCGAATCGGCATGGATCCCAATTATTTTATCCGCTCGTTCAAGCAGGCTTACGGCATTTCTCCCGGGCATTATCGAAGAGATAAAGGGCGTTAGTCTCCCGCGCCGGCGCTGTGTGCGCCGGGCAACAGCCGTTCCGTATAGGCATTGCGGAACTTGCCGTCCGGATCGAACCGCGCGACGAGACTTTCGAAGTCGGGCAGCCTGACATAAAGCGAACGCAGACGATCTGCGGGCATGACGAACAGCTTGGCCCAGTGCGGTCGGGCCTTGTACGGCGCGAGCGCCTCCTCGATCAGCGGGAGCAGGCGGGAGACGGCCGCCTGCTCGGGCTTCCACGTAAAGTGGATGCCTACGGCGTCCTGTCCATAGCAGGGACTCATCCACAGTTCGTCCGCGGCAATCGTGCGGATCTCAGACACGTACAGCAGGGGCGCGATTTGCGTGCGCAGCCGTTCGATCGCGCACAGCGCATCGTACGCCGCGGCGCGCGGGACGAAATATTCGCTTTGCAGCTCTTCGCCCGCGCTTGGCGTGAAGTTCATGCGGAAGTGCGGCAGACGCTCGTACCACTTTCCGACGATGCCGAGCTGTTCGCTGCAGGGGTCCGCCGGCAGTCCGGACACAGGATGCTTGCGCTCGGTCGCGCGCGTCGCGCCGTAGAATGACTGTTCCTCCTGCGATTGACTACCGTCGCCCGCTGCTTCCTTTCGTTTCAACCATACCTGGTTAAACCCGGCCTGGCGCCAATCCGTGAACAGGCTAACGCTGTAGGCGGCGGATAGAATCTCGTCAGTATGACCCGCAAGCGCATCGAGAGCCAACCCTTCGTAAACCGTCTGGCTCATGCGAAACGCCGGAATCAAGTCAAGCGTAATTGCCGTCACGATGCCCAGACGCCCGAGACCGACAACGGCCCCTTGCAGAGTCCCGTCCCCGTCGTCGCGGGAGATCTCGACCTTCTCCCCGTTCGCCGTGACCAAGTCAAGCGCATGAACCGACGTCGACAGGTTGCCGTTGCGAACGCCGGAGCCATGCGTCGCGGTCGCGCAGGCGCCGGCGACCGTAATATGCGGCAGCGAAGCCAAATTAGGCAGCGCATACTCCCGCTCGTCCAAATAAGCGCAAAGCTCCCCGTATCGAATGCCGCCCTCGACTTTGACTCTGCCATTCGTTTCGTCCAATTCGACGACCCGGTTCAGCTTTTCCATCGAGAGCAGCGTACCTTCCGTATCGGCGATTCCGTTAAACGAATGACGCGACCCGAGCGCCTTGACGCGGTTGCCGCGGGCCACCCGCTCCTGGATTTCTTCGACGCTCGCCGGAGCGGCGATCTCGGCGGCCTGAAAACGATAGTTGCCAGCCCAGTTGGTGTCGTTTCGCGAATTTTCCGTCATGCTTGCCATCCATCCTCTCATGAAGAAGCGCTGCGCTTTCATCATTAAACATAACATGATTGCGCGGCAACCGCTCGGCTGGATGCAAACGCGAAAAAGACGCCGGCGAGGAACATGCGCCATGCGTCTTAATCCATCATATTCGCTTGGTTCGCTAGCACTGGGGATCATTTTGATTTAAGTTAAGCCCGTTTGGACGAGACGCGACGCGTCTTTTTCCCTCGAACCGCGCCCGCTTTTGACAACCGGCCGTACGCCATTATTCTTCGATACATCCGTTTGTCGGACAATGCGTTAAAAATGGATTTGTCGGGCCGCGAATTCACCTCGATGATCCAGGGCTTCAGCGACCGGTCGATGCCTATGTCGATGCCGTATGCGCGGAATTGAGGGAATCGGCGGTTCAGATGGCGGCTGACCCGAAGTCCGAGTCCCAATAGCCGCTTCTTGTAGCGTGAGCGTCCGGCAGGAGGAATGGAAGGCGAGAGCAGCACGTCGGCAGGCATCGGCTTGCCCCCGTTATGGTAATTGGTCACGATTTTATTGGGCCTGGCAAGACGTCCGACGATGCCGGTCGCCTCCCAAGCCCCCTTCGGATTCCGTTGGACCATGACACGGAGGTCGAACGGCCGGCGCTTGTAACTGAGCAATGGAATCCCCATTTGCACCAAATACGTTTTTTTCGCCTTCGCCTTGGAATAAGCGGCATAGGCGTGTTCGAGCTTCGCGTACGTTCGGCTGTGCGTGCCGTGCCTCAGCCGGTATCCGTTCTTGAACCTCGATAACTTGAAGATGCCGAAGCCGCCGGTGCCATGACTCGGCTTTAGGTATACGGCCGAATATCGCCGTAGCATCGCTCGGACCGACTTCAAGTCGGCGACTGCCGTTGGAGGCAAATGCGCAGCGGCCGTCCGATCCTTGAGCAGCAGCCTGTATTTGCCCAGCTTGTTGTTCCCGTGCATGGCCGCCCCCCCGTTCCGATTGTTCGAATCCCCCTTTACATATATGCACCGGCGACGCCTGCAGCTTATGCGCATGTCGGGTTTCTTTTCGCCTAAACGCTAAACCGCCTTGCTCACGTATTGGACCAATATTTGCGTGACCACCTCCCGCTTTACGGGCTTGCTCACGTATTCGTCCATGCCGGCTGCCAGGCACTTTTCACGGTCGCCCTTGAGGGCGTTCGCGGTTACCGCAACGATTCGCGGACAACGATCGGGCGCCAGTCGCTCCTTGATCGCACGCGTCGCGTCCAAGCCATTGATAACCGGCATCTGAATATCCATAAAAATTAAATCGAAAGGTTCGCGAAGCGCCGCTTCGATCGCTTCTTTCCCGTTCGCGGCCACCGACACGTGATGACCCATTTTCTCCAGCATTTTTTTCAGTACGAGCGTATTGATGGGATTATCTTCGCCAACAAGTATTTTCGCCGCTGACAAGACCGCATCTCGCGGCTCCCCGATCTCGGGCATCAGATGATTTTCCGTCCTCTCGTGCAGTTCGACGGAGAATTGAAAGGTCGAGCCGTTTTTGCCGTCGCTCTCCGCGCGGATCTCCCCGCCCATCAATTCGACGATCCGTCTGCTGATGGAGAGGCCAAGCCCAGTCCCTTCATGCTTGCGCATCATAAAGCTGTCGATCTGCGAGAACGGATCGAAAATCTCTTCCAACCGATCCGGCGGAATGCCGACTCCGGTATCCGTCACGGTAAACGACAGCAGCGGCGTTTTGGCTTTGACCTTTTTGACGGCGACCGACACTTTGCCGCTGGGGGTGAACTTCACGGCATTGCCAAGCAGGTTGAGCAGCACTTGCTTCAAGCGATCGGCATCGCCGTATATATAATCGGGTACGTCGTGATGAATGGCATACGACAGCTCAAGACTTTTTTCGTCCGCCTTGGCGGAGACGACCGACATGCTGTCCTTGATGCATTTTCGGAGGTCGAAGGAGGTTTCTTGCAGTTCGCTTCTGCCCGCTTCGATTTTCGACAGATCCAGAATATCGTTGATGATGGCGAGCAGGGCCTCTCCGCTGTTGCGTATGATCTCGACATAGCCCTGTCTTTCCTCGTCCAGCTCCGTATCGAGCAGGAGGTCGGTCATGCCGATGACGCCGTTCATGGGCGTACGAATCTCGTGGCTCATCATCGCCAGAAATTCGCTTTTCGCGCGGTTCGTGGCCTCCGCCATTTCTTTGGCTAACACGAGCTGTTTTTGCTCCGAAATGTCCTTGCAGATGAGATAAAAGCCGATATTGCGATTGCCGACGAAAATAGGGGCGATACTCGTAATGACCTCGACGACCTCTCCGTCCTTGTTAACCAAGGTATCGATGCCTTGCTCGACCGTCGCGTCCTGAAGCGCGTCCGCCAATATACGATCCACGTTAGGCTGGCCGATAATATTGGCAAGCTCCATGCCGATCAGCTCCGATTCGATGCAGTAGCCCGTCAGCTTTTCGGCGACCGCATTCCCGTTAATCACGCGCCCCTGCAGGTCGAAGGAGATAACGGCGTCATGATTGTATTTTTTAAGCGAGGTATATCGTTCGACGGATTCCTGAAGCTTAATTTCGGATATTTTTTGCTTGGAAATGTCGTTGATCTGCACAATATAATAAAGCGGCGTTCCTTCGTCGCTGCGAAATAGACGTACGGACGTCATTGTCCAGATCGTCGCGCCGTCGTTTCTGATAAATCGCTTTTCCATTAACCATTCCAACTCGGTCTCCCCCATCAACGCCTTCAGCTCTTCGATGGATTGAACCGGATCATCGGGATTCGAGAAGCAGCCGAACCGCTGCCCTTCGAATTGTTCCTTGCTATAGCCGAATATCCGCTCCATGGCGGGATTCACGGTTAAAAAAAGTCCGTCCGGGTCGGTCAATGCGACGCCGAAGGAAGCGAATTGAAAAACTTGCCCGTTAAAGGAATTCTGATCCAGGTTGACGCGATGCATGGGTTACCTCCATATTTTCGTTCAGCCGCCCAGATTGCATGCTGGCATCATTTTTTCGTTTCATTTACCCGCTATAAAACGCCCTGAAACTGCCAAAAAAAAAAGCAGCGGCGCCCGGGGAAAAATGTCCCGGACGCTCGCTGCGATGAAAAACGGGGAATACTAGGAAACCGGCTGACTTGTCGCCTTTTGATAAGATTTGCTAGCGCTTAAGCCGAGCGAATGCGCCGTCGACGCCTGGATCTCGCGGAGCAGCTCCGGATTTTTAAGCAAGGAAGCGCCATACGACGGAATCATTTCTTTAAGTTTGGGCTCCCAAGCCTGAATCTGCTGCGGGAAACATTTTTTGATAACGTTCAGCATGACCGATACGGCGGTCGAAGCGCCCGGGGACGCACCGAGCAGCGCGGCGACCGAGCCGTCTGCGGCCGTGACGACCTCGGTACCGAATTGCAGCGTTCCTTTGCCGCCTGCGGCCGTGTCCTTGATGACCTGCACGCGCTGGCCGGCTACGACCAGATCCCAATCCTCGCTCTTCGCGTCCGGCACGAACTCGCGGAGTTCCTCCATGCGCTGCTCCTTGGACAGCATGACCTGCTGGATCAGGTACTTGGTGAGCGACATGTTTTTGGCGCCGGCTGCCATCATCGTGACCAGATTGTGCGGCTTGACCGATGTAATCAGATCGAGCATGGAGCCCGTCTTCAGGAACTTCGGCGAAAAACCGGCAAACGGCCCGAACAAGAGCGATTTTTTGTTGTCGATGAACCGGGTGTCAAGGTGAGGCACCGACATCGGAGGCGCGCCGACCTTCGCTTTGCCGTAAACCTTGGCGTGATGCTTGGCGATGACTTCCGGGTTGGTGCAAGACATGAACAGACCGCTGACCGGGAATCCGCCGATATGCTTGCCTTCGGGAATGCCCGTCTTTTGCAGCAGGTGCAGGCTGCCGCCGCCGCCGCCGATGAAGACGAACTTCGCGGTGTGCCGCTCGACGCGGCCGTTATCGGCGCGTACCTTCAGCTCCCAAGCGCCGTCGCGCGTGCGGCTGATGTCGTCCACTTTGCGCTTGTATTTAATGTCGACATTGTTTTTCTTAAGGTGTTCGAACAGCATGCGCGTCAAAGCGCCGAAGTTAACGTCCGTGCCTGCGTCGACCTTGGTGGCCGCGATCGGCTCGTTCGCGCCCCGGTTTTTCATGATCAGCGGGATCCATTCCTTCAGCTTGGCATGATCCTCGGTATACTCCATGCCGTGGAACAGCGGATTGACGGACAACGCTTCATACCTTTTTTTCAAAAACGATACGTCTTTTTGCCCGTGCACGAGGCTCATATGCGGCAAGGGCATAATGAAATCGTGCGGATTGCGGATCAGCTTGCTCTCGACGAGGTAGGACCAAAATTGCATGGAATCCTGAAACTGCTCGTTAATGCTGATCGCCTTGCTGATATCGATCGAGCCGTCAGGCTTTTCAACGGTATAGTTGAGCTCGCACAGCGCCGCGTGTCCCGTTCCGGCGTTGTTCCACTCGTTGGAACTCTCTTCGCCCGCGCTTGCCAGCTTCTCAAGCACGGTAATTTTCCAGCTCGGCGCCAGTTCCTTCAGCATCGCGCCAAGCGTCGCGCTCATGATGCCCGCACCGATCAAGATTACGTCTGAACTCGTTTGTCCGTTGCTCATTCATGACCATCCTTATATCTTAAAATTTGCGCAATTATGTCCGGGTCCGAATTAACCTTATCTATTTTAACACTATTACCATCCGACTTTAATAAATGTTTACTATAGAGATGATCGATATAAGTTATTTCTTTGCGGTGGTTCAAATGGCTTACATCGAAAGGTGCACGGTGGCGGCGGGACGCGGTAAGTTGTGGCGATAGGCGCGGAGATGCATAAGAAATGTGCACGGTGATGGCGGGGGCTCGGTGCTGGGTGGCGATAGGCGCGGAGATGCATAAGAAATGTGCACGGTGATGGCGGGGGCTCGGTGATGGGTGGGGATTGACGCGGAGATGCATAAGAAATGTGCACGGTGGCGGCGGGGGCGGTGATTGAGAGCGATGAACGCCCCCGCAGCACCGCCGTCCATCGTCATATGGACAGCGCGGGATAATTCCAGGCATACGACTGGAAGAAGCCGCTGCTCGCGTTGCGGTGTCCCGTCACCGGCCGATGCGGCGCAGCAAAGCGCGCATAGGCTTCATTCTGATAAACGATAGCCATGGCCTCGAACAGATCGACCGGCCACGTATCCGCGCCGAGCGGAGCCGGGATGTTCTGCGTCTCGCCTGTGGGCCAATCGTCGGCTCGGCCGTCCGCGTAGCGAAGGAACGTATCGAGGGCGCACTTGATGCTCTTGCCCCCCGGCGAAGTCCAGCGAAACAGATCCTCGCCTGTCGTATCGAGCACAAGCTTTGCAGCAGCCGTCATTGGCGCCAAGGCGAAATAATGGTACCACATCGCATTGGCGCCTCTCGCCGTTTCCTCCGGCAAGAAACCGTCCAACGCAACGGCATGATCGATATGCGCTCTTAGCGCTTGGGTCGCTAAGGCGAACGCCTCATCGTCGCCAGTCAACCGATGGAGCGCTAGGCGCGCATACAAGCTCCAGTCCCACCAATTGTTGCGCCCTTCGATGGCCTCCCAAGCGGGAAGACATACCAGCGTCAACCAATCTTTGAACCGCTCCCGCGACCCAACGCTCCAGCCCTCGAAGGGCTCCAGCCAAAGCGCTGCGCGAATGAAGCCGACGCCTACGTAAGCGGATACGAGCGGACCGTCGTGACCGCCGATCTCCCGGTTCACGGTCGCCCAACCATCGAGAATCTCCACGGCTTTGGACGCGTAGATCTCATCCCTGGTAATGCGATAGGCAAGCGCTGTCGTGTAGACTGCTTGGGCATCGGGCTCCATCAATCTTTTGCCACGCTGATGCCCTTCGCGATCATAATAAAATCCGGGAATCGACCAGTTGGGGACCGCGTTGCACGTCGTCTGCAGACTGGCTTGCGCTTCCCGGAGCAGAGCTGCAACCGCAAGCTTGGGGTATCCAGCCACGGCGATCAGTCTTCCTTTCATGCCTGATTCTATTTTTTTATCTTAACGATGAAATTCGCAGAATAACATACACCCAGTTAGCGCGGGCATATCCTTTATTTCATTCGGGCAATCGCTAGGTACTGATACCATTCCTTTTTCTTTCTTCTATCGCAATCGTCCGATACCCAATTCACGACCTTGATGTGGCCAATCAATAACGCGACTGCTGCGAAAAAAGCGCCAAACAAACCTGCAATAAACCACATTGCTGTCTTGTCGTCGATCATCGGGCACTCCTTGGATCAGCGCAATCAGACATCAGCTTTTCATAAAATACGATTGTCATCTTGTCGTTAATCACTTCGCTTTTCCCAGTTCTGCGGCAGCCCAATTTTTCATAAAGGTAGCAATTGCCTCGCTCTTGAAGAATGGTGTCCAGTTCCCATCTTTCGGCTTCTTCGTATTTTTGCTCAAGTAACGCAAAAACCTGTTGGGCGATACCGAGACCTTGATATTCGGGCAATACAAATATAGGGCTCACTCGAAACGTGTTATTTTGCAGCCTTACGATTCGAACGGCCCCGACGGAAAGGGAAGACATTCTGATGAAATAGTAATCGGTAATCGGTTGGTTTAATCGGCTGACGATCCGTTCGACCGGTTCGTTTGCGGGACTCGCTCTTGCCAATGATACATTCGATACGTCCATTTACGTTCCTCCAGTTCCGCCGTTCGATCGGCCAAACGAGACCTTTTGAGGCAAGTCCAAATTTTGTAACCGTTCGTGCACTTCTCTTATATCTATCTGTTGCTTATACTTTTTGGTGAGAATGAAGCCGCTGAGTATATTTTTGCAGATCTCTTTTTCATCCGCGCTGCGTTTCGACAAACTTGATGGAGAGAACTCGATCGGCTCGCCGAAATGGATGGATAAACCGGAGCTAATCATCTGCTGTTCTTCTTTCGTGAGCGCCATAAATTGCGAAAGCAGCATTTCATCGATAGAATCCACGATCATTCTCCTTTGATGCACAGGTTTCCCATCTTATTCCACGCTCGGCGCCTTTTATCCTGCATCTGATGTATAATGGGCAGAACGACTGAACGAACTTCTCAGGTTAAAGGCGGTTTGGCTTTGGCTCTTTCAAAAACATCCCCAATTTACATCTATACCTACGTTGCGCATGAGGACGAGCGATCTCTATGCCTATTGGAGCTGCGCTCCTTGTTCGGCATCGACGCCGAGCTTCCTATTTTCAAAAGTCACGTCCCTATCGATCCCAGTCGAAGCCCCTTTATTAAGGACAGGCTCGAGGTCTGGTACGAAGGCGGCAGCGTGGAAGAGATCGCGATTCAAGTGGCGGAAATGCCTGCGCTTCAGTCGTCGTTCAAGGTATTGTTCGTCAAAACGAACGATCTGCCAGCGAATGAAAAAGTGTCATACGAGGATGAACGGGAAATCGAGCGGCAGGTCGGCTTGCGGATCAAAGGCAAAGCGGATATGCGTCAGCCGGACCAAATCTTCGGCATCGCGACGATGGGCGGACGCTGGTACTTCGGCCCTCATGCCAAAAACCGTTCCGTATGGCTGAACCATATGGACAAACCCCGCCAATACTCCATGGCGCTCCCCACGAGGATCGCGCGAGCGGTCGCGAATATCGCGGTTCCGCGTCCTGACGGCATCTCGGCCCTCGATCCCTGCTGCGGCATCGGGACCGTCCTTGTGGAGGCGCTCTCCATGGGCATCGACATGGCCGGTCGCGAGATCAATCCGCTGCTGGCAGGCGGCGCGCGCGAAAATATCGCGCATTTCGGACTTCAAGGCGAGGTTGTCCTTGGTCCGATCGCCGAAGTAAGCGCCCGCTACGATGCGGCCGTCGTGGACTTGCCTTATAATCATGTGTCTAAAATTACCGCCGGGGAACAGCAGTCCATCCTCCTGCACGCCCGCCGGATCGCGGACCGCGTCGTCGTCGTCTCCATCGAACCGATCGACGACATGCTGACGTCAGTTGGGCTTACCATCTCAGATCGCGGCTTCGTCAGAAAAGGGGCTTTTTGCAGATATATCCTATTGTGTGAATAGCAAGAAAAAGAGGATGAAGCGGAGATTTCTCCCGCCTCATCCTCTTTGCTTGCTATCGCTTATTGCTGCCCCTTGAATCGTCTCGCGCGGCGCATCAGTCTCGTTTCCCGATATACAGCAGGTCCGCGTTCGCTTCCGGCAGCTCCAGTATCGTATTCAAGCCATCGGCGCGCACGTTCGGCGCGCACGGATACCGCTCGCGCAGATCGAACGCTTCCCAAGCCGGGGCCTGGCGCCATATACGGCAAACTTGCACGTCAAAGACTTCGAGATTAAAAGAGTCGACCATCAGATGGGGTTCTCGGTACTCGGCACGCCGACGGGTCAAGGACGCTTGAACTGGCCCCTGCCGCACGAAGCGTTAATGAATAACCGATCGTCGCCGGACGTCCCGACGAAGCCGCGTCCGCCGTGACCGATCATCTCGAATACGGCAAGCGGATCCTGATTCATTAATCCGCCGGTTCGCCGACGCCTTCATGCCGTCTCAATCAAACGAATACGCTGCAAACCGCCTGGCGTTGGCCATGCTCGCCCAGACGTCCAGGCTCTCCCCACCCATGTACCAGAAGCCGTAGCCGGCCACGCCAAGCGATTGACCGAGGGCAATCCTGAGCGACAGCGAACGGCCATCCTCCAGCCAGATCCGATGCAAGGACGCCGCCGTCCCATAGTAGGCGTAGTACTGGCCGGTCGTTTCCTCCCATTTTACATTGGCGCGCATGGTCGTCACGAGCTCGTTCTGCCGAACCAGACTAATCTCCTCGGAGGCGGTCGTGCCGGCCACGGTATGCCATTCCCGGTTGTACAACGGCAGCGCCATAATGACGCGGGCGGCGGATACCTGCTTAAGCAGCGTCGTCAAGCCTTGCTTGAGCCAGGGCAGCGACGACACCGAGCCCGGAGCGCCGCCGCTCCAATGCTCGTCGTATCCCATCAGCACGATGTAATCGGCAGCCTTCCCCAGCGCGGCGTAATCGAATACTTCCGTCCAATCCGTGCCCAGGTCGGGCGAGACGTCCACAGACAGCACGGCCGGCACCTTGTCCAGCGCAACATTTAATTCGGCGATAAATAAGGTAAACGTCTGACGATCGCTCGGCGCCATGTTCTCAAAGTCTACGTTTAGTCCGTCCAGGCCATATTGCCGGACCAGGGCGGCCAGTTGCTGAACGAAGGCGCTTCGCCGTTTGGCGTCCGCCAGCATCGTATGCGTGGCGGCTTGATCGGAACGGTTGCCGACCATCGCCCAGACTTGCTTGCCTTTGCCGTGCGCCCACGAAATTAACGAAGCGTTCGCATTGTCCGAGACAGATCCGCTCTTATCGAGAAAGAAGGAGCGCGGCGACAACGTATTGATGCCGGAGGAGAGAACCTCCTTTTCATACTCCGCGGTCGACTGTCCGTATTGCCAGCCGAGCTGGATCGGGGCGTTTGGCGCGGCCTGAATCTTCGCCGACCAGCCCGGATAAGACCAGATCCGATCGAGCATCACGGCCGCTTCCTGCCTCGTCATCGGCGCTTCCGGCCGAAAGCGCCCGTTCTCGTCCCCGCTCATGAGACCGAGCTTCCACAGGCGATAAGCCGCCGGCAGTGCCCAGGCCTGGATTTGCGCCTGGTCCCGGTAAATCCACGCAGACGATGCCGCCGCCGTATCGAGCGGCTGCTTCAAGGCGCGCGCGAGCAGAACCGCCGCTTCCTCGCGCGTCACGGGACGGCTGGGCGCAAACGAAGTTTCCGTTATCCCTTTCGCTAATCCCAATTGGACGGCAGGCTGCACCCACCGGTAATACCAAGCCGTCTTCGGCACGTCCGAAAACGACGGAAGCGCGCTCTCGACAGGCTCGATGCGCAGCAGCCTGTCCAGCATCGTCATAAATTCCGCTCGGGTAACCGGCTTGTCGGGCTCGAACTTGTCCTCCGCCGTGCCGGTTAAAATATGTAACGCCGTCATGTTCGCAATCGCTTGAGCGGCAAAGTTGTCGCGCACGTCTTCAAAAGGAAGCGCGCCGGAGACAGAAGCGACAGTAGCGGCAGCCGTAGCGGTCGGCAGCCAGGGTTCGCCGCTCCATCCCCCCAGCATCCCTGCGAGCGCAGCGACCGACGCAGCCTTGCGCGATGCGGCGGACCATTTTGACACCATCAGGAATCACGCTCTCCGATCTATGATAGAGTCTCGCACTCTATCGTAATCAATCGAAGAATAGATACCTATCCTCAAATAATGGCAGGCGCCGCAAGCTCGCTACTCCTTGACGGAACCTAGCGTAATACCGTGAATAAAAAAGCGCTGCAAAAACGGATAGACGACCAGCACGGGCATCATCGCGATAAAGATTTTGGCCGCATTCAGCGTCTGGTTGGACAGCTCGTTCATCCGCTTGTATTGATCCTCCGTCATGTTGGCGGCATCGATGACGACGACCAGCTGTTGAATGAACGTCTGCAGCGGATAATGATCCTGCCCCGAGGTCAGGACGAGACCGTGGAAAAACTCGTTCCAATGATACACGATCGTAAACAAGGTCACTGTGGCCAGCACGGGAACGGCGAGCGGCACGTAGATCGACAGCAGCATGCGCCAAGGCCCCGTCCCGTCGACCAGCGCAGCTTCGTCCAGCTCCTTGGGCAGATTACGGAAATAATTCACGATCAGAATCACGTTAAATACCGGCACCCCGCCCGCGAGCACCAAGCCCCAGATCGTATTGTACAGGCCCAGCGCCTTGACCGTCATATACCAAGGGATCAAGCCGCCGTTGAAGAGAAGCGTGAAGACAAGGATCCACATAAAAACGTTGCGCGGCCCGAACTCTCTGGTGTTCCTGGAAAGCGGGAAGGCCATCAAGGTCGTAATCGCAATCGTGATGACTGCGCCCAGCGCGACCCGCTGGATCGAGATCCAGAACGAATGGAAAAAACGGCCGTCGTTCATGATCTGCGCATAGGAGTTAAAATTGAAGCCGACGGGCCACAGCCATACTTGACCTGCCGAGGCCGCGGATTTTTCGCTTAAAGACACGGCCAGCGTATACCAGATCGGCAGCAGGCAGAGAAAGGCGACGAGCAGCAGCGCGACGACGAGCAGCCTGTCGAACAGCCGCGACCGCAGGCCTGTGTTCTGTATCATATCGGCTCTCCTTCCCTCAAAAGATGCGATAGTTCGCGAATTTGGATGCGAGCAAGTAGGAGACGACGATGAGGACGAAGCTGACGACCGACTTCAGCAAGCCTACCGCCGTCGCCAGACCGTATTGCATATTCAGCAAACCTTCCCGGTACACCCAAGTGTCGATGATATCGCCCGTCGAATACAGCATCGGGTTGTAAAGGTTGAAGATTTGATCGAAGCCCGCGTTAAGGACGTTCCCGAGACTCAGGACGGCGAGCAGCACGATCGTCGTTCGAAGCCCGGGCAGCGTGACGTGCCACATGCGGCGAAGTCTCGAGGCGCCGTCGATCGAGGCCGCTTCATAAAGCGATGGATTGATGCCTGTCAGCGCCGCCAAATAAATAATCGTATTGAAGCCGAATTCCTTCCATACGTCGCTGCCGACCACGATATAAGGGAACAGGTCCGCGCGGGCGAAAAAGAGAATCGGATCCGCTCCGAAAACCGATAACAGGCTGTTCACGGGACCGGTGTAGGAAAAGATATCGAGCAAAATGCCGGATAAGATGACCCAGGACAAAAAGTGGGGCAGATAAACGATCGTCTGGATCCAGCGCTTCATCGCCATGTAGCGCAGCTCGTTGAGCAAAATGGCGAACGCTAGCGGCACTACGAGATTGGCCGCGATTTTCATGACGGCGATAAAAACGGTGTTGCCGAAAATTTGCGCCGTATCGTTCAGATCGAACATGTACTTAAAATTTTCGAGCCCGATCCATTCGGAGCCGAAAAAGCCTTGTCCCGGGTTGAAGTCCTCGAAAGCAATCACGATGCCGAACATCGGAACGATGCTAAGCAGGATCAGCCACGCGATCCCGGGCAGGAGCATGAGGTAATAATGTTTGGCGAATTGACGGTTTCTCATCCCGTGTCTCCTCTCTCTATCGCCGGCGAGGCAATCGAGGAGACGCCGGTTTCACCGGCGCCCCGTCGTCGGCTGCCATTTTCAGGACCGAGTCCTTTTACTGGAACTCTACCTTCTACTGGAACGCTTCCTTCTACTGGACCGTTCCCTTCACTTCCTCGGTAATTTTGTCGCCGCCCTGCTTCTTCCAGTCGCTGACGAACTTGTCGAAGTCGTCCAGCGGCGCGGCGCCCATAATGATCTTCAGGAAGGTTTCGTCTTCGAGCTTCTTCAGGTTCGACCAGCGGCTCTCCATCGTCTTGGTCTGCGAATAGAGCAGGCTGTACACTTTGTTGTAATCCTGCTCCAGCGGAGACGAGCCGACGAGCAGCGAATAAATCCGGCTCCAGGTACCCATGTCCGCCTTCGGATCCCAATACTTCATATCCATGTTGTCGTAAGGCTCTTTTTTCACCTTGGTCACGTTTTGAATGTCGGCGGCGAGCAGCTTGTAGCCCGGATCCGTAAAGTCCTCCGGCTTCTTCGCGCCGGTCAGCACTTCCTTGAGCGCCTTCGAGGAGTATTCGCTCTCGTCCGTATAGGACATCGGCACGCGCAGCGGGTAATAGCCGACCGGTACGCTGATATCGAACTTGGATTCGTCGCGCACGAGCAGGTTCAGCATTTTAACGACTGCCTCGGGATGCTCGTAGTTCTTCCTGACGACGACGAACAGCGTGGACGGCGCGCCCATGTGGGCGTTGAACTGCCCGTCCGCGTCCAGCGGCAGCAGGTACGCCTGCCAGTTCGCGTCCGGATTGTTTTTGATCGCGTCCGGCAGCGGACCGTAGCCCATCCACCAGGGAGCGAAGAAAATCCCGGCTTGACCGCTGACGATCGGCTCGTAGGCGCTCTTGCGAATGCCGATCTCCTTGTCGATCAGGCCCTCAGCGTACATGTCGCGCAGCTTGCCCAGCGCTTCCTTGGTCTCCGGCAGCGTCGAGCCGTAGACGGGATTGCCCGCGTCGTCCTTGAGCCAATAGCCCGGATAAGACTTGTAGGCGCCGAAGATCGGGTCGAGACCGAACGTGTTGTTGGTCGACTCGAGGAAGTTCGCGTACAGCTTGCTGCCGTTTTGCTGGCCGGAGATGCCGATCGTGTCCTTTTTCCCGTTGCCGTCCGGATCCTGCTCCACGAACGCCTTGGCGACCTTCTCGAGATCCGCCATCGTCTTGGGCGGTTCGAGGCCGAGCTTGTCGAGCCAATCCTTGCGGATCCACATCTCGTGCACGCCGTCGGATTGAACCTGGATGCTCGGGATGGCGTACATCTTGCCGTCGAACGTTACCGATTCCATCGATTTGCCGCCGGTCTTCTCCATGAAGTTTTTCATGGCCGGCGACGCGTATTGCTGGAACACGTCGGCCAGGTCCGCGAGCTGTCCGGACTTCACCATTTCCCGCAGCTGCGTATCCTTCACCACGAGCGCGTCGGGCAAGTCGCTGCTCGAGATCGCAAGATTGACCTTCTGGTCGTAGTTCGTGCCGGATGCGGCTTGCCAGGTGACCTTGGTGTCGATGTTCAAATTGTCCAGCACATAACGCGAGTACTGGTTGTGCTCCGGCGTGTCGCCGCCCGGCAAGCTGTTGTCCGTCGGATCGACCGCTTTGCCGTACGTCAACGCGATCTGTTCGGGATATTTGCCGAACGGGTCCTTGGCCTCGGCGCTTGCCGACGGCGAGCCGGACGATTCGGCGGAAGCGGGAGCGGCGGCGTTACGATCGTTGTTCGATTGGCTGCATGCGCTCAGCGCGACGGCCATGACCGACATGGCCAGCAATGCGGATTTCTTGTTCAACGTGTGGCATCCCCCTTGGCTTTAATTCCTATTGGCGTGAACCCTTATTCTTGGAGCAAAATCAATATAGCATGGCTGAAAGCGCTCTTAAGATGGAGCGGATACCGAGGATCGGGGAGAGAAATGAACGGCAATCGGCACCATCGGCCGCATCTCCCCCTCTTTGCGGGCATCCGTCTACCCTTGCCGGTGCCGGGTCCGGTATTCGCTCGGAAGCATGCCGGTCTGCTCCCGAAATGTCCGGCTGAAGTACTTCTCGTCGGCGTAGCCCGTATGCTCGGCGATCCATTGAATCGGCTTCTTCGTCTGGACGAGGTATTCTCTGGCTTTGTCGACCCTGGTCTTGCGGAGGTATTCGTTAAAGGAATAGCCGACGGCCTCCTTGAACACCTGGTTGAAGTAGCTGCGGCTTAAGTTGACGCGCTTGGCCACATCGATGGCGAACAAAGGCAGCGCCAGCTCGTCGTGAACGATCTTGACCGCGGCCATGATGCTGCCGCTCACCTCTCCGCTCAGATGCGCGCGGCCCGATGCCGCCCCTGACATTTCCCTGAAGGCGTCCAGCCAGACGGCGCAATCCTCCCAGCAAGCAAGCTTGTCCGGCAGCGCGGCCCGGGCGTCCGATACAGAACGGAAAATCCGGTTCCACTCGACCGTGCAGCCGTAAAAAAGCTGCATCAGCTTCTCCGCGGGCAGCCGGAGCGCATGCAAACGACGCCTCAGCTCCGCGAAGCTCGTCTCGTCATGAAGCCATCGGAACGCAAAAAGCATGTCCTGCGTCTCCTCGATCTCCCGCTCACTCGGGGCGGTCCGCTCCGCGCGAAGCTGCTCGAGGTCCAGCTCGATCGGCAGCTTCTTGCCGCCGTCGCAGTCGTAGAAGAAATCCTGCTGCCGATAACGGTTCAAGCGAAGCTGCAGCTCTGCAACCGATTCGCCGGCAGCGTGACGGACCCGAACCATGCGCCATTCGGGCGGCAGCGCTTCCGCTTGAACGGAGGGCCCTCCGCTCCCATACCCCGTTAAGTCTTGCCGGGTTAGTTCACTGGCCGGCAGCCATAGCCTGACATGCGAATCGATGTCGGCCCGCCAGCAACCTTCGCCTTCGGCGGGCAATAATACGGCCTCCGGCTCGGCCTGCTCCCGCAGCGCCAGCAAGGCATAGGCATCGCCGCCCGGGAATCGTTCTTGCGGCGCCGCATCGCTCTCCTTCGTCCGGCCGCTACCACCTGCGACGATCCGCGCGCGGATGCGCCCCAGCACCTCTCCGAAGTGCTCCTTTTCAAGCTGAACCTTCGCAATATAATCGATGGCGCCAAGCCGCAGCGCTTCCTGGATATATTCGAAATCCTGATGCAAGGTGAGCACGGCGACGGCCAGGTCGGGATACCGCTCGCGCACGGTCCGGAGCAGCTCGATGCCCGACATGACGGGCATAGCGAGGTCGGTGATGAGCAGCTCGACCCGGTGGGAAGCGAGAAATTCCAGCGCCTTCTCGCCGTTCGCCGCTTCGCCAGCAATCCGCATCCCGAAGTCGTCCCAAGGCATTGCGGTGATAAGTCCTTTGCGAACCAGGTTATCGTCGTCCACGATCAGTACATGAATCATTCAGTCGTCCTCCTTGACCGGCAGCCGGATGACGATACGCGTCCCGCGGCCGAGCTCGCTTTGCACCCGCATCTCGGCACGGCCTTCGTAATGCGATTCCAGCATCCGCTTGACGTAGTTCATCCCGATTCCCATCCCGACGCGATGCCGCTCCGACTGCTCGCCTGCCAGCAGCGCCGCGATCTTTTGCTCGGAAATGCCGCCCCCGTTGTCACTGATCGAGATCTCGAGCCCGCCTGGCAGGCAAACCTCCACTTCGATCCGGCCCTCGTCGTCTAGCCCGTGATACAAAGCGTTCTCGACCAGCGGCTGAAGGATGAACCGGGGCACTTGGATGTCGAGCAGCTCATCCTGCACGTGCAGCCGGACATCGAATTGAAAATTATAACGAATCTGCTGCAAAATGAGGTATTGCTTGAGGGAATCGATCTCCTCGCGAACGTTGGACAGGCTGTCTCCCTTGCGAAGGTTGTAATAAAGCAGCTTGTTCAAGGAAGTCACGAGCCGGTCGATCTCCTGCTGGCCGTTCATAACGGCCAGCCAGTGCGCGGTATCGAGCGTATTCATCAGAAAGTGGGGATTGATCTGATACAGGAGCTTCTCGATCTCCAGGTCCGCCCGCCGCTTCTCTTTGCTCTCGACCTCCGCGAACAGGTCCGCGATCTGAGACTTCATCTTGCGGAATTGCCCGAGCAGCGCTTCGAATTCCGGGATGTTGGTCCGCATCGTGACCGCGTTAAAATTGCTGTTCGCCATCCACTTGATCTCTTTGCCAAACCTCGACAGCGGCTTGTACACCATCTTCCACAGCAGCCATCCGATGGAGAGGCTGACCGCGATCAGCAGCAGCGCCATGACGAGCATCTTTACGATCCAGGCGTTTTTCTCCTGGTTGTAGCCTGATTTAGGCACGAGCGAGACGACGCTCCAGCCCTGCGTGCTCGCCTGCCGGTACCAATAGTAACCGGCGGCGATGCCGGCGTTTTGCGAAGGCGCTTTCAATTCGGCGAATACCGAATTTTCCGGAAAGTCATTGCCCAGTTCGCTGTACGCGACGCGTCCCTCGTTGTCTAAGATCAGATGGTACGTGTGCTTGCTGACGCCATCGAGGTCGAGGATGCTTTGCGTGAGCTTAAATCCCGATTCGACGTATATATAGGCGTCCTCCCTGTCCGGCAGCTCGACCTTGCGCAGCGCGGACAACACGTATTGGTCGTTGAAGCGATCGTTGCTGACGTGCGGTCCGAAATAGGTGATGCCATAGTAGGAAGAAAGCACGGGCAGTCGGCCGACGTCGAACGAATCCTTGACGCCGGAAGTCTCGAAGAGCATCGACCGGTCTTTTTGAAAATAGTACATCGTCAGTCCGATGTTGGGGTTGGTAAAGGTAATAAGGTTGAGCTGATACTTGATCTGGTCGGTGAGGTTGCTTCTTGCGTACGGCTCGTCCGCGGTCATAAACGCTTCCAGCTGCCGGCCGATATCTCCGGCATAGGCGAGCTGCTGCGACACGTGATTCAGGTTGCCGAGCGTGCTCTCCAGAGACAGCTCGACTTGCTTCAGATTGTTCTGAATGCCCGCCGTCAGTTTTTTGTCCAAAATGGACGTGATGGTGTTGTACGACAAATAGCAGGTAAAAACGAAAGGAAGGAGCGTCGCGGCGGCAAACAGCAGCAAAATCCGGTTTTTCAGCGTGAGTCGTTCCAAAGCCGGTTCCTCCTCTCTCCCGATTCCTGGCCGCGGCGCACGCATCGCATCCGAAATTCCCCGGAAGTTCTCCCGGGGAATTTCGAATCGTGCGTCAGTATGAGGAGTGCCGCAGCCAGACGTTCATCTCGCCGGGCTCGCGGTTGCCCCACAGGTAATAGGGAACCGCCTTGAATCGGACGGCTCGCTGCCGCTTGCCGAACGGACGGTAAGGAAGCTCTTCCTCCCAGCCGGCATCTTCCGTGACCTTGCCGTCTCCCTCGACGACGACGCAGCCGCCGAGCAGCCCGGATGCCTCTCGCTCCGACAAGCGCGGTTCTCCCGCCAGCGACAGAGAGGCCAGCGGCTTGCCGTTATCCGCTTCCTCCACGCAATAGACGAGCGGTCCGCGTTGAATGGCGGCCTTGCCGGCATCCGCGCGGATGAGCGGATTCGCTTCGACAAGCGTCGCTTGGAGCGGCAGCAGCCATGCTGCCTGATCGCCGTCGCGCCACGCGCGTTCGATAAGCGCGTAGCCCCGATCGACGCGGTAATCGCATCGCTCGCCGTTCACGAGCAGCGTTGGGCGTTCCGCGTTAAACCAGTTCGGAATGCGAAGCGCGAGCTCGAACGCTGCATCGCCTCCAACCGGGACATCCGGCAGCGAGATTCCGAATTCTACCCTCCCGTTCCATGGCAGCGCCGACCGCTGCGTCAGCACGATCTTGCGGCCTTGCGTTTCGAACGAGAGCTCGCTGCCGATAAACAAATGGACATGGACCGAACCGCCGTCTTCGGCTACGTCGTAAATATACGTGTCGAGCGAGCCGATCAAACGGGCGACATTCGGCGGGCAGCAGGAGCACCCGAACCATTTTTGCCGCACCGGCTTCACGTGGAACCGGTCCGGATTGCTCCGGCTCGCTTCCGGCCACACCTCGAGCGGATTCACGTAGAAGAAATGCTTGCCGTCCTTGGCCATGCTGCCAAGCACGTTGTTATAGAGCGCCCGCTCCATCACGTTGGCATATTCGCTTCTCGCTTCGAGCTGAAGCATTCTCCGCGCCCAGAAGATCAGGCCGATCGAAGCGCAAGTCTCTGCGTAGACGGTATCGTTCGGCAGATCGTGATCGAACGTGAACGCTTCGCCCAGATGCGTCGCGCCGATCCCGCCGGTGATGTACATCTGCTTGCCCGTCGTGTTCGCCCACAAGCGTTCGCATGCTTCCCGCAGGCCGGCATCGTCGTTCAAGCGGGCGAGATCGGCCATCGCCGTGTACAGATACACCGCGCGTACGGCATGTCCCACCGCGACCGGCTGCTCTCGAACGGGAAGATGGCTCTGGTACACTTCCAGGTTCGGCGCCCCCTGCGACCAGATGTTTTTGCGCCCCCGGCGCTCCCATTCCTCGTTATAATAGCTGGGCCGGCTGCCGCGTTCATCGATGAAAAATTGACTCAGCTTCAGGTAGCGTTCTTCTCCCGTCGCCGCGTACAGCCTGACCAGCGCCAGCTCGACCTCCGGGTGTCCGCAGTATGCGCGCAGCTGTCCCGGCTTCGTCCCGAATAAGCCGTCGATCAGGTCGGCGAACCGGCAGGCGATGTCGAGCAGCTTGCGCTTGCCGGTGGCTTCGTAATAAGCCGTGGCGGCTTCGAACAGATGGCCAGCGCAATACAGCTCGTGAGCTTCGTAAAGATTCGTCCACGCCCGGCCCGGCTCCTGGATCGTGAAGTACGTATTCAGGTAACCGTCGTCCCGCTGGGCTTGGCCGATCAGGTCGATCGCTTCGTCCGCGATTTGCTCGAGCGCCGGGTCGGGATGACGCCGGAGCGAATACGCGACCGCCTCCAGCCATTTGTACAGATCGCTGTCCTGAAAAATCCAGCCTCCGAATTCTCCCTCCTCCAGCCCGGCCGCAATCCGGAAATTGCGAATCGAATAGCTCGGCTCGGCGTCCTCGATCCGATCGTTCAACGCTTCCCATTGATAAGGAATGACCGTCCGGCGGACGAGCTCGATATAGTCGTTCCAAAATTCGTCTTTGATATGGACCTTCGCGTCATGCATGGTCGCCCACCTCGTCCTTATAGAAATTGACTCTTCTTATTAACGAGTTTATGCTATTTAATATTGCGGCAACAGAAACAGATTAAGCATGATCTTATACAAATCGAGACAAATGGCGGAGGTATTTCCCTTGCGAGATATCGACATGGTCGAGCTTCAAACGCCGCCGGTCCCTTATTATTGGGAATCCGGGCGCTCGGATTTTCGCGTCGGCGACCGGCATCCGAACCGGCGGAATCTGGGGCTGTACGATTTGCTGTTCGTGGAGCGCGGCGCGCTGTATATCGGGGAAAACGGCGTGGAATGGACGCTGCGAAAAGGAGACACGCTGCTGCTGCTGCCCGAGGGGGAGCATTACGCGGTCAAGCCCTGCGATCAGGAGACCGTCTTCTACTGGATTCATTTCGAGCACGATTACCTGAAGCAAGGCGCGCATGGAGCGAAGCCCGACGGCTCGCTCCCGTCCTCGCTCCCGTTCAGCAATCCTTATGCGATCCGCATTCCCAAGCGATTCACGCTGCCCGATCCGGACGCCGCGTTCGACTTGATCCGGCAGCTGCTGGGATTGACGGTAGGCGACTCCTTCTGGGAGGAGCGGTCGCTTTTCGCCAAGGTACTCTCCCTGCTGGAGGAAGGCGCGCTCGGCCAATCCGCCGCTCCCGCCATCCGACTCGCGGAGAAGACGGCCGCTTATATTCAACAGCATTACCGGGAGGAGATTACGAACGAATCGCTGGCCGAAGCGCTTCATTTCCACTCCACCTACATCGTTCGCTGCATGAAGCAGAAGTACGGCATGACGCCGGTTCATTATCTGCTCGAGTTTCGCCTCGAGCGTGCCAAACGCCTGCTGCTCACCACGGAATGGTCGGTGGAGCGAATCGCCGAAGAAGTCGGTTTCCGCTACGCGCCCTATTTCTCGACCTGCTTCAAGCGCCAGGCCGGCATGACGCCCGCTTTGTTCCGCAAGTATTATTGCCGAATCGGCCCCGAATAAGAAAACAAGCTTACGGGCGGCGGCCCGAAAGCTTGTTTTTGCGTTTACCGCGCGATGGCGTCCGTTACCGCCCGATGGCGTCCTCCGCGCATCCGGCCAAAGACGCTTCGCGTCCATCGATTCGCCATCAGCCTTTTTCCGCGCCGGACGTGCCGTAGACGAGCTCCGGCATGCCCGGATTCGCGTTGAAGCCCAGATACATCCGGCAAAACGTACGCTGAATGCGGAACCCGGCTTTTTCGATGAAATGAATGCCTTGAACGTTCGGACAAGGCAGATCGAAAAAGACTTTGACATCCCCGACGCCGGCCAGCAGAGACGCCAGCAGCGTCTCGGCCGCTTGAACGTCCGACGCTGCCCACGGACCGATCTGCACGGCTTCGTAGCCTTGACGGGCCATCATGTACCCGGTCATCCCGCGTTCGTCTTGCGTTACAAACGCATATTGGGGTTCGCGTCCCCGTAACCGCTCGAGGACGGCTTCTCGATTCGCGCCGAATATCGCCGCGTCGCATACCGCGACCTCTTCCAGATCAGCCTCCGTAAACGACCGGATCTCGCCCCGGTACGCAGACGCAGCGGCACCCTTCGGCACTCGCGTGGACGCTGACGGATCCAGCTCGTATCTGCGGACGTCGTACTCTTCCTCGAACCCCAGCGGGACGTACACTTTTTTTCCCATGGCCGTGGCGTCCAGCTTGATGCAGCGCACGCCCTGATCGCGCAAATGCCGAATGCCCGACTGCAGGAGCTGCGTCGCGATGCCTCTCCCCCGGAATTCCGGATGCACCAATACCATGCCGATCCAGCCGAATCGGTCGCCGTAACGGATCGTCGTCAGGGTACCTGCCTCTTTGCCGTCGTACTCGGCCAGAAAACAGCCTTCTCGATCGTAGAAAAGATAGTCCTGCCAATCCCGCTCCGTCTGGTTCCAGCCTGCGATATTTTTAAGCTTCATTGCGAAAGAGAGGTCTCGCCCGGACAGCGTCCGAATCCGCAGCCCGTTCATTGCCCGGCCTCGCGGGAATTCCTGGCCTTGACCTGCTTCGTGACGCGTTCCACTTCTTCGATGTATTTTATTCCTTCTTCCAGCATAAGCGCCAGCACCTTGCTCCCCTTCTCCGCGGTCGCGTCCTCCGGGAATCCCCAGTAACCGTCAGGCGTAATATCGCCGACATCGAAGTAATCCATGAACGCCTGGGGAACAAAAGCCGCTTCGTGCTGCCGCCGGATGTCCGCGACATATTCAGGATGGAGATGTAGCATGAGCGAGGTCTCCATCTCGCCCGCGTGAACGTCGTTTTGGACATGGTTAAAAATCTCGTGGTATCTCGGTCTGGCCACCTCGCCGGCATAAAGGAGAATCGTCTGAAAGTCCCCGAGTTCCCGGTTCAGATGACGGACCGTAGGTTTGATGATCCAGTTGCCCCCGTGAAAATTCGCGATAATGAGCTTGTCGAAGCCGGAAAACCGCAGCGACTCGGCAATATCCCGGAGCACCAGCGCGAGCGTGTCCGCTTTGAGATAGACCGTTCCTCGGCCTTTCCGGTGCTCGATGGACGAGGAGATCGCGACGGCGGGCAGCAGGTAGGCGCCCAGCGCCTCCGCCAATTCCCTCGCGTAACGCTCGGCGAAAATGGTGTCCGTCCCGACGGGCAAGTGACTGCCGTGCTGCTCGGTAGCGCCCACCGGAAGCACGGCGATCCGGCAATCCGAAGCCTCGAACTCTTTTTTCGTATGATAGACGGTCAGCATGAAGAAACCCTCCTTTCCTCTCATTATGAGAGGCGGTTCCGTCACATCCAAGGGTCCATTTTATATGTTTTCTAGGACATTTTTATACAAGCCGAATCAAACTTTAAACGTTTGACGATGCATAGGCCGGATGTTATATTGTGCATATACGATATGCACAATATTAAAAGGAGGCACGTCATGCTCGCCTTGGATATTCAGAACGTCAATAAGAAATACGAGAACTTCCAATTAAGGAACGTCACGTTCCAACTTGAAAAGGGCTACATCATGGGGTTCATCGGCGCCAACGGCGCGGGGAAAACGACGACGATCAAGTCGATCCTTAATATGGTTCGATTGGACGGCGGCGATGTGCGTATACTGGGCAAACGAATGGCGGAGCACGAGCTCGAGCTGAAGCAGGAGATCGGCTGCGCGTTCGGGGGCATCGATTTTTATACCAGAAGCAAGATCGGCAAGCTGACCGGCGTCATTAAAAGGTTTTATCGCAATTGGGACGACGATGCCTACTACGGCTATTTAAAAAGATTCAAGCTGGACGAAAACAAAAAAATCGCCGAATTGTCGACGGGCATGCGGGTTAAATACAATCTGGCCATCGCCTTGTCGCATGGCGCGAAGCTGCTCATACTCGACGAGCCGACCAGCGGACTCGATCCGGTCGCAAGGGACGACCTGCTGGACGTTTTCCGGTCGCTCGTCACGGGCGGCGAGATCAGCATTCTTTTTTCTACGCATATTACGTCGGACTTGGAGAAGTGCGCCGATTACATTACGTTCATCGAAAACGGGCAAATTATCAAAAGCGCCGACAAAGAGACGTTTATGGCCTCCTACCGATTGCTTAACGGCAAAGAGAGCGAGCTCGGCCCGGTGAAAGACAAGCTGATTTCCTACAAGGTCAATTCCTTCGGCTTTACGGGATTGATTCTCGCGAAAGACTTCGATCCCGACTCCGGCATCCGGTCCGCCACGCCAAGCCTCGAGGAAATCATGGTTTACTCTGCGAAAAAGGAGGAAGCGTAATGTATAATTTGTTGGCGAAGGACTTCAAGCTAGGCGTAAATCCTTGGTACTTGGCGATGCCCGTGCTCACGGGCGCCTTGATGCTCGTTCCGGGCTGGATTTATTTCCTCGTGCTATTGTACTTTTGCTGGATTACGATTCCCAGTATGTTTGCCGGCTTTCGCACGCATAACGACCTGATGCTCGCCTCGATGATGCCCGTGACCAAAAAAGATATGGTCAAATCCAGAATGCTCGTCATCGTCAGCTTGGAGCTGCTGCATATCGCGTTCGCGGTCCTTTTCGGCGTTATTAATCGCTACTTGTATCCGGACTTCATCTATTACTTCTACGCTCCCACGATCGGTTTCTTGGGATTATGCTTCGTCATGCTGGCGATATTTAATCTTGTCTTCTTCCCGATATACTATAAGACGGCCTACAAACACGGTAACGCGGCAATCGCTTCGATTACCGCAGCCATGCTTTTTGCCGCAGGCGCGCAATGGTTGGGAATCGCGAGCAAAGACGTGGCTGCCGTAATCAACGATACCGGGACCGGCCATCTCGCGTCGCAATCGACCATTCTTATCGCGGGAATCTCGATATTCGCCTTATTCACGGCGGCGGCTTACCGCATGGCAGTGCGACATTTCCTGAAAGTGGAGTTATGATGAACGTAGCGATCTCAAGCAGTTCCGAAAAACCGATTTATCAGCAGTTGTTCGAACAGATCAGCGCTCAAATTTTAAAAGGCGAACTGCCTAGCGGCTATTGCTTGCCTCCGATCCGCCAGGCGGCTCTGGAGCTGCAGATTAGCGTTATTACCGTCAAAAAAGCGTGGGAAGAGCTGGAACGGTGCCGCCTCATTCATACGATTACTGGGAAGGGATGCTTCGTAGCCGAATTTTCGCCCGAGGAGATGCTGCGAATGCGGAACGACACGGTATCGAAGCAGATGGCGATCGACGCTTCGTATTACAAGTCGTTCGGCCTTAGCTTGGAGGAGGCGGTAGCGCTAATGAAGGAAATCTACGATTGACGACGCAAGCAAATAACGAGGCAAGCAAAGACGCGTTCCCGCTTCGAAAGTAGAAGCAGGATCGCGTCTTCGCGTTTGTCGGCGAGCCGTCCTTGCTCGGCGTCAAGCTCAGGGGACTGGATTCGTCAGGCGTAGGCTCGCACTTCTACGATCTCCGCGTATTCGCTGCCGTTGGTCTCTTCTACTACGATACGCAGCCGTTCCGTCCGGATGTCGGCGTCGAGGCGATGGACGCGTTTACGCTTGTAGTTGCCGCGCGCCTCGGCGATCGTCACCCATTTGTCGCCATCGCGCGTCTCGATCCGGTAGTCCTTGACGAGTGTCGGCATCGCCTCGTACGGCGTGATATGGTGATGCAAATTGATCAGGTCGTCGTTGACGTCGTCGTTAAAAACGAGATGAATCTCGCGAATCGGCGTCGGCGCGTTCCAAGCCAGCTCCAGCCACTCCGGGCGCGCCTCGGTTATGCGCGCGGACGACCACATATGCGGTCCGCCGTAGGGACGAAGGTAACCGTCAATCGCTTTGTCGGCCGCGAAGGCGCCGGTCGCTGCTGTCAGGCGGATGCATGGCGAAGCATGATCGAATTCGTGCTTGCTCCACTCGACGAGCGGCTGCCCCTGCTGACGTTCTTCGTTCGGCCGCGAGACGCTGGCCAGATCGCTCTTGCGATAAGCGAGTACGCCCGAGCTCGGCCGGTCCGCCATATGCAGCGCGAGCGCTTCGTTGGCCTTGACGACGAGAAATGCGTTGCAGGCCGTCTCCGGCACCCAGCTTAGGTTGAGCTTCACCCACTGCTTGCTACCGGCGGACAAGGCGGCTGTTGCCTCCGCGATCTTGGCATGCGGAACATAGTTTTCCGGCCGGCCGGTGTCCCACAGCTCGACGGCGAGCACCGTGTCCGCTTCTGCATCCACGAGCAGCTCGATGCCGTCCAGCGCCGGATCGACCGGCACGGTAATGCCGATATCCGTCGCTAGCGGGACGGCATACGCCGGCTGCTCTATGCCCAAGCGGCTGCGCTCGCTGGAGGCCGAGACGCTAGCACGGCGCGCCAGGTCGGCTTCGTCCTCGCTGCGAAGGCCGATGACGGATGCGTCCTGGCGCAGCAGCGTCTGCTGAAGCTCGCGCAGGTGGCCTACGTAGAGCTCGCGCGGCGTAATGCCCTTGGCCGCGCACAGCGCCGCGCCGGTGCCCGCCGCTTCGCCGATGACGGCGCACGTCGCCATGACGCGCGTCGTGCCGAACGCGACATGCGTCGCGCTGATGTCGCGGCCGGCCATCAGCATGTTGTTCACGTTCGCCGAATAGAGCGAACGGAACGGAACATGGTAAATGCCGTCCGAGAACAGATGCTTCGAGCCCGATTCGGTGGCGTATACGCCTTGCGGCGGGTGCAGGTCGATCGACCAGCCGCCGAACGCGACGCGGTCGTCGAATTCCCGCTGCGCCAGAATATCGTTCTGATTCAGCACGTAGTCGCCGACGAAGCGGCGATATTCGCGCTTGCCGGGCATGGAGCCTACCCATTCCAGCGTCATGTTGGCCGCGTCGAACTTCCCGGAATTTTTAATATAATCCCAGATCCCGTAGATGACCGACCATAGCTCGTCGCGAATCCGCTCGTTGTCGTGGACGGTGTCGTGCTCCCCTCCCCATTCGATCCACCAGTATGCGCAGCCGTTATCCCCGCTCCGGATGATGCGCCGCTCGGGAATCGTCGTCTTCGTCACGTCGATGGCCATCTTGGGCGGCGTATATTTGACCGGATGTCCGGCGTCTTTCGTATAGAAAAGCAGCGTGCTGCCGAGCGTAATGTCGTCGGCGACTTCCGGCGCCCATTCCTCGCCGAACTCGTCGCGGGCTTCCCGTCCCAGCCTGTACTTGGCGCCTGCCAGAAATCCGACCAGCCCGTCGCCGGTACAGTCGAGATACATCTCGCTCTCAAAACGAATACGCCGTTCGGAGCCCATCATCCACCCCGTCGCCGAGCGGATCGTAAGATCGTGCGGTTCCCCATCCGCTTCGACCTCGTGCACGTCCGTATTCAAAAACAACTGAATGTTGGGCTCCGCTCTTACCGCTTCCAGCACGACCATATCCCAGAAATACGGATTGCCGTCTTTGTTGCGAAATTGATTTTCGACGAACAGCTCGCCCATAATTCCGGTCTCTCTTGCATATCGCTGAGTGCCATGCGCGGTCGCACCGCATACCCAGACGCGCACTTCGCTGCTGGAGTTGCCGCCAAGCACCGGACGGTTGTTGACGAGCGCGACAGTCCGCCCGAGCCGAGCCGCCGCGATCGCCGCGTTCACGCCAGCCAGCCCGCCTCCGACGACGGTAATATCGGTTTTTATCGTTTCGCTGCGCATATGCCGACCTCTCCTTCGATTCGCTCGTTTATCCTCTGTTTCATCTTAATTCTCCAGCTTGCTAAATAACATGCATCCTATTACGATAACCATATCCGATATTTCACATTTGACGGGAGAGTCTCCACATGAGATACGATTGGTCGGCGCACCCGGTAGCCTATATGTACTGGATCAAAAAGAAGCAATTCCAGCTGGCGCAAGATACGGATGCGGCATGGACGATGTTCGGAGTCGAGCGCGGTCGGTTCGAATACCGGATCGGCGCGAAGGCCGGAGAAGCCGGTTTCGGCGACATCGTCGTATGTCCGCCCGGCATCGTCTTTCATCGCCATGCCCTTTCGCCGCTGACGTTTCATTTCATCAAATTCGATTGGACGCTTGCGCCGGACGCCGAAGAATCGGCGGCGCTCGGGGGAAAGTGGACGATTCACGATGCGGAACGCCTGATGTCGACCTACCGTTACATGAAGGAAATCGGCGGCGCCTTACGGCAGGAGCCGGCGCTCGGCCGGATGAAGCATATGATCGAGGACTTGTTGCGGCTCATGGAAATGGAGCGCAGCCGAGCCGAATCGGCCGCGCTTACGGCTGCGGACGCGCCGGCGTCCGATATGGTCGAAGCGCGCAAGTGGCTGCTCGAGCGCGCCTATGGGCCGCTGGCGATGCGCGCGCTCTCGGACGCGCTCGGCATCAGCCCCGTGCAGCTGACCCGGCGCTTCCGCGCCGCATACCGGACGACGCCGACCGAGTTCGTCACCGGACTGCGGCTCGGCCGGGCGTGCCGGCTGCTGGAAGAGACGACGCAGCCGCTTGACTGGATCGCGCAGCAATGCGGGTACGAAAACGGCTTTTACCTGAGCCGCGTATTTACCGCCAAACTCGGGATGACGCCCTCGGCCCACCGGCGGCTGCATCGCGTCTGAATGGTTGAGGCGGGTATAAGCAAGCGCGACGCCGCGCGACCAGTACGCTGCGAGCGTAGCTATGCGGCAAATCCGCTTAACTCCGGACCGATTTTAACCGATTCGCAAATGATGCTCTCCGGCGCCGAGCGACTCGCCTTTCGCCAATACCCCCAGCCCTTCCGGCACCGTCAGATGCAGCAGCATCGCCCCCGTCCGGCCGCCGCTTTCCCGTTCCGCTCGAACGGTCAACCGTCCGCAGGCGGTCGGAATCTCGCCCTCTGCCCAGTCCAGTCCGTCCGGGAGCCACGGCGCGATCTCCACGACGCGACGTCCCGGCTCCAACGAACGCACGCCTGCGATCGAGCGAAGAAACATATAGACGGGCATGCTCCCCCAGGCATGGCAGGCGGAGCTGTATTGCGTCTCCCCCGTCCGCGCATCCGGATAGAACAACTCCCACCATTCCCACACCGTCGTCGCTCCGGCTTCGACCATCGGTCCGTAGCGCTCGCGCACAAGATCCAGCATGCGGTCCTCGCGGCCGAGCTTCCCGAGCGCCCGGTACACGACCTGCATGAAGAAGGGGCTCGCTTGAATGGCGCTCCCCTGCGCCACCGACGAGAATACCGACCGGTAGATCGCCTCGCTGCGCGCGTCCCCCGCCTCATGCAGGACCGCTAGCGCGAGGGCGTTCGCCGATTCGCTGAACAATGGGCCGAGCACGTCTTCGACCCGGCAATCCGCATACGCGCCCGCTTCCTGCATCCATAAGCTTCGCTTGACGGCGTCCGCTAACCGGTCGCCGGTCCTGGCGTAATAAGCCTCCGCTTCCGTGTCTCCGACCAGTCGCGCATATCCGGCTGCACATCGTACAGCTTCCAAATAGAGCAGGTTGAGCGCCGTCACGATGCCGCCGCGCTCGACGTCCGGCCATCTGCCGAGCGGCGCCTCGCCAGCGTCGATATAAGACCAATAAGGCACGTCTTCAAGCAAGCCTTCTTTGTTTTCGAAGCCCGAAAACCAGCGCAGCGCCTGCACGATATTCGGCCACCACTCGGCCAGCAGACCGTCATCTCCATAGGCCTCCAAATATTCGCCGAAGGAGCTGACCCAGTGCAGGCAAAACGACGGGATCGGCGGATAGTTGTGATGCCCGTCCGGATAACGCTGCGCCGTCATGCCCTGCCAATCCTGCGACTGACCGACCTGCTCCAGCAGCTTGCGGTGCAGCCTGCCATCCCCGGCGTAATAGGTCTGGTACAGCGCCTGCCAACGTCCGTCTCCCATCCACTGCTGCTGCTCGCGGCTCGGCGAGTCGACGAAGGCGTCCTGCATGCAGATGCGCAGCGTATGGGCGGAGATGTCCCAGACCCGCTGGAGCATCGGATCGCTGCACTTGAAGACGGCCGGCTCCGTCACCGGGTACCCGCGCGTCCGCAGCCCGATCCGGTGCAGGCATACCGGACGCGAATCGGCATGGCGAATGCGCAGCTGCACGTAGCGGCATGCTTTCCAGCCGAAAGCGATCTCCAGGCGCTGCCGTCCCTCCGCGAGGATGAAGCGGTCGAGCGAACGGTTGTTGCTCGCGTTCAGCAGCGCCTTGCCTTCCCACAGCTCCTCCGCATAAGCTACGTCAATGATCGTGCCGGACGTGCCGGTCACGTCAATCTGCAAATAGCCGGGCTCGATCCTGCCAAAGTCGTAGGTCAGCACTTCGGCTTCACCGGCCGCCGCCGGCTTCGACCAGACATCCAGCGGGCTGTCCGAGCTGTCGGCTGCGAACAGGCGGATGCCCTTGGTCTCCTCGATCATATCCAGATGCAGGCGGCCGGAAGGCGCCGCGAGCTTCGACGCGACGCCTCGGCCCGCGAGTCGACATGCATCCAGCTCCGTCTCTTCCAGCAGCGGGATCGGCCTCTTGAGCAGATTCCAAAAAGGCGAAAGCTTGAAATCTCGTTTCTTTGCAGCGGTCCAGCCTTCGGCGACCGCCTCCTGCTTGTACCAGTCTTCCGTCTCCAACCGGGCGTCGTAGATCTCGATCGGCCCCTGACAGCCGTTCACGCGCGGCGCCCGCTCGTCGTAGGCAGCCGCTTTGCGGCATAACCACGTTTCGTCCGTACCTACTATCAGCGCCTCACCGCCCTGCGCGGCGGTACGCAGCTCCGCCAGCAGCGCCGGGATCCTGTCGATCGATTGACCGGTACCGTAGCCATAGTACAACACCATGACCGCGATACTGTTGTCGCCCGGTCGAAGCAAGCCGCCTACATCCACCTCGTCCACGTACTGCCATCTGGGATCGCTCCTGCAAGGCCCCCGGCCCGCATAGACGCCGTTCACATAGACGATATATTTAGAGTCTGCGAAAATGCGCAGCTTCCCTTCGGCGGCCGCGTCCGCCGGGAGCTCGAAGCTTTTTCGAAATTGACAAAAGGACTGTACGGGATGCTCGTAATGCGTCTCCGTCTCCGAAGGGTGCCAGACGATGCCCGTATCGGCGCCCCATTCCAGCTCCGAGGGCCTGCGCCTCTTAAAACGGGTTGTCGCCACTGTCTATCCTCTCGCTTCCTCGTTCCTTCTGCCGCCCGTCTCGTACTTCTGCGGCGAAGTACCGGTCATTTTTTTAAAAAGCGTGCAAAAGTATTTCTCGTTCTGAATGCCGACGGCTTCCGCGAGCTCCTGATTCGTATACGCCCGCTTGCGCATGAGCGCGATGGCCCTCTCGATCCGACGCTTGGCGACGTAATCGGTGAAGTTGACGCCCAGTTCTTTTTTGAACAGCTCGCTTACGTACGTCGGATTCAAATGGATATAGTCCGCCAGCTGACCGAGCGACAGCGGCTCGCTCAAATGGTCTTCGACGTACAGGATCGCTTTGGCCATATCCGGCCTCAGGCTAGGCGCTTCCGTCCGCGACAGAATCCGATCCCACTGTTCGCGGAGCCGGTCCGCGAACTGATGCAAATGCATGCAGGCATCCGGACGGAGCTTCGGCTCGTCCTGCGGGTCATGCCCGGACTGCAGCAACTTCCGCTCCAGGCGCGCGAGCCACCGCTCGGCGAAGGGAACCAGCTTGTCCGGGGAGATGCGGTGCGCATGCAGCAGCTTCAGCAGCGGCGCCAGCTCGTCCCGGTCGGCTTTCGACGAGACGCGCTCCAGCGCCACCTCGAACCGGTCGAAAACGTCCTGCGCGTCGGCTGCGTCGTAGAACGGCCGGCGGTTCGGCGTGACGACCGTTCCGAAGCTGCTATAAAACGCGTCCGTCACTGCCGCTTGCGCTTCCCGGAAGGCGGCTTCCGCCCGCTCCCAGCCCCCGTATCTCCGGCTGACCCCGACGGACACCGACAGGCGCAAATACGTTTTCACGTGACCGACGATCTCTTCGCCGAGCGCGACGCCCCTATTTTCGTAACCCAACTCTCCAGTTTCCTGGATCATCGCGAAGCCGAACAACGTGTCGCCCGTCCATTCGAAAACGAAGCAGCCGCCCGAAGCCTGGAGAACTTCTTCGATAATATTCATCATGCCGTACCGCAGCGATTGGCGGTCGGCAGGCGCAAAGGCCTCGCAGAAGGCCGCGTAATCGTCCAGCCGCACGGCAAAGCAAGCGTACCGATCAGTCCGGAAGCCGGGGGCGTACGGCAGGCTCGCCTTCTCCATCGAGGCGGCGCTACGCTCTCCCCGCGCCAGCTCCTCGAACAGTTGCTTGCGCATCCGGTGGGCGTCGCCTTTGACGGAGCCGCTTAGGCTATGAAGCGTCCGCTCCTTTTCTCCCCGCGCCATCATATTGTCCCGCGCCTTGTCCAGCGCCGCCAGCACCTCCTGCTCCCGCAGCGGCACCTTGACCAAGTACTCGAAGACCCCCATGGCGATCGCCTGCTTGGCATAAGCAAAGTCGCTATAGGCGCTCAAGACGATAAATTCGATGCGCGGATGGCTTTCCCGCAGCGCTTTGATCATCTCCAGTCCGTTTTTGCCGGGCATGACCACGTCGGTCAAGATTAGGTCCGGCTTCAGCAGCGCCGCCTTCTCCAGCCCCTCGTCTCCCGAGCACGCCGTGCCGACCAGCTTGTAAGGCAGCCGCCGCTCCGCCCAACGCTCGAACATGCGCGTCAGACGCTGCACCATCGGGGGCTCGTCGTCGACGATCAGGCAGGCGATCGCATCCCGCATGGCCACTCCTCCTTCTCCTAGACTGCGAGCGTATTCCGCTCGCTTGCGCGCAGGTCCGGAAACCGCAGCGTAATCCGCGTTCCTTTGCCTTCCTCGCTCCAGACGGCGAGACCGCAGTCTTCGCCATAGTTCAGCCGAATGCGCTGGTGGATGTTGTACAAGCCGATTCGCTTGCGCCTTACGGCCGGTTCGCCCTCCCGTCCCGGGAGCAGCAGCGTCGCCGCCTTGTCGGGAGTCATGCCCACGCCTTCGTCCGAGACGTCGATGACGAGTTGTCCGTCCTTGCTCGCCGCCGCGATTCGAATGACGCCCGCGAGCCTTCCGCCGCTATAGCCGTGGAAAACGCTGTTTTCCACGATCGGCTGCAGCGCCATTCGCAGCACCGGATGGGCCAGCGCCTCGGGATCGATCTCCTCGACGAGCTCGAAGGCGCGGTCGTACCGGATGCTTTGAATGTGCAAGTAATCTCTCACGTTGCGAAGCTCCTGCTCCAGGCTGACGCTGTCGGAGAAATCCGTGATGCCGTACTCGAGAATGGCGATCAGCGCGCCGATCAGGTCGTCTACCTCCTCGTATCTGCCGACGTCGACGACGTTGCTGATCGAACCCAGCGCGTTGTACAAAAAATGCGGATTGATCTGCGATTGCAGCACCTGTATTTCCATTTCCTTCTTTTTCCGTTCGCTGACGTTGACATGCTCGAGCAGCGTGCGGATCCGCTCCAGCATGGCGTTAAACGTGTCCGTCAGCTCTCCGAACTCGTCGTTGCGAAGCTTCGGAATCGTCACGTTCAGATCGCCCTGCTTGACCAGACTCATCTTGCGGATCAAGTAATAGACCGGCGTCCGGATCATCCTGGCGACGAAGGCGGCGGTCACGACGCTAAGGAGAAGGCCAACCGCGAGCACCACGAAGAAAAAGGATTCCAGCCGCTCAAGCGAGTGCGCCAGTGCCGTGCTGTCGGACAGGGCGAGCACGATCCATTTCGTACGGGGGATGAAGCCTCGCATGACGGTGACGGGCGCGCCGTCCATGCGCGCCTGGAAGACATCGTCCTTGTTATAAATCAGCTCCGTGCCGTCCCGGTCGCCCAACAGCAGGCGATGATCCTTGGCCCGCAGCGGTCCGCCCGCGGCCGGCTCGAGGATGAGGCGGCCCTGATCGTCGAGAATGGCGAGCCGCAGGTTGCTGCCGCGGCTGATCTGGTCCATCCGCTCCTGCAGCGCAGTCAGGTTGAGATCCACCGCAATGACCATCCGCTCCCCCGCGAACTTCAGCGCCTTCGTGAACGTCACCGTCCAGCCGGAGTAAAACGATTGGTAAGGATTGCTGACGGCAATGCTGCCGTACGCGTTGCTGTATGCGGCCCGGTACAGCTCTTCCCGGCTCGGCATCGGATCGTTCAGCACCTTGGTGACGGTATTGCCGCCGAGGATGGAAAGGTTTTCCCGGATCAAATATGCGTCGGTTAAAATGTCGGAGTGGGTGCGGTACACGCCTTCTACGCCGGCTTGCGCGGAATCGATACCGTCATGCCACGTCGCGGACGACGAGGAGAGCAGCGCGATCGTATTTTGAACCAGGGCGATGTACAGGTCCATATACTGCTGCTCCTTCAGCAGCAGCTGCTTGGCCCGTTCGGTCTGGCTCGAGGAAATCTCGTTTTTGATATAGCGGTAGGACAGGGCGCTGACGATCACCTCCGAGCTCAGCACGAAAATAAAGCAAACGAGGAATAATCGGAAGGAGATGTTGTGAAGCAGCTTGCTTGCCCTGTCCCGCATGACGTTCACTCCTGCATGTTCGATATCGGATCCGCAAACCGAAGAAGAGGAGAGCGGTCTCCGCTCTACTCCTCATCCGGGCGTTTATTGAAGCACGCCGTCGCTTTGCAACTGCTTCGTATAATTGGCGACGGCGTCGCTCAGCTTGAACTTGTCCTGCAGCGTCTTGACGTAATCGTCCCAGCCGCTAAGCGGCTCCTTGCCCATGACGAACTTGAGCATCATCTCGTTGACGTACTTGATGCGGTCCTGGGCCAGCGGATCGTTCGGATCGTCGAACACCCGGGGGTTGACATTGTTATCCTTTAGATAGCCGTTGTTCAGCTTCTGGTTGGCGTTCGTGACTTCCGGATTTTTAAAGTCGAAGTAGACGCCGTCATTGGCTTTGCGCACGAACGCGTAGTTGTAGCGCCACTCGACTTCCTTCTCGTTGTAGGTCGATCTGTCGATCAAGGCCGGCTTGCCGTCCGCGACCTTGAAGGTCTTGTCTTTGATCCCATAGGCCAGGTACGGATAGACGTCCGCGTTCGTGTACAAATATTGAATGAGCTGCATGGCGCGCTTGGTCTTCTCCGGGTCCTTGAGCGCTTCCTTCGACAGGCCGATCATCGTCTGCTGGAACGGCTTCGTGTCGAGAATCTGGTCGCCGTACGGTCCCTTCGGCGGCGCGATCTGCTGCCACTCCGGCACGCTGCCGCCCGCGTCCTTCATTTTCTGCTGCTCGGACGGCTCCATGCGGCGCCAATCCGCAATCATGATGCCGACCTTGCCCTGGTACATCTTGTTGTCCCGCTTCAGGTTGTCGTCGATCGTGACCCAATCGGGGTCGACGACTTTCGCTTCGATCATTTGATTAATGAACTGCAGCACTTCTTTCGTTTTCGGATCGGTGTTGTAGACGACGACCTTGCCGTCCTTCGCGTCGACGAAGTTGGGTTGAACGCCGAACATCCAGAAGATCTGCTGGAAGCCCTGGGCGCCCGTAGTGCTGTAGCCAAGCGAGCCGTCCTTCGGCAGCATGGCGAGGAAGCCGTACGTGTCGTCCTTGCCATTGCCGTCCGGATCGTCGAATGTAAACGCCTTCATTACCTTTAAAAGCTCATCCGGATTCGTCGGCGCTTGCAGGTTCAGCTTCTTCAGCCATGTCCCGTTGATCCACCAGCCGTTCACGCCGCCGACCGATTCGGAGCCGGGCAGCCCGATCATATGATCCTTATATTTCATCGGCTCGAGCCGGGAAGGATCGATGGAAGCGGTCAGGTCGGGCACTTCCTTGACCGCATCGTCCAGCTCCGCCACCAGCCCCTGGTCGTAATATTGAATGGCGCTGGCCCTGTCCGGGAACGTGAGGATGTCCGGGATCTGGTTGGACGACAGCAGCAGGTTCAACTTGTCCTTCCAGTTCTCGCCGCCCAGCGTCATGTCCAGCTCGATGTTGTTGTCCTTCTCGATTATCTGCCGAATCGGATCGTTCTCGCCCGAGGGCATCGGCGTCGTCAGCCTGTAGCCGATGGCGTTGAAGAAGCTCAGCTTCATCTTGCCGTCCGCCTGCGACTTCGCATCGTCCTTGCTGCAGCCGGTCGCCGCCAGACTGATGGCGACAGCCAGGGCGGCCGCCGTTTGCATGCGTCTCTTTCTCATCGATAAACCTCTCCCTTTCGAATAGTATAACGGTTTATATCAAGAGTTTCCTCATGATAACGAGAGTTTTGCCCCTTGGATCAACCCTTCACCGAACCGAGCAGCACGCCTTTGGTGAAGTGCTTCTGAATGAACGGGTATACGATCAAAATGGGCAGCGTGGTCACGACGACCGAGGCCATCTGCACGGAGATCGGGTTCACCGAATTGGCGGCTTCTGCGGCATCCCCGCTGATCGCGACGGAAGCCATCAGAATCTGTCTCAAAAAGAGCTGCAGCGGCTGCTTCGACGTGTCGGTGATGTAGAGCAACGCGTCGAAATAGCTGTTCCAATGCCACACCGCGTAAAACAAGCCGACGGTGGCTATGATCGGGCCGGATAGCGGCAGCACGATTCGGAATAAGATCGACAGCTCGCCGGCGCCGTCGATTCGCGCGGCCTCGTCGATCGCCTCGGGCAGCTGCTCGAAAAAGCTTTTGACGATCAGCAGGTAAAAGGCGTTGATAAGTCCCGGGACGATGAGCGACCATGACGAGTCCAAGAGGCCGATCTCCTTGACCAGCAGGTAGCTTGGGATGATCCCGCCGTTGAACAGCATCGTGAATACGATGAACATCAGCGCCGCGCTGCGCCCGGGCAGCGACTTGCGGGACAGCGGCAGCGCTGTCAGGACGGTGAAGAACAGATTGACGACCGTGCCTGCGATCACCCGAAAAAGGGTCGCTTGATAGGCTTCCGCAAGCCTTCCGCCCTTCATGATCTCTTCATAGGCGGTCCAGGTGACATGCGTGGGAATGAGGACGAGTCCGTCCTTTCGGATGACCTCGGAGATCGGCGTGACCGACACGCTGAGGACGTAAAAGAAAGGAACGACGCAAGACGCGGCAAGCAAGGATAACAGGACGTAATTGAGCGTTTGAAGCATTCGTTCGTTTTTGGACATCGCGTTCATCGCAGTTCCTCCTACCAGATTTGTCCGCCGACGCGTCTTGCCAGGCGATTGGCGCCGAACACCAGCGCGAAGCCGATGACGGATTTGAACAAGCCGACAGCCGTCGCGAGGCCGATCCGGCCCTCCTGCATGCCGACGCGGTACACCCAGGTCTCGATGACGTCCGCCTTTTCCTGATTCAACGGGTTCATCATCATATAGATCTGATCGAAGCCGACGTCGAGAATCGCGCTTAGGCGAAGGATCAGCATCAGGATAATGACGGTCTGAATGCCGGGCAGCGTGATGCTCCAGAGCTGTCTCCAGCGTGAAGCGCCGTCTACGGTAGCGGCCTCGTAAAGGGACGGATCGATGCCCGTCAGCGCGGCCAGATAGATAATGGCGCCCCAGCCGACCGATTGCCAGATATCCGTCGTCACGATCAGCGAGCGGATCAATCCGGGCTCCGTCAGAAACGAGATGCGGTCGAGATGGAACGCCGTCAAGAGCTGATTCACCAATCCGGAACCAGGTGCCAGGAAGGCGACCAGCAGGCCGTAGATGATGACCCAGGACAGGAAATGAGGCAAATACGTCAGCGTCTGGATCGTCCGCTTGAAGCCGCCCGCTGTCACGGCATTCAGCATCAAGGCCAAGACGATCGGGGCGGGAAACGAAAAGACGAGTTTATAAAGGGAAATGAGGATCGTATTGCCGATAATCTGATCAAAATAAACGCCGTCGAAGAACAGCTTGAAGTTTTGCCAGCCGATCCACGGACTTTCCCATAATCCGAGCAGGACGTTGTAATTTTTGAACGCTGCGGCGATATACACCATCGGCACATACTTGAATATCGCGAAGTAAAGCAAGCCGGGCAGCAGAAGCGCGTACATGACGCCGTGTCTGCGAACGTTTCGAACGATGGAAGCCATCCGTTTCTCTCCTCGCCGTCTTTCTGGATAGCTTCATTCTAGCTGCCCCGCCGAACCGGCAATTCCAAATTCTTCGGCAAAAGGTTCGATATTTTCGACTGAATACGGTTGTACCGAAGCTGCCGAAGATCGACAACTTTTTGCCGAAAAAACGTGACTCTTAACGGCGGGCGTAATTTTACAATGGATGTATCTCGAACGGAGGAGGCTATTTGAAAAGAGATTTGCGATTTGTAAGCGCTTAATCGTCGGTTTAGAAAACTGCATTGCCACTATGGAGGAGGGATTCGAAAATGAAGCGCAATCGAATGCCGCATTGGCTATCCGCGATGCTGATCGTCGCGATGCTGGTTCCCGTACTGCCGTGGACGGGCGGCACCGCGGCGAGCGCCGCCACGCCGGCGAACGCGAACGCGACGCAGGCAGTGAAGGACGTGCTGAATTACTTCGATACCGTACAGGCGAACAATCAGATCATCTCCGGGCAATACGTGCGGGGCCAAACTTACGGCTATACGGAAACCGACCACGTTGCCGATTTGACGTCCGGCAAGTATCCGGCCATGATCGGCTTCGACTTTTTGTACAATGTGACGGGCCTGGCCGATCTCGGCACATGGCGATCCGCCATTGTCGACGAAGGGAGCGATTATTGGAAAAAAGGCGGGCTGATGACCGCTTCCTGGCATCAGACGAATCCGCTGGACACGACGGCGGATGCCGGAGGCTGGAGCAGCGTCATCAGCGGGATGTCGCAGACGAATTTCGATAAGGTGACGACGCCCGGCACGCCCGAGTATGCCAAGTGGCTGGCGCATGTCGATACGATCGCGGGCTATCTGAAGTCGCTGCGGGATCAAGGCGTCGTCGTGCTCTGGCGGCCGTATCACGAGATGAACGGCGCCTGGTTCTGGTGGGGCGGCAAGGATCCGGCCTCGTATCGGAAGCTGTGGCAGAACATGTACGACCGCTTCACGAACGTTCACGGCCTGAACAATCTCATCTGGGTGTGGGCGCCGGCCAAGGAGCTGCCGCTGAACAGCGCTTATTATCCCGGCGACGCTTACGTCGACCTCGGCGGCGTGGATTTCTATACGAGCGATCAGGGCGACTCGAACTTCTCTGCAGCCAACACCCAATTGGCCGCCATTATGGGCAGCAAGCGCTTCGGCTTGTCCGAGGTGGGATTGGTTCCTCACGCCGCCTCGATACCGAGCTACGATTATACGTGGTTCCTAACCTGGGCGATCGGCTGGTCGGACAATTCCTTCTATGGCTCGCCACCCGAAAACCAGCCCGGCAATACGCCGTACCAGCTTACGACGGTTTACAACCATGCCGCCACGATCACAAGAGACGAGGTTCCCGCATTCGGCCGAACGATCGCCTCGGGCACGCCCATTTTCAGGGATGCCATGAATAGCTACACGGCGGGAAATCCCCCGCCCAACTGGACGCTCGCAACGACGGGCGGTACCGTGACGGCGGTCCTCGTGCCCTCCGTCGGCGTCGCGACGGCGGACCGGAGCATGAAAATCAACAAGACGAGTACGACGAACGCGGCGACCGCGGAAAAATCGTTCGGCGCGCAGACCGGCGTCGTCACCTTCAAAGCGACCTTACGCACGGAAGACCTCAATTGGAAAGACTTCACCGTCTACGACAGCGCCAGCCAGGCCGCTCTCCACATCGGACTGCAGGGCGGATATCTCAAAGCGTACAACGGCACCACGCTCTCCAGCGTCGCGCCGATCGCGAACGGCGCCTGGTACAACCTCAAGGTCATCATGAACACCGCGACCAAAAAGTTCGACCTCTACGTCAACGGCGTCAAGGTGGCCAACCAGTTCAACTTCAAAAATCCGGCCGCGGCAGATGTGAGCAAGTTGAAGGTCGGCGTCGCGGCCGACGCGACGGGCACGTATTATATCGATAACGTGCTGATCACCAAGTAAGGGGGCAATAACGGGTAAGTGCAAATGGGCGCCTATCGCCGACACAAGGAATACAACTAGCAAGAGACCTCCGCCGCGGCCGATACTCGGCTGTGGCAGAGGTCTTCTTGCGTTGCTGCGCACCCTCAAGCGTACACGCGGACTTCGGCGATCGCGGCCGAGCTGTCCCCGTTCGTCGCATGCACGACGATCCGCAGCTTGCTGGTCGTCAAGCCGTCAGGTAAGGCATGCTTTCGCGTCCGCTGATAGTTTCCCTCGACCCGTACGACGATCCGCCACGCGCCGCCGTTCCACAGCTCGACCGTATAATCCTTGGCCGTCTGCGGATCCCGGTAATACGGCGGGTAATGATGATACTCCCGCAGCAGGTTGCCCGGGAACGTGAGCTCGACCTGCCCGATGCGCCGCTCCTCGTCCCATTCAAGCTGCAGCCATTGGGATAGCGGCTGGTTAGGGTCGGAGCGCCATACATTGGCCGAAAGATGCGGCCTCGTGCAGCCGCTGACGGCTTGCTCCGGCGAATAACACGCCTGCGGCGGCTCCGTCTTGAAGCACAGCGTATGGCCGTTGCCGTACCGCCGCATCTTGTTCGCGCTCATCTGAAAAGCGGACGGGTGGCCAGGCTGCAGATCGCCCGCGACATGCCAGCGGACCGACGCGTTTTCCAGCACGTCTACCCGGACGTAGCCGTCTAACGGCAAACCGTCTGCATCGGTCAGCTTGAGCGGCCAGTCGACCCATGTACGATTGCCCGGCTGAACCGTCAGCGTCGATGCCGCCAGCGCCGCGCCAGGCTCCACCCGGTAATCCCAAATGTCGGTTACGCGGTACAAGCGAGCTTCGATCGGCTGCGGCACGCCGGAGTCGTTGCTCATGCACAGGGACAGCGTCCGAAGTCCTTCGCCGCCGCCGAGAGCGATCCATTGCCCCCTCCGCTCTTCCAGCGCCTCGTTCGGTGCACGCGGCGTCTCCTCCCAGCCCTTGAGCGCGCCATGCGTCCATGGACTCTCGGGTCCGACGCCATAGCAAAGCGCCTCGCTGCTGGCGGTTACGGTCGCCGATCGGGCCAGGTCTTCGTCATCCTCGTTTTTCACGTTCGGCAGGAAAACGCCGTCCCGCAGCAGCCGCTGCTGAATCTCGCCGATCGCCTCGGTCGCCGCGTCCTTGACCTCGATGCCTCGCCGCAGGGCGACCGCCGCGGCCGTGCCTACCGCCTGGCCGATCAACGCCGTCGTCGACATGACCCGGACGGTGCCAAGCGCCGCATGGGTGACGCTGACGTTGCGGCCGGCCGTCATCAGGTTGTCGATATCCTTGGTCAGCGAGATCCGCAGCGGGATGCCGTACGGACCGCAATAGCTCTTGGCCGCGTATTCGGACTTCTCGTCGTAGCCCTCGGCGCTGGCGGGTTCGCTGTTCGCGGCCAGCAGTCCGCCAGGCGTATGCAGGTCTAGGAACCAGCCGCCGTAGGCGATCTCGTCCGGAAACGCCGTGCGCCCGATCGGGTCGTGCTCCGTCATTAGATACTGCCCCATGATACGGCGGCTCTCCCGCTTTCCGGGCACCTGGCCGATCCAGTCCAGCGCGAAGTTCGCTGCTTTGTCCCGTGTGAGCGGATCTCGGTTCTTGATCCAATCCCAAACGCCCAACGTGTGCCGGGTCAGCTCGTGCCGGATATCCTCCGCATCGTAGATCGTATGCCACGGAACGCCGATCTCGAGCCACCAGTAACCGCCGCGGATATCGTACACCTGTCGGCCGTGCTTGTAGAAAAAGTCGGCGTCCTCGTAGCGGATCGCCCAATCCGGCGCCTGAAACGGAACGGGGCGCCCCATGTCCTTCGCCTTAAAGTGAATCGAGTTGCCCATCGTATCCTGGCTCGCCGCTTCGGGCGCATGGGGCTCGCCGAACTCCGCTTTCCCTTCCGTCCCCATCCGCCATTCGCAGCCCGCTTGTTCCGCGACGACGCCGTCGCCCGTGCAATCGAGAAAGACGTCGCCCATGAACACGATCTCGGTCTCCGCGCCGGCGACATAAGCGGTCACGGATTCGATCCTTCGCACCGACGACTTCGCTACAGACAAGATTGAAGTATTCAGGTAAAACGTCAGATTCGGCGTATTCATCGCCATATCGTACATCGTCATGTCCCACACGCTGTTCGTCCATCCGTTCTCGAAGATGACCTCGTGGTTCCGCGCGCGCTCCTCGATCAGCAGCTCGGAGATGATGCCGGTCTCGCGCGCGTACGCGTGGAATTGCGCGGCGCCATGGGGCGTCACGCGGATCTCGGAGGAGCTGTTGCCCCCGAATACGGGCCGATCCTGAATCAGTACCGTTCTCGCTCCCTGCCTCGCGGCGGCCACAGCGGCGCAGAACCCCGCGGTTCCGCCTCCGCACACGACGACCTCGAAGCTCTTTGTTTTTTTCTTCACGGATCTCACGCTGCCTTTCTTGCTTATCGCCGTCGAGCCGAGATCCCGGCCCAAGCCGCTTGTCGCTTGCGCGACGAAGACCGGGATCTCGAACGATCGGTTCAGTCTTACTTGTCTATTCTGACGTTGTCGACATACAAAGTGCCCGTGTCGTTGCTGGCGACGCCGAACGCTAATTTATTGAGGTTGACCGCTCCCGTATCCCGGAAGCTAAGCTGATCGCCCTTCTTCACGCCGTTCACGTACAGGTCGTACTTCTTGGTCGTCGTATTCAGTACGGCCTTCACGTCATACCACTTGGCATAGTCGATCGGCTGCAGCGCGACGAGCGTCGATCCGTCATAGGCCCGCAAATATCCGTTTTGCAGGCCGATGTGCAGGGCGACCTTGCTTGGGCTCGAGCTGTCCACGACGAGGAAGTCCTTCCAGCTCGCCTCTTCCGTGCGGATCGTCGCTTTGACGTTTACGATGCCGGTCTGCGGGCCGAACGTCCTTTTGGCGCTCGTCTCGCCCGTAGTCGACGTTTTGCTGATCTTCATGCTCTGGTCCCGGCCCGCCAATCCAACGGTTTTCTCATTCGAGAGCGCAACGGCTCCGCCGGTTGCCGTCGTCGTCCAGTTGCTCAACGATACGATAACGCCGTTAATGTAGACGTTGAAGGCATCCTTGAAGATGAAGGTCTCGGGAACGATCGTCCTGCCGAATGCGGGAACATCCGCTCTCGTGATCGTATCGGGACTCTGATAGAAGGCCCTCACGTCCCAGCCGATGTTGCCCGGCCCGTTCCCGCCCGGGCTCCCGTAAAATTCATTGTCCAGCCAGCCGGTGGACCAAGTGAGAAGCCAGGTATAGTCGAAGGTGTTCTTGAGCGCGGCCAAATCCGGCAGTTTGGCGACCTCGGACAAGCCGTAGCGCTTGCCGTTCATAATAGCGGCCAGTTCGGCGTTCGCAAGCGAAAACTTTTCGTTCGTGCTCTCCTCCGCATAGACATCAGCCCCGCCCAGATCCACGTACGATGCGCCGGGATAAAAGCCTCCAGGTACAGCGTTAAAATTGTCCCGCGCCGGCGCCCACACCCAGATCAGATTGTTCAGACCATGATAATTCGTGAGCCGGTCGTACATGTTCTGCCACAGCTTCTTGAAGCTGGCCTGCGACTTTCCGCCCCACCAAAAGCCGATGTTCATCTCGTGGTAAGGCCGCCACAGCACGACGACGCCTTGATCCCGCAGCGTCTTCAGGTAGCCCGCGATCGTATCGACATGCGCCAGCCACTTGGCATATTCGGGCGTGCCGGGCGTCGTAACCTTATCAAAATTAGCCTGCGTCATCGTGCTGATCACGCTGTTCCAGCCGCCGTCGTCAGGCGTCGCGTCGAGCGGATTCGTCTCGTGCCAGGAGAGCTGGACGAGCCCTCCCTTTTTCCAATAATCGGTTGCCTGAGCCACCATATAGTTCCGCCAGTCGGCCACCTCGCCGAGCGTGCCGTTCGTATGCTTATAACCGAAGTCCATGCCGATCATGGCCGGATATTTGCTCGCGAGATAGCCGATATGGTCGATCTCGTTGAAGCCGTATACGTCGCTGACGAACTGTCCCGAGATAATCTTGTTGTTCGTATATACCGTGTCGAAATAATTCAGCACGTCCTGTACCGCCTGCGTCGCATTCGGGTTGGACGGCGTAGCCGCGTAAGCCTTGTCCGCTCCGCCCAGCTGTCCCGAGACCGGAGCGATCAGCGTTACCAGAAGCAAAGCAGCCAGCGCTTTGAACCGCCATATGTTCCTCATTAAGAAACGCCTCCTTGATTTGTAATCGCTTTCGGATCCTTCATGCTCACGATCTGCGCAAAAAAAATCCCCCCTCCTCCTGCATGATCAGCATAGCAAGAGGAGGGGGAGCGAACTAGCAACAGCTTTCTGCTGTTCATGCAATAGATTTGCGTTTCGCGCGCCGTCAGCCGCGTCCGGCCGCAAGGCTCTTTTTGAATTCCGCCGGGCTTTGCGTCTCGAACCGCCTGAATATTTTTATAAAATAGCTGTCGTTAACGAAGCCGACGAGCTCCGCCGCCTGACTGACGGATTTCCCTTCCGCGAGCAGCTCTTTGGCGCGGTCGACGCGGACCTGCTGAACGAATTGAATCAAGCTGAACCCCGTTTTTCTCTTGAACAGGCTGCTAAGATAGCTCTCGTCGAGCGAAGCGAACGATGCCATCGAGCGCAGCGTAATGTTTTTTTGATAGTTCGTATGAATATAGCCGATGACCTTGTTGATCTCGGCATGATCGGTGAAGGCCGAACGCTCCTGCACGATGCGGTCGACGGCCTCAGACACGATGCGCTCCATCCGCTCCAGCAGCTGTCCGTGCGTGACAGCCGTCTCGATTTGCTCGTAGTCGGACGGCGACGGCGTAACGTACTGCTCCATCAGACGGAGCAGCTGCCCGGCCTCGGCTTTGACCTGCAGGAACGGCAGCCCGCGGCGCTCCATGTCCGCCCACTGGCGGGCGAGCAGCGCGAGACAGTCGGCGACTTTGACATGCTCGAAGCTGGCCAGCCATTCGCCCCAGTAGGCTCTTCGCCCGGGTTCCTGGCGCTGCGAAGACGCTGTCTTCGCTTGTACGGCCGTCTCCCCGACGCGGATCGGCCCCTTGTCGCGTCCGTACCAGAGCGCGTCCAGCCGCCGAAGCACATCCAGCCAGCCTTGTTCGAGACGTTCGCCCTTCAGGTCGAGACGATAGGCGAAGACCGCCCCGCCTTCTAAAGATAATGCGTTTACGGAAGCAACGCCTGGCTGGCTACACCAGCAAAAAAACGTCGTGACACCTGAAGAGGCATAAGAATGAACGATTCGCTCCGTAGCAGGCGCTTCGGCGAACAAACGCTGAACGAAGGACGATGAACCCCCGCTCGCTTCCCCTTGAAGCAAACAAAAGACGGATACGTACGGCAGCGGCGGCTCGATATCCGGGAAGACCGGCGCAAAAGGCGCCCCATTCGCGGATTCATAGCCGTCCCATAACTTCCCGTAGACGGCTTCGTAGCGCTCCAGCCGGCGGAACCGGCTCCCCTCGCTTCTGGCAGACAGCTCCTTCGCCGCCTTGGCCAGCGCCTCCTGAAGCGTCTCGATCGTCATCGACAGCTTCAGGATATAGCTGCTGGCGCCGTATTCGAGCGCCAGACGCGCGTACTCGAACTCGTTCATGCACGTCAGCATGATAAAGCGCGCTTCGCTGCCCTGCTCCCTGGCCGTCTTCAGCATCATGACCCCGTCCATCTTGGGCATCATGATGTCCGTTATGACGATATCCGGCCGCAGCGTCTCGACGAGCGCGGCGCCCTCCTCGCCGTTGCCCGCTTCCCCGACCAGCTCGAAGCCCGACTCGGTCCACGGGATCATCTCCCTGAGGGAATCTCTGACGAACGCTTCGTCCTCCACGATGACGACTTTCCACATGGCAGGCGCCTCCTTTACGAATAAGCTGAGTCATACGGCTTGGCGACCAGCAGCGGGATGACGATCCGCACCCGCGTCCCCGCATCGTCCGAATCCGTCTCGAGGCTTGCGTCGGATTTGAACAGCAACGCCAGCCGCTCGCGCAGATTCGCGAGGCCGATGCTGTTCCGCTTGCGGATCCGCTTGACCTGGGCCGATGCCGCCAACCCGATACCGTCGTCCGCCACCTCGATGACGAGGCGGCCGTCCTGCGCGAGGATGCAAATATCGATCGCGCCTTCCTTTTCCGTCCCTGCGAAGCCGTGAATGATGGCGTTCTCGACGAGCGGCTGCAGCGTCATCTTGGGCAGCAGCGCATGCTCGAGCTCCGGACCGACTTCATAACGAACCGAAAAAGGATGAAGATGGCGATTTTGCTGGATCGCGACGTAGGCGCGGATCAACTCAAGCTCCTCGCTCACCCGGATCAGCTCGACGTCGGTATTGAGGCTCGTCTCCAGCAGCAGGCCGAGCTGCACGCAGATCGAAGCGATTTCCCGCTCGTTTTTGCGCATCGCCAGCCACTTCACCGTGTTGAGCGTGTTCAGCAGAAAATGCGGATTCATGACCGCGATCAGGCTCTGGTAGCGGAGCGCTTCCTTCTGCTTTTCGTCCCGCTTGATCTTGGCGACGAGATCCTGCATGTCGCGCAGCATCCGGTTGAACGTACGCGACAGCGACAGAATCTCGCCCTCGTAAGGCTTTTCGTTGATCCCTTTGACGAACCGCTGCTCCACCGTCTCGGACATGCGGCGCTCGAGCAGGTGGAGCGGCCGCGTAATGCGCCGGAGCACGTAAAACGTAATCGCGACGAACGCCAGCATGATTCCGATAAAGGTGAGCAAATATCGGATCTGCTGCTGGTGCAGGTCGCCGAAGTAGATCTCCATCGGAAAGCTGCTTACGATGGTCCATCCGAGCGAAGGCAGCGTGCCGACGCTTACGACCGCATTTTGATGCACGCCGTTTTTCCATTCCCCGGTTAGCACGACATCTCTGTAGATGGCAGCGTCCAGTCCCCGGCTTCGGGTGCTGGCCAGCGTTTCGCCCTTTTCGTCCAGGATGTAATAGTCCTGATAGACGGCGAACGCTTTGGCGATCGACCGCAGCCAGTCCTCGAAACGGAAGGCGACATGTACCATGGCGAACGCGCTGCCTTCGCTCTCCAGGAGCGCGTAGAGCGACAGTTCGCTCGGCACGGCGTTTTGCGCGGATGCGCCGCTGATCCACACGTATTTCACTTGACCGTTCTCGATCGCCCGAAAACCGCCCTCCTGCCGCAGCGCGGCGTAATCCGCGGGGCCCTCGCCGTCCATATAGGCATGCCCCGCCAGATCGAGCACCGTAAACGACAGCTGCGCGCTGTTCAGCTCGTTTTGCTCCTTGAGCCTGCGCAGGCTCTCGGACACGATCCGGCCGCGCTCGGACGCTTCGATCGCGTTGCCCGCGCCGAAAACCTCCTGCTGCCGGAGCATCAGCTCCAGCGTCACGACGGAGGTCAGCATGAAGCTTCTCATGATTTCGAAGTTTTGCCGGACTTGTCCCATTTGCAGGCTGTTCTGCTCGCTCACCCGGTGCGAGATCAGCTTTTCGGTATTGTCGTACATGCTGAGCTGAAGCAGCAGCAGCGGCACGAAGATGAGCAGTACGAAGGCGGCGAACAGCTTGTGCTTGATCGTTTTCGGCTTGAGTCTGTACAGGGCTGCGCGCATGGAGCTTCCTCCCGGGACGATCGATCGAATACGAACATTGTAGCAAAGAGAGCGAAGGGCAGCCTAGCTCCCCTTCGCTTCTTTTAGAGCCTTATTGCAAATAGCCGAGCGCCTTCAGTTGTTTGTTCGCCTCCTCCACGTATTGCTTGTAGCCGTACGTGCCGTCCAGCGTGGACAAGAACTTGTCGTACTCGCTCATCGGGGCCTTGCCGAAGACGAACTTCAGCAGCTCGTCGTTCATGAAGCGCTGGGCGTCGGCCAGATTCACCGTCTGCGGCGTGTCGATGAAGCTGTTGTACACGTCGAGGCGAGGCTTCGAGGACGCCGCCTGGATCTGCGCGGACTGCTTGGCGAACTTTGTAAGCAAATATTCCTGCTCCGGCCGGCCCATGATTTGATACACCCAGCTGAACGAAGCATCGCCGATCTTGTCGGTGACCGCGGGCTTGCCGTCCTTCATCGTAAAATGGGTGCCTTCGATTCCGTATTCGACGAGGTTCAATCCTTCGCCTGTCGAGACGTAGTTGAGCAGCTGGAGAATGCGCTTCACTTTGTCCGGATTTTTCTCCAGGCTTTTCGGCAAGGCGACGAAGCCCGAAGCGCTGCCGAGGTCGTAGGAGCTGTCGAAGTCTCCGCCGGCGCCCTTGAACGCCGGCACGACCTCCCATTCCGCGTTCGGATTGGCCGCTTTGATCGCGGTCTGGTTCTCGTCCTTGAACAGGTTCCAGTCTCCGTAGAAGATGCCGGCCTGTCCTTTGACAGCTTTGTCCGTCGCGGCCGAGCCTTTGTTGGAGAATACCTCGGGATCGACTGCGCCTGCGTTCAGAAACTTCTGGACGGAGGCGATCGCGTCTTTATAAGCCGGGTCGTAGACGGCCCCGATCGCCTTGCCGTCCTTGATATAGATGTCTTTGTACGAGCTGCCGACGCCCAGCGAGCCGAACAACGGGTTGAACGCGTTCCAGTCGTTCGAGGTCATGCCGATCGTGTCCTTCTTGCCGTTGCCGTCCGGGTCCTTCTCGACGAACGCCTGGGCGACGGCCAACAGCTCGTCGACGGTCGTCGGCATCTGCAGATTCAGCTTGGCGAGCCAGTCCTTGCGGATCCAGTAGGACTGCGCGAGCAGGTTCGGCGCTTTGGCGATCGCGTACGATTTGCCGTCGACGGTGCCCTTCTTGACGCCGTCCGCAGTCGCGAGGCTCTGCGCGTCCTGCAGTTGGTCAAGGTACGGCGTCAGATCGAGCAGGGCGCCCATATGCGCCAGCTGGAGCAGATGATTGCGGTCCGCGAGCTCCATCACGTCCGGATAATCGCCGGCGGCGATGCGCGTGCTCAACTGATTTTTCAGCTCGTCCGGATTCGCCGGCAGGCTGAGCGTCAGATCGATGTTCAGCTTCTTGTCGAGCTCCGCCTTGACGAAGTCGTCCGCAGGCAGCTTCGTGCCCCAACCGATTTTGACGACTTCGATTTTCATTTTCTCGCTTGATTCCGGCGATGCCGATGCCGATTGGCTTGGCGCGGCCGAAGCCGAACCGGCCGTCGTCCCCGACGGAGAAGGAGACGCCCCGCCGTTCTCGTCGTTGCTGCCTCCGCAGCCAGCTAGCAGCGTGCCCAGCATGCCTAATGAAGCGATCGCGACCCCGAAGCTCTTTTTGTTCATTTGCCCCAACCTTTCTCGTTAGAGAGTTGATCATTTCTATTGAATCTATTGAATCAAGGCGTTTGCCTTGGTTTCAACCGTTTTTTCCGCGCTCTTCAGGGCTTATCCTGGTTTGTCAGCCCTTGATCGAGCCCAGCAGCATGCCCTTCGTAAAGTACTTCTGAATAAACGGATACACGGCGATGATCGGCAGGCTCGCCACGAGGACGGCCGCCATCTGCAGCGTTTGCGTCGGCAGCGTGACGTCGACCGCGATTTCGCTCATCTGGCTCTGCAGCAGAATGTTGCGCACGAATACTTGCAGCGGATGAAGGTCCGGATTCGTCACGTACAGGACCGCCTGGAACAGCTCGTTCCAGTGCCCGACCATGTAGAACAGGCCGACGGTCATCATGCTCGGCAGCGAGAGCGGCACGACCATTTGCAGCAGGATCCGGCTCTCCCCCGCGCCATCGATTTTCGCCGACTCGAACAGCTCCTCGGGCAGCGATTCGAAAAAGCTTTTCATAATCAAAATGTTGAAGCTCCAAATGGCGTTCGGCACGATCATCGCCCAGACCGTATTGAGGAGGCCCGTCGCCTTGACCACAAGATAAGTCGGGATGAGGCCGCCGCTGAACAGCATCGTGAACACGACGAGCAGCAGAAGAAACGATCTTCCTTTGAGCTTTTTGCGGCTGAGCGGATAAGCCATGAGCACCGTCAACAGCATGTTGACGAACGTTCCGGCGACCGTGATGAACACGTTCACCCCGAACGCCTGCGGCAGGCCGGTCTGCTGAAACAGCCCCTTGTAGGCCGACAAGGTGATATGCTTCGGCAGCAGCACGAACCCGCCGTTCTTGACGACTTCCGCGTAGGGCGTCAGAGATACCGAGAATACGTACAGCAGCGGAAAGACGGCGGCCAGCGCGGCGAATGCCAGCACGATAAAGATCGCCGTATCGAAGACAAGGTCGCGTTTGGACTTTACCATATCCCGCCGCCCCACCGCTTCGCCAGCGCGTTGGATAAGAGGACGAATACGAATCCGATGCCTGATTTGAACAAGCCGACTGCGGACGCCAAGCTGAAGTTCATCTGCTCGAGACCCGTACGGAACACCCAGGTATCCAGAATGTCGGCGACCGGATACACCTGCGGATTGTACATGACGTAGATTTGTTCGAAGCCCGCGTCGAGCACTTGTCCGAGGCGCAGAATGAGCAGCAGGATGAAGATTCCGCGGATGCCGGGCAGGATGATGTGCCAGATGACGCGCAGCCTTCCCGCCCCGTCGACGGTCGCGGCTTCATGCAGCGTCGGATCGATGCCGGCGATCGCGGCCAGGTAGATGATCGCGCCCCAGCCGAGATTTTGCCAGATGTCGCTGCCGACCAGCAGCGACCGGAACCAATCCGTCGACGTCAGGACCGGAACTGCCTTGCCTCCGAGTTCCACGATCCAGCGATTGATGAGCCCCGAGCTCTCGGAGAAAAAGGCGAGCACGATGCCGTACACGATGACCCAGGACAAGAAGTGAGGCATGTAGGTGAGCGTCTGCACCCACTTCTTGAACCATCCGACCCGGCATTCGTTCAGAAGGATCGCCAGCAGGATCGGCGGCAGCATGCCGAAGACCAGCTTGTAGGCGCTGATGAGGACGGTGTTGCCGAGAATCTGAGAAAAGTACGGGGATTCGAAAAACATCCGGAAATATTTGTACCACGGGTCCGCCCATGGGCTCGAGAACAAGCCGCCCATGATGTTGTATTCCTTGAACGCGATCGTCACGCCGTACATCGGCAAGTATCGGTAGATCAGGAACCACGCCACCCCGGGAAGCAGCATGAAGTACAGCGCCCGCATCTGCCACAATCCGGCGAATCTTTTCCGTCTCGCAAGCGTGTTGCTCAAGTGTCCACTTCCTTTCCAAGTGATTTGATAGACTTAGCATAGCAGGAAGCGCAGCTTTGCAAGATCGACGGATTTGGGAAGTTGATGCAACAAATTTTGTGTGCGGCGAGTTGGAGCGAAGTGCAGCCAACGCGCTGTCCGCGCGTTACTCGTCGATATCCCAGGCGAAAATGCGCGCTTGGTCGGCTCCCCACGTGCGCATCGGAATGAGGCGCAGCGCTCTCGTCGTCACGTCGACCTGCAGCTTGCGAAGGCGATGGTAGTTTCCTTGGATCGCCGCAAGCTCGGTCCATGCGCCGCTCTCGTCCTCGTATTCCACGCGGAAGTCCTTCACGATCGTCTCCGGCAAATGATAGTTTTTGCTCTGCAGCGGATAGCTGTTCAACATGTTTCTGATCTTCCGGTTCAGATGGCTGTCGAATACGAAACGCAGCCTGCGGACGCGGCGGGGCTCGTCGAACCGGTATTCGATCCAATCGCCCGGCGCGCCCGTCCAGGCGTTGTCCGCGTCCCCGACCGGCCGGTCCCAGCCATTGCGCAGCGGCTCCGCGTCGCCGATCGACGCGCTAAGACGGGCGCTTAGCGTCAATGCCGGCTGCGCTCTTTTGCGCCAGGGCAAGTAACAGTCGTCTTCCATCAGCGTCGATTGCAACTCTTGCATGCGATGCCGGTAGACGCTTCTTGGCATTAGACGGTCCCGGACCGCGATCGCGGCCGCCGTTCCGATCGCCTGCCCGAGCATCGCGCAAGTGCCCATGACCCGCGTCGAGCTCATCGCGGCATGCGTGGCGCTGATGTTGCGTCCCGCGAAAAACAGGTTGTCGATATTTTTGGAATACAAGCTGCGGTACGGAATGCCGTAGGGAGAAGGCGCCGGATGGTAAATCGTCGGATGGCTTCCTTTGTGATGGAAGCCCGCCGGGAAGTGATCGTCCATGCTCCAGCCGCCGTAGGCGACGAGGTCGTCGAACCGCCCTTCCGCTTCGATATCGTTTTGCGTCAGTATATAATCGCCTACGTACCTCCGGCTCTCCCGCTTGCCGGGGAGGAAGCCGATCCAGTCGATAACCCAGTTTTCCACGCCGTGATCGCCGCGGTTTTTCATATGATCCCATACGCCGAACACGATTTTCAGCAGCTCGTCCTTTGTCTCCTCCGCGTCGTGAATGGCGTCGCGGTCGCCGCCAAGCTCGATCCACCAGAAATTCGTACGCTTGTCGTGCGGCCGGTACGGCAGGTCGTCGTCGCTTGCGTACGTATGCGCCCAGGCAGGCGGCGTGAAGGGCTGGGGCCGGTCCGTCTCCCGGATTTGAAAGAGGCAGCTGAGGCCCATCGTATGGTTGTCCCCCCGCTCGGGCTCGATCGACTCCCCGAATTCGCTCGCCGCCTCTCTGCCGTAACGGAATTCGGCGCCCGTGAGAGGGGCTAAGATACTGTCTCCCGAGCAGTCTGCGAAGAGCGTCGCTTCGACCGTGTGCCACGTCTCGGTCGTCAGCTGCCACCCCTTCACGGACTTGATCGTTGAATCGATCGCGCCGCCCATCTCCGCTTCGGTGCACGTGCAATTGAGCAGCAGCGTAATGTTCGGTTCGAAGCGAACCTTTTCGTAGAGCACGCTGTCCCAGACCGAATAGCACGCAGTCGGGTTGCGACGCAGGTTTTCCATCTCGATCTCTTCGAGCAGTCCGGTCTCCCGCTTGTTTGGGCCGAGCGCGCCGCCTACGTTCATCCGGATCTCCGAGGAGGCGTTGCCGCCGAGTACAGGCCGGTCTTGCATCAGCACGACCTTGCTTCCGTGCCTGGCCGCGGCGATCGCCGCGCACATGCCTGCCAATCCCCCGCCGACGACGCAGAGGTCCGCCTGATGGCTTTTGTTTTTCATCTTCAATATTCCTCCTTCAATTTGCTTATCCGCTAATGTAGTATAGAAATGCCGGCATTTCCTTCAAAATTCTGCAAGCTTGCTAGAAATATCGGCTAATCATGGAAGGCGGACTGACGATGGAGAACCCGAAGTACGAAGCGCTGTACGATTATCTCTCGCATATCAGCCGGCAGTACAAGCTGCAGATTTGCATCGTCGACCACCATGCCGTCATTACGAGAGATCCGGCGTTTTCCAATCTGCTGAACCCCTTCCTCCTTCATCGCAACAGCTACTGCATGTTCATTAAGTCGTCCAGCAAAAGCCTGTTCGACCGATGCTTGTGCAAACGGGAGGCGATCGCGGAGAAGAGCGCCCGGCTCAAACGTCCTTTTTACGGGATGTGCTATGCGGGCGTCGAGGAATACGTCGTCCCCGTTTTTCATGAAGAAGAGACCGTCGTCACCATCTTCGCGGGCGCTTATCGCAGCCGGCCTCGCACAGCGCTTCATCGCATGAAAAAAATAGCCAAATCCCATGACCTGGATTACGACGCGATGATCGCGCATTACTTTTCCGAATTGTCCGCCGACGTGCCCGACCCTCCGCTCATCCAAGCGTTGCTGTCGATCGCCGCGCAGTACGTGAGATTCATCTATGCGGACGCGCTGAGCGCGCATCCCGCCGCCCCCGTCCAGGTCAGGAAAAACACGAATTCGAATTCGGATTACATCCTCATTCACGCGCTCGAATTCATACACAACAACTTCGCGGAGCAGCTGTTCGTCGCGCGGATCGCGGCGCACTGCCACTGCAGCGAGTCTTATATCAATCATCTTTTTAAAAACAAGATGGGCGTCACGATTAACCATTACATCAATCGGCTGCGCGTGGATGACGCCAAAAAGCAGCTGGCCGAATCCGGCGCTTCGATCAAAGAAATTGCGATAAACGTCGGCTTTAACGATCCGAACTATTTCTCCAAGGTATTCGGCGACCTGTGCGGGTTGTCCCCGACGCAATATCGCAATCAAGCTTGAAAGGCCTGTCGCGCCACGGCGGGCTCTTTTTTTGCATGATTTTGAAGATACTCTGCAGAATTTTCAAGGAATGACGGGCGATTCCACACGACAATAGATGTATCTAACTCTATAGATGATTGCGAGGAAAGCGGCATGAGCAAAAGCGTGGACATCGGTAAGGCATCGCTGCCTGCGACCGACGTGGTTTTCAGGACGGATCATTGCGCGCTGCAGCAGCTGTTCGACCGGTGCGAGGACATGGCGAAAAAGAATCTCCAAACGTTCCCGGGCTATCGGGTGCTCGTCGAGGGATCGTATTATCCGAACGTATGGCTTGAAACGCAACCGATGGGCGGCGAGATGTATGCGAAGCGCAACATGGAGGCGGCGCTGAACAACCAGCTCATCTTCATGGAAAATCAACGAGAAGACGGCAGAATGCCCGGGATGATCTCGGTCTTGGACGGGAAGCTGCATGCGGACTTTGCCTGGTTCCAAGGCTACTGCTTCCCCGGCCCTGCGCTGAACGTGTATTACTGGATGAAGAAGGACCGCGCTTATCTCGAGCGTCTGTATGATGTGCTTGAGCGATTCGATGCGTACTTATGGAAAAATCGGGATTCGGACGGGGACGGTTGTCTCGAAACCTGGTGCGTCTACGATACCGGCGAGGATCACAGCACGCGGCTGGCGGGGGCGCCGTATATGTGGGATGGAGAAACCCCGCCTTCCGGCATCGGCCAGGTTCCGTACGAATCGATGGATGTTATGGGCTATTCCTGCCACGGGAGAGAGGTTCTCTCGCTGATCGCCTGGGAGCTCGGGAACGGAGAAGCGCCGCACTGGCGGGCTAAGGCGGAGGAAGTTCGCACGAAAATCGCGTCGTATCTCTGGCGTCCCGACAAGTATGCTTGTTACGACAGGGATTGCAATAACGAATTTATGGACGTGCTTGTGCACAACAATCTGCGGGTCATGTACTTCGGCGGGTTCTCGCAAGCGATGGCGGATGAATTCATCGGCCGACACCTGCTTAATCCCGCGGAGTTCTGGACGCCGATGCCCCTGCCTTCGATCGCGGCGAACGATCCGTTGTTCCGGAACATCGCGAGCAACGATTGGAGCGGACAGCCCGAGAGCCTGACCTATCAGCGGGCGATTCAGGCGCTGGAGAATTACGGGCATTACGCCGAAATCACGCTGCTCGGCAACATTTATCTGAGCGTGCTGGCGAAGCATAGCTTTTTCCCGCAGCAGTTCGATCCCTTCACGGCGGAACCTAGCAAGGCCAAGGACGGTTATGGACCGGCCATCCTGTCGGCGCTGGAATATTTGTCTCGGCTCTATGGCGTGCATCTATGCAAGGATCGGGTCTATTGGGGAGGTCTGCGGGACGCGGATTACGAACGAAGCTATACCCAGCAATGGGGCGAGGACCGCTTTGTATTGGAAAGCAAAAACGGCATGTTCACAGGTTCGATAAACGGGAAGCAGGCGTTCGGCGCCTCTAACGGCGTAACGGTCGTTACCGGTCTGCGCGGCCAAGTTCTGGAGATCATCGGCATCGAAGCCGCGGCCGTTGATGTCGATATGATCATCGAGGGACAAAGCTACCGGTTCACGATCAAGCCAAATGAAGTGTACGCGATCGACTCAGGAAGCGCTTTTTCGAAGCGGCAAGTGGCGTTTGACTATCCTTTTGAAGTGAAAAATCAATAATAGGAGAGACGATCCGCCCAGTCCGGCCTTCGTGCAGCGCCGGGCGGACGGATTGTTTAAAAATGGGCTTTCGTCACATCATAAAACGATTGCACATTATCTATGGGACCGTTCGTCAACCTTTTGATCACCTTATCGATGGGAAACGTACGGCTCCTGTTTTCGGCCTTGACATGAATGCATGCTCCGTCTCCGAAAACGTCCTCGCTGCACCACTGCCACTGTCGATCCGGTTGATGGCGAATCATCAACTCGCCGATGTAACTCCCCCAGATGAGGGACATCGAATAAACTTGATTCGGTGTGGGCTTCTTTCCCGTAATGGCACGAAAAGCATTTTTCACAGCCCCACGACGACCAGAACCGCTTTTCTTAGTTGCTGTGATAGGAAGCTTTAAACTATAAAACTACCACACCTTAAACTTATATCTGGCATCCGTTTGATCGATTAGCTCTGGCGTAAACCCTCTGCTCGATATAAATTGAAAACAACTTGTTATAACCTCGGGATCCTTTAAATACACGTCAATATAGTAACAATCCGCAATAAGCACAACGATCTGAGCCGAGCTTTGAACGAAATCATCCCAATTATTGATTTCCGGTTCGTTAGAAACATGTTCATTCTCTTTTTTAAAAGCAAAAAACTCACCGAAAATGGCGTGCACCGCATGCTCGCTAAAATCCTTCAGTAACTGTTGACCGTCAGTGAATCTCACGTTGAAATTGATGTCCAATTCAGCATCCAACGTGTCTAAATTATCGATGTACCATAGGTAATCATTAGCATTTAAAAATGAAAAAATGTGGTCCGTTTGAATATGATCTCCCTGATTCGTTTGAAACCTCAATCCTCTAATCGACATTTACGGCACGCTTCCTTCCACACGTATTCAAACGCATTAATGCTACTTACAGTATTTCTGCTAGTTCTTTTAAATGTCTAATTGTATAATCCGGCCTGATCACTATCTCTTCTCTCCATGATTGATTCGCTTCGAGCCATATCGTCTTCATTCCAGATTTCCCTGCGCCTTCAACGTCGTTCTTGGGATGATCCCCAATATACAGGCATTGTTCTGGATGAAGACCGAGTTTCTCCAATGCCATTTCAAATATCCGAGGGTCCGGCTTCTTCACGCCAGCCTCTTCAGAGACGAGTATGACGTCGAAATGATTTCTAATTCCTAACCGATCGATCTTGCCGTACTGAATTTTAGTTCTTCCGTTTGTAATTAAACCCAGTTTATACTTCTGCCGAACATGACTTATGATCTCCGATGCGTAGTCCATCAATAAAGCATTTTCTACATAATGTACGTTATAGTAACTCAGCAGTTCGTTGATCTCAGGTTTAGTCAGCCAAGGAAGTTCTTCTAGCAGCTCCGTAAACAATAAGTTCTTATCCTTATAACCATCTTCATCTAATTCAATAATACGGCTCACAATGGAATCAATTTGATTGGAGTGTTGGAAATAAGCATGAACGAACGATGATGTGAAATGTTGAAAAGTACGGGTTCGATCTAAGAGCGTGTTATCCAGATCAAAAAGAACGGCTTGAATGTTGTTCATGTTTTCTCCGCTCCTATGTAATTTTGCTTATCGATCATTTAACATTTCGTTGATACGAAGTATTTCAATTCGATCCTTCTCTGCTCTAAGATCAATATATTCATGCTCGGCTTCTATAAAAAGTTGTTTATTATGAAAGAAACCTAAGATTCTTTTGGCTTCGTCATTTAATTTTTCTCTGTAGCGATTCATTGCGACATGATTTTGTTTCAGAAAAATCCTTTCCTCGTCAAGCGTAGATGCATAAGACATCGCAATATACCTTAGAAAGGAATACCCATCGCAGTAATCGTCATACAACGAATCCAAAATTTCAAAATAGTATTCAGGTTTTTCGAGCAATTCAGTTAAGCTAATTATTATTCTTTCCTGCTCGTAGAATCCGATTTTTATGGGAAGAAGTCTGATCTGCTTTTGGGTTTCCGAGTTTGCATATTTGCTTTTGTAATCCCTGGTTATAAATTGGTAATAATGTTCTTTTCCCAATATCTCTTCGAGTTCTTCATGACTATAAAGCCACTGCTCAAGTTGATCTAGATTAACGCGGGCCTTTAGAAATTGATATAAATATCTATGAGCGGCGACTGTATCGAGCATGAGCAAACACCAACTTTAATTTATGTTATTTTGACCGCTCCGAAAGACATTGTTCGCTTCCGAATAGCTTTGAACGATGATCCCCTACAACAGCAACGCTCACTATGGCCATGGTCATGTACGAAATTTCTTTTTTTGTATACCATGTTAACCATAGCAAGAAGCTAATTAATAGCAGCAACGAACATAAGTTAAGCATCGAATAGGCTAAAATCAGCTTATGCTTATTGTTTATCAGCTTGTCCGCCAGCCATTCCGTTGGGCCGACCGACCACCGCCCGCACCATTCTTTTTGCGTAATACCTGCATATATACATCTATTTTTTCCGATATCGCCCCTATTGAAAAGGATAGATGCAAAAATGCAGGTATTTTCCTCCATCAGCAAGATTTCCAGCATAAACGCTGGATTTACCTGCATTTTTGCAGGTATTTCATCGCGCTCCGTTGGTCGGCGATGACGTATAGTAGTTTGTGTACCATGTTTTGGAGCCTAGTCAGGCAACAAAAAAGTAGGGTATCCTCGGGACTGCGATATCACCAAGGAGGAACCCTACTCGATGAGTACTATACCCGAAAACCT
>NZ_JBHRYU010000010.1:0-87326 GCF_042649185.1 Cohnella sp. GCM10012308
CTTGCACCGTGTTTCTCAACAAGACCATGCGATCTCGTTGCCTATCCGGTCTTAGCATTCGTTTCCGAATGTTATCCCGGTCTTCAGGGCAGGTTGCCTACGTGTTACTCACCCGTCCGCCGCTAACTCAGTATGTAGCAAGCTACAAACTAAATCCGCTCGACTTGCATGTATTAGGCACGCCGCCAGCGTTCGTCCTGAGCCAGGATCAAACTCTCCATAAAGGGTAGTTCGACTTGCTCAATTCAATGCTGGTATAACTTTTGCTTCAGCTCCGAAAGGCTTCAGCGTCCGTTTGTTTTAACGCTCGATGTTCAGTTTTCAAGGAGCAATCATGTCGTTTGCTTTCGGCCTCTTTCTTGGCGACCTCTCAGCGGCGACTTTTATAATATATCACAGCAGCCCAGTTCAATGCAAGCACTTTTTTTCAACCGCTCGTCATTTTCTTTTTTGCTGCCGTTCGCCGTATCCTTCTGTCGAAGGCGGCGAGAACTAATTTATCACAGATGTACAGGCCTCGTCAACAGCAATTCTCGATTTTTTTCGAGCTTTGTTTTAATTCCACGGAATGGTCTGAATGCCCTCGTTAAGCGTAGCCATGTGCAGCTGCCCTTCCCTCATATCTGCATCGGTCACCGGACACCCCAGCGATACGGATACAAGCGAGAATTGACCGCGAATCTTGGCCGCCCTGTACAAGCCGCGATCCGTGCAGAAGTAAAGGCTCTGCCCTAGTCGAATTGCATTAAACGCAAAAATGCCGGGCATGCGAATCTTATCGAAACCGCCTTTAAGATCCCCTAATGCGATCTCTCCGCTCTCCGCGATTCCAAGGAGCGCGCCATCCATCGCAGCCAATCGCACGATCGACGTCTTAAGCGAAAACTGCTCCCAGGCGCAGGTTAAGCGATCGTACATGGCAATTCCCCAAGGCAGAGCCAGAAAAATAAAATGAGGTGTAGCAAACAAGTCGTATACCGGATTTTCGGTGGATGCGATGTTTTTCCACCCCTTCTGGGTTCTGCACCAGAGCCCGCGTTCCGTCGCCGCAAAACCGATGCTGCCGATTTCTTTGTATGCATAACAGACAAAGGGCAGTCGCATATCCGACCAGCGGCCGCTGCTGAGACTGTATAGTCCATGGTTCGTACAGGCGACGATCGGACCACCCAAAACCGGCTCGAGACGGTTAACGTGCACCTTTGACGGTATGCCTTCCATGAACGCTTCCCATCCACCCTCTTCGGAAGACCTCCAAAGCCCCCGGCCTGCAGGAGAAATGAGCAGCTTGCGATCGTCCAGCGTTCGAACCGCGGACTGGTGAAATAGCAAATGTTCCATAGGGGATGGGTTTCGAGACATCTATAATCGCTCCTCAAATTCCGATAATGATAATCGTTATCAATAAAGATGATTATAGCTTCCCGCTCCCCGTACCGCAAGCTGTAAGAAATAAGGGATATCGTCATTGAAGGAACGCGCACGCCAAAAAGCCGCGGTATTCTAAAATACGCCTATCGTTAAAAAGAGCCCTCCGAAGAGGACTCCGCGCAGAAAATGGCGATTATTCGAAGCCCGACGCGGTATAACGCAGATCGAGCAAATGGAGCCCGTGTTCCTTGACCCCTCTCGCGATCTCCGCCACGTATCCTCTGTGCGCAAGCTTGCGGAGCAATGGCGATAGTTCCAGATGGAGACCCGAGAGCGCCGGATGATTTTGCAGCTCGGATAGGCTCCAAGGCTCCGGACGGCTCTGCAAAATGCGCAGCAGCAGCGACGACGAAGATTTCATTTTCGTTAGAACGGCAAACTCTACGGCAAGGATGACCAGATTCACCCGTTGCTCCATCGTTTCTCCGCTCGAGGTCAATTCGTCATAAAGCTTAAATATTCCCGGATTCACGCGTCTTACCTGTTCCCACAAGCTCGGCTCGGGGTGAAGCGTCTCTTCAATAACAGCGATGTGAGCCCAATGATTAAGCGCCGCCAATATATTCGTATACGCATCCATCGCGTGTTGATCCTTCAAGTTCTGCTTGGCCTGCAAATAGGCGCCCAAAAATCGCGAATACTCGCTGATAAGACGTCTCTCGCGCAGTTGTTCGGGCCACCGGTCGAGCTTGTTCCTCGTGTTGGCGAGGTAGCCGTCCCTGTCGAGCAGCACTTCGCCGTTGTTCAGCCATTGAAAGAACGGCTGCCAATGCGCTGCGCCCGCAATCCAGGCGCTCATCCGCTCGGGCGTAGACCTTCGTACCAGTATCGTCATATCTCCCCACTTCCAGTGTTCAGCGGACGCTTTGCCTTCGATGTACCCGTCGTCGTACAAAGCAAGGATCAATCGATCCATTCCGTCGATAAAGGAAGGGGAGCCTTCGAGGTTCTTCACGAGCAGAAGCCCGCAAAGCCGCTCGTCCGAGCCGAACAGTGCCGTATAAAATAGATTGGTGTCTTCGAGACGCTTCAAGAATTTTCACCACCGTAGTCAGGCTTTGAAGTGGCTTGCCTGCTATTTGTAGGCTATAATGAGATAACTCTATTCGAGGAAAAGCTTGATAATTAATTTTAATTCTACGCCGGGCGCAAGTTTCCTGCCGACAGGCGAATTAAGATCATGGGGGCAATCGGGCAATGAAAATGAAGGCCAGCAAAATATCGACGATGCGTACTTGGGGCTTGCTGCTGGTGCTCGGCGGGATGGGGCTCATGGTTCTCGGGACAAGCGGCATCATCCTGTTCGGACAAGTCGGGAAGATCATCGCCGCGATCTTTATGGTCATCGGCATTCTCACTTGCGGAGCGAGCATGTTCATCTATTTCTGGGTCGGAATGTTATCGACGAGCGCACCGGTTATCGAGTGCCCGGAATGCGGCAAACGCACGAAAATGCTCGGCAAAACCGACCGTTGCATGTATTGCCACACGATTCTAACGTGGGATGCCTCGCAAGCGACGAACGCTTCGATCGCTAAGGAACACGAATCCACTCCGACGACGGTATAAAAAAGGGCGCTTCGCCGCATTCGCGGCAAGCGCCTTTCTGTTGCAATAAAACGTCTCGCATACATTTACGGATAACTCTGAAGTGCCTTATCAAGCAAGCTCCAAATGCCGTTCGAGGCAAATGCGCGGTTCCAGGAAGCTACGCCCGCCAGCTTATACTTTTTGATGAGCTGAACTCTTGCTTGAATCGAAGCTTCGTCTTCGAGCCAGATGCGCTGCAATACGCCGTTGGTTTTAAACTCGACGTAGTGCTGCCCCGTCTCTTCGGATAACGCAGGCGTTAATTTGTTGTCCTTAATAAGCTGTTGCGCGGCGTCCATGCCGATCGCTTTGGACGAAACTTCGACCTTTCCTTGATCATCCGTCTTTTCAGTCCATACCCTCGTATAGAACGGAACGCCCAAAATCAGTTGGTCCGGAGCTACGCCATCTTCCTTTAAAATTTTTGTAATCGCATTTTCCGTCCACGACAGCGACGCGACGGAGCCTGACACCGGGCTTGCCGCCCAATGCTCGTCGTAAGCCATGAGAATTAAATAGTCGACAGCAGCGGCAAGGCGTCCACGGTCCAGGTATGCCGACCACATCTCGCTATTGGACTTTGGCGTTACGTCGATCGAAACGGACAAGCCCTGTTCATGCATAATAGGCGTGAGCTCGCGGACGAATTGAATCAAATTGTCTTTATCTTTGGTATAGACGTTTTCGAAATCCAGATTGATGCCCTGTACTCTGAAGGTTCGCGCGTATGCGATCAATTGCTGAATCATTAAATTGCGGGTCGCAAAGGAGGAAAGCGCTTCATGCGTAATATCGGGTTCGAACGAGTTGCCGAACATGGCCCATACCTGCATGCCTTTGTTGCGCGCCCAAGCGGAATATGCCGCATCGGCCTTGCTGCGAATGTTGCCTTTGCCGTCCGTCAGTGAAAACCAGCTCGGACTCACGACATTGACGCCGCTCCAGTCCCCGATTTTGGCCGGATCCGGCATTACATTATAAATGGCGTCCCACGTCAGATTAATTCGCTTGCCTGTCACCTTCCACGGCACGTACGGCTCTCCCTGTTCGGTGACTGCGCCGGAGGCCGTCTCTTCTACGCCAATCAGCGCAATGTCGCGCTTGCTCGCATAGCCAAGGTAGCCGGCGGCGGACTGGACGCGATACCAGCCCGCTTCCTCTCCCCATACGATAACGCGCTGGCCGGCCTGCAAATCCTCCACGATCGGATTCGACTTGCCCGCGCCGCTGCGCAGTTTGGCGCCCTTGCCTTCCGCCGGCACTTCGCCTTTCTGAATCGCCAGCCCCGGCTGGTTAAGGGTAACGATGCCCGTACTTGCATCCGTCACTGCCGTTAATCCGAAAAGCTGCTGGAGCGGCGCGAACGGGAGATAAAGCGTCCCATCTTCCGCTTTTTTGGCGCCGAAGCTCATATTAAAAGGCTTTGCATTGAGCGTCGCGCTCAGCTTGCCCGTCGTAAAATGAAGCACGCTCGTATCCGAGGTCAGTATAACGGACTCGGTCTCTGTCTCATACCGCACGCCGTCTCCAATCAACTCCTTGGCGAGCGGAAGCGGAATCCATAATCCTTCTCCTTCGCCCAACGCGTAATCGCCGGTCCAATCACCCTTGCTCATGATCGGATGCGACTGAGCCATATAATCGGGCTTCTCGTGATCCCGGTTCGGTTGGGATGACCACCATGCGAACGCCGCCGCGGCGGCGGAAAGGCAAAACAGCAGCAAGAGGCCTAAAATCGGCGTCCATTTTCTACGCCGTCTGCCGCGTCCGCCTATCATCGTCGTCTGCAATCTCTCACTCTCCTATTTCTATTCTATAAAAGGACGAAAGAAAGGCTTCGGAGGTTTCGACCAATATTTTCCCGCGATATGACAAACGCGCCGGATGCCCGGCGCGATCTATGCACGTATTCGTCAAGTTGATAGAAAAGTCAGGATACCAGCCCACGGCAAGAAGGACACAGGCCATAAATCTCCATACGGTGTCCTTGCACGAGAAACCCCGTACGCTCCGCTGCCGCACGTTCGACCTCTACGACCGGATCGTGATCGAAATCGACCATCGCACCGCATCCGGTACAAATGGCATGATAATGATCGGACAAGTCCGCATCGAATCGGCTGGAATCGTCGCCGTAAGTCAACTCCCGGATCAATCCGGCGTCGACGAACAGCTTCAGATTGTTATAAACGGTAGCTACGCTCAAACTGGGATAGGCCGGGGACAACGACTTGAAAATATCGTCGGCCGTCGGATGAGAGGTAGACTCCATCAAGTACTTTAAAATCGCGTACCGCTGCGGCGTCATCCGGACGCCTCCGGATTTGAGCTGGTCCACGGCATGATAGATCCGGGTTTCCATGCTCCTCACAGCCTTTCCTTCGGGTTAAACTATATTTTAAGCGGTTTAAAAAGGCGCTGTCAATGGCAAAGGCCGCCACGATCGTGACGGCTCTGCTTAAAATTTAAGATTTGCGGCCCTGTTGGCCGCGATTTTCCCATAACCAGAGCGCAGCGCCGGCTCCGATCAATACGATTGCGCCGATCATCGCTCCTGCCGAATGGAACAGCCAGCGAATGTTCGAGGAGCCGAGCAGGATCGCCGCACCTGCAGCCAGCAGCACGAGACTTAGCGCGGGAAAAGCGCGCGATTCGCCTTCGGCACGCGAAGCTGGACGCCCGTCCCAGCCGAACGGCGGCTGACGGTAGGGGTAACCGCCCGAGGCGATCCGCTCGTTCACGGCTTCGGCGCTCTGCAGCGTATCGAACAGATTGTACAAGTAGATGATCGGCAGGAGCAGGCTAACGAGCACGACAGTCAGCACGTTCCCCTCCATCTCCTGGACAACGAAGACGACACCGCAAATGTTGAGCGCGAGAAGCAGCATCATCATGACGCCTTTTCCCATAAGGCCCAAGTACATGTAGCCGGTTCCCGGAAAAATAAATGCGAATAATCCCGCCAGGAACTTGCTCTTCTTTTTGCGTGCCGAAGACGCTGCGCCTTGGTCGTAGCCGGGCGGATACGGCAGCGTGCCCGAATCGGTCCAGACTGTCTCCCCGGAGGGACCCTGCGAGGCATCGGACGGCTGTCCCTGCGGCTGCTGCCAATCATTGTTCTCGTTATTCATCATTCATCCCCCGACATCAATTTTGGCGCTACTCCGCGGACACGGTCCGGATGCCCTCGAGCCTGCGCAGCTGCTCCGCGAGTGATACCGCCTGCAGCGGATCGCCGAGCCGAATCGTCAATCGGATCCGGATACTGCTCTCTCCTCTGACCTCAAACGCACTCTCGTCGAATTGAACCTTGATCAGCTTGGCTTCCTTCGTCTCCAGCAGCATACGAATCGGCTCCGTGAGCTCCCGGTCGGCTTGCGCCGCCATGGTGAACACGAACTCTCTGGGATGGGCGACGTAGCGCTTTTCGACGACGTTCAGCCCCCACAGCACGGCAAGCGCCAAAAAAACCGTAAACGATGCGCCCAAGTAGAAGCCGGCTCCCACTGCAAGCCCGATCGCCATGACGACCCACAGCGATGCGGCCGTCGTCAAGCCTTTGATCGATTTGCCCGTGAACAAAATCGTGCCGGCGCCCAGAAAGCCGATACCCGTGATCGCCTGCGCGGCAAGCCGCGCCGGGTCTCGGTTCACGCCGTACTGACCGGTAAATTCGGAGAAGCCGTAAATCGAGAGCAGCATGATCAAGCAGGAACCCAAGCTGACGAGCGTATGCGTCCGCAAGCCTGCAGCATGATTTTTGCGCTCGCGCTCGTAGCCGATCAAGGCGCCGAGCAGCACGGACAGCAGGAGACGAAGCATCAGATGCCAATCATCGATAACCCATGGATTGTCCAAGTAAGTATCACGCCTTATAAGTCACATTTTACTTGCGGATCGCCTGCAGCGGCAACGGCTTCCCGTCGGGGAGGGATGCCCGACTTAGGTCTTGGCCCGCAGCTTCATGGTGATCATTGTAATATCTTCGCGGGGATGGAAGGTATCCGCCGCCTGAAAACCGTGGCGCTCGTACAGCGCGATTGCGGGAAGGTTGCGCGCCTCGGCCGTGACTTCCCATGCCCTCACTTCATTCCATGCTTGCATCATATGCGAGATTAGCGCTCCTGCGATTCCTTGGCGCAAATGGTCCGGATTCACCATCATCCGGCTGATGACGCCTGAGCCGTCCTTGGCAAGCTCCGCCGCGATCGCTCCGATCAGTTCCCCGTCCTCGTCTCTGCACCCCCAGAACGTCTCCTCCGACGCTTGCAGGGAGGCGGTCGTGTCGTGCAGGGGAGGCAGGTCGGGCACGCCGATCAGCTCGGCCTCGATCCGGTAAGCGGCATGCTGAAGACGCCAGAGATCGCTGGCATTGTCCAGGCTGGTCAAGTCCAGCCGCTCAATCGTTGGCATCGCTCCAGCTCCTCATGAAGACTTTAAAAAGAGGCGGCCTCCCTGCTGTCGGGTATGCCGCCTCCTCTAGCCATTCTTATGAATTCTTCAAACGATCCATGAGCAGTTTGTTGACAAGGCCCGGGTTGGCCTTGCCCTTCGTCTCCTTCATGATCTGCCCGACGAGGAAGCCGATGGCCTTGTCCTTGCCGCCGCGGAAATCCTCGACCGATTGCGGGTTGGCTTCGACGATCCGGTCGACGATCGCCAGGATGGCGCCTTCGTCGCTAATCTGCACGAGCCCTTGCTCTTCGACGATCTGCTGCGGCAGCTTGCCCGATTCCAGCATCGCCTTGAAGACGGTCTTGGCGATCTTTGAGCTGATCGTGCCCTTGGCGATGAGCTGAATCATCTCGCCTAGTCCTTGGCCCGTGATCGGCACCTGCTGGATCTCCAGATTGTTCGCATTCAAGTAGCCGAGCAGATCGCCCATGATCCAGTTCGCCGACGCTTTGGCATCGTCGGTATATTTAAGCGATTCTTCGAAGAAGTCGGCCAGCTTCATCGACGACGTAATGACGCCGGCGTCGTAAGACGGCAGTCCGTACTCCTGCGTATAACGCGATTGGCGCGCGTCCGGAAGCTCGGGAATGGAAGCCCGCACGCGATCTTTCCAGTCCGCGTCGATCTGCACCCGCACAAGGTCCGGATCCGGGAAGTAACGATAGTCGTGCGCTTCTTCCTTGGAGCGCATGCTGAACGTCTTGCCCTGCGACTCGTCCCAGCGACGCGTCTCCTGCACGACCTTGCCGCCGCTGTCCAGCACGTCCGACTGGCGCATGACCTCGTACTCGAGGCCGCGCTGCACGCCCCGGAACGAATTCATGTTCTTGAGCTCGGCGCGCGTGCCGAACTCCGCCTGGTCCCAAGGGCGGATGCTGACGTTGGCGTCGCACCGCAGGCTCCCTTCCTCCATCTTGACGTCGGACACGTCGCAATATTGCATGATCGCCTTCAGCTTTTCCAAGTATGCCTTCGCCTCTTCGGGCGAGCGGATGTCCGGCTCTGAGACGATCTCGACGAGCGGCGTGCCGACGCGGTTGAGGTCGACGAGCGAGCCGAGGCCGCCGTCCATATGCGTCAGCTTGCCCGCATCCTCCTCCAAGTGCAGTCGGGTGATGCCGATCCGCTTCGTCTGCCCATTGACCTCGATGTCGATCCAGCCGTTCGAGCCGATCGGCTCGTCGTATTGGGAGATCTGATAAGCTTTGGGGGAATCGGGATAAAAATAGTTTTTGCGGTCGAACTTGCACCAATCGGCGATCTCGCAGTTGATGGCCATAGCGGCCTTCATCGCGTATTCGACCGCCTGGCGGTTCAGTACGGGGAGCACGCCCGGATGGCCAAGACACACGGGGCATGTATGGCTGTTGGGCGACGCCCCGAACGAGGTCTCGCAGCCGCAGAAGATCTTCGTCTTCGTGTGCAGCTCCACGTGCACTTCGAGGCCGACGACCGTCTCGTATGGGGATACGGTGGACATGAGTGGTTGTTCCTCCTATTAGAGCGCCGGGCGCAGCTTGTGGAATTGTGTCATGCCTTCGAAGGCGTGGGCCGCGCGCAGCACGGTCGACTCGTCGAACGGCTTGCCGATGATCTGAAGACCGACGGGCAGGCCGTCCGCCAGACCGCAGGGGACGCTGATCGCCGGCACGCCCGCAAGGCTTACCGGAATGGTGCAGATATCGTTGAGGTACATCGTAAGCGGATCGCCGACCTGCTCGCCGATGCGGAATGCCGTCGTAGGCGCCGTCGGTCCAACGATGAGGTCGAACCGCTCGAACGCTTGGTCGAAATCGCGCTTGATGAGCGTGCGAACCTGCTGAGCTTTTTTATAGTAAGCATCGTAATAGCCGGAGCTGAGCGCGTACGTGCCCAGCATGATCCGCCGCTTGACTTCGGGGCCGAAGCCTTCGCTGCGGGACTTCTTGTAAAGATCCAACAGATTGGCGGGATCCTCCGCCCTGACGCCGTATCGGACGCCGTCGAACCGGGCGAGGTTCGAGGATGCTTCGGACGAAGCCAGCAGATAATAAGTAGCGATCGCATAATCGGTATGCGGCAGCGACACTTCTTCCCATATGGCGCCGAGGGATTCAAATGTCTTGAGCGCCTCCATTACGCGCGCCTTGACCTGCGGATCGATGCCTTCGCCGAGGTATTCCTTGGCGACGCCGATGCGAAGTCCCTTAATGTCGCCGGTCAGCGCTGCCGTATAATCGGGAATCTCGACGTTGGCCGACGTCGTGTCGCGCTTGTCGTGGCCTGCGATTGCCTGCAGGACGTACGCCGAATCCTCAACGTTCTTGGTCAGCGGCCCGATCTGGTCGAGCGACGACGCGAACGCGACCAGGCCGTAACGAGAGACGAGCCCGTAAGTGGGCTTCAGGCCGACGATGCCGCAATAAGCCGCGGGTTGACGAATCGAGCCGCCGGTATCGGAGCCGAGAGAGAAATAAACCTGACCGGCTGCCACGGAAGCCGCGGAGCCGCCGCTTGAACCGCCGGGCACGCGATCCAAGTCCCATGGGTTGCGCGTCAGCTGGAACGAAGAGTTTTCGTTGGAGCCGCCCATGGCGAATTCGTCCATATTCAGCTTGCCGATCGTGACGGACTGAGCAGCCTTCAGCTTCTCAACGACCGTCGCGTCGTAGATCGGATCGTAGTTGGACAGGAATTGGCTCGCGCAAGTCGTGCGGAGTCCCTCGGTGACGATATTATCTTTGATCCCGGCGGGCAGACCGTAAAGAAGCCCTCGTTCGGTCTCGCCGGAGGCATCCATCGCTTTGGCCTGGGCAAGCGCGCCCTCTTCGTTCAGCGTCAGAAACGCGCCGACCTTCGCGTCCGTCTCGGAAATCCGGGCGACGGAAGCCTCGACGAGCTCCTGAACGGATAAGTCTCTATGATGAAGCCTGTCGTGCACTTCGGACAATCTCAGGTTAAACAGCGACAATGCAGCTTCCTCCTCGGAGTTGTTCTATTCCAGTACGGCCGGAACCTTGAATTGATCGTCTTCGGCTTCCGGCGCGTTGCGCAGCACCTTTTCGATCGGCAGAGAAGCCTTGGGCGCGTCTTCGCGCATAACGTTCGAGAGCGGCAAAACGTGGCTTGTCGGTTCGACGCCGGCCGTGTCGAGCTCGTTCAGCTTTTCGGCATATTTAAGGATGGCGTTCAATTGTCCTGTAAATTGCTCTTTTTCATCGTCGGTAAGCGTCAAGCGCGCCAGGTTGGCGACATGTTCGACGTCCTTCGTGGTGATGCTCATAGGCCGTTTCTCTCCTTTGCTTCAATACCCTTTCAATTCTCATTATTATATCGGACATGCCGGGGGAACTCAATGCGCGCGGGCATTCCGAATTGTTTCATAAGAGCGATAATCGGGGAAATACTTAGATCGAATAGGCGGGTAGTCGGGAGTTAATCGCATTTATAAAAATAGGGAGGTTGTCTTGATGTTGACTCGTCAAGCCTTCGAACGGCAGGCGCCGCTGCGCGACAGCGGCTACGTCGAATTTAAAGCGGACGGCGATGCAGGCGCTGTCCGGACGTTGACGGAATTGCTCGGTCCTCCGGGAGAAGCGGGCTATTGGAGCGTCCGATACGACCAATACCAGCAGCTCCTTCAGTTGCTTAACGCCGCGGACCGCAAACTGACGGACGCGCAGAAGCAATCGGTGGAATGCAGAATTTTCTACGAAGAACCTTCAGAACCGTCGGGGACGGACGAGAGCGACGGATGGGTACAAGCGGCGAGGTTGCTAACCGGGTTCGGTTCCCATCGCGTCGTCGATTATATCGCGAACCGGCGATTTTCAAGCTATATGCAGCCTATCGTGCAATTAAGCGGCAAGCCCATCGGCTATGAAATGCTGCTGCGTCCGCTGCCCGAACAGCCGCCGTTCCGGCCGTCGGAGCTGTTTGAGGCGGCTCGCGAAGCCGGCTTGCACTCCTTTCTCGACCGCGAGGCGCGGAATAGCGCCATCCGGGTCGCTTCGCGGCAGTTGCCGGCAGGCGTCAAGAAGTTCATCAACTTTTTGCCGTCTTCGATCTACCGCCCGGACCAATGCCTGCAGCAAACCTTCGAGCGCATCATTATGAGCGGCATGGATCCGGCCGACTTCGTGTTCGAGGTCGTGGAGACGGAGCGCTTGGACGATGTAAAGCATCTTAATAAAGTGTTTGCGGCATACCGCAACATGGGCATCCGCCTTGCGATGGACGATTTGGGCGATGAATTCGCCACGGTCGAAGCGATGGAGCAGCTGCAGCCGGACTACATCAAGCTTGACCGCAAGTGGGTCGCGGGCTGCGACGGCGATGCGGACAAGCAGCGCCGGATCGAGGATGTGCTGGAGCGGGCTTCCCGCTTCCACGGCGTCGTGCTGGCCGAGGGCGTCGAGCGCGAGGAAGAATGGCGCTATCTGCGGGAGGCGGGCGTACCGCTCATGCAGGGCTATCTGTTCGGCCGCCCGTCCCCCGTTCCGATGCCGGTCAGGTTCGAGCGAACCGCTTCGACCGTTTCCGTCTGAGCCGTCATTAACCATTAAAGGAGCGATGTGAAAATGAACAAAATCTACACGGCACAAGTGACTTCGAGAGGCGGCCGCGAAGGCTTCGTCAAATCGTCCGACGGGAAGCTCAACTTAAAGCTGTCCCAGCCGTCGGCTTCCGCCGACAGCGCGACGAATCCCGAGCAATTGTTCGCTGCAGGTTACGCAGCCTGCTTTCACAGCGCGCTGAAGCTGATCGCCAAAAATAAAGGAATCGAGACGGAAGGCTCTGAGGTAGCTGCCGAGGTATCCCTGTTCAAAGGGGACGGCGCGGATTTTAGACTTTCCGTCACGCTTAACGTGTCCATCCCCGGCGTCGATGCGGCCCAGGCTCAGCAGCTGGCCGACGAAGCGCATCAAGTATGTCCTTACTCCAGAGCGACCCGCGGCGATATCGACGTCGAGATCAAATCGGCCGCGCCGCAGCGATGAACACGAGCGTCATACGCAAATTATGAAAGAAGCTTCCGAAATTCGCCAGGGCGAATTCGGAAGCTTCTTTTCTTGCGGTTAGGGCAGTTAGATCCACGCCTTAAGGTTGACGAGCCGAATGAACTCCTCGCGGCTTTGCACCTCGCGCGGCGCCTCTTCCTCGGTCTCATCTTCAAGCTCGCCGTTCATAATGCGCTTGAACAACTCTGCGTTGTGCGTTGCCAGCGCATAGTCGATGAGCGCCTCGCGGCCGATCCGCTCCGCTTCAAGCTCGAGCAGCACTTCCTCCAACTCGACGTCGGATGCCGGCACGTAATATTGACGGTTCGCATTCGGAACCCGGATGATATAGTCGAAGGCGCTGTCGTTGTTGCGGTCATAGGCGATGACATAGCCGTATTCGCCGACGGGCATATTCTGCTCGAAACGGTCGTTTACGATGATGATCTTCTCCCCCAGCTTCAGCATGCCGTTTCTCCCTCCCCTGATCAAGCGGACATAAATCGTAGCTGCTTATCCTACTATCCTACTAGATAACGCAGTGATTGTCCAAGAGCAATAGACTTGTCAGGGGTGGAGAGGAAGCCGATACAACCGTTCAGGCGACGCCGTCAGCGTTCGAAAGCCGTCGGCGGTAATCGCGTAAGTGTTCTCAATGCCAACGACACCGCGGCCGGGGAACGTAAACTTGGGCTCGATCGCGAGCACGACGCCCGGTTCGAGCGGATCTGAAAACCCGTGGGCGAGGACGGGCCATTCGTCGATCTCAAGTCCGATTCCGTGGCCGAGGAAGCGGACCTGATCCGCGCCGAAGCCCATAAAATGCGCCGCCAATCCTGCTTCGTCCGCCAGCCGTAGAGCCTCCGCATACAGCGATTCCGGTGACGCGCCTGGGCGCAGCAGCGATTCTGTATGCCTCAGGATGCGCACCGAGACTTCATACGCGCGTGAAAGCTCGTCGTCCAGCTCGCCGATGACTGCCGTCCGGGTCTGGTCGATCGTGTAGCCGTCGATGCAGCATCCGATATCGAGCAATATCGGCTCGCCCGTTCCGATCGGCCTTCGGCTTGCGCTTTGCGGCGCTGCCGGCGTCAAGCCCCTGCCCCCGGCAGGCCCGTCAAAGTAAGAGGGCTCGGCAGCCGCCTCTCCCGCCGCGACCATCCCCGTCATAATTTCCTGATTGTAGCCGCGCATTCGCATGAGACCGATGTGCCCGTGCCGACGCATCTCTCCCTCCAGAATCGTCATGACCTCGAGCTCCGTCATGCCTTCGCGAATGAGACCGAGCGCCAGATCGAGCGCAGCCGCGGCAGCCTTGGCCGACGTCTCGATCATCGCAATCTCGCTAGCCGACTTGACCGAGCGGACCTGCCTCATCACGGCAGATCCGTCGCGCAGCTCCACATTCGGAGCCGCTTCTTGCAGCCGCAGATACGTCTGTGCCGGAAGCACGTCCAGGTCTGCGCCAACCGTCGGACGGCGGCCATCCGCGAACAGTTCCGGGTAATCGCGGGCTAGCGTGTCGCCAAACGCGCGAAACGAACCTAGCGGCACGGTCTTGACGGTCGCTTCCCCGATCGCCCGGTTCAAGCTGCGACGGACATAATAAGTCGGTTCGCCCTGCGCGGGAATCAATAAATAACCGGTCTGCATCGAGCCGGACCAATAATACATACCTACGTTCTGTGTGATCAAACAAGCTTGCAGGCCCTCTGCGTTCATCTGCCGTTGAAGACGGAGACGTCTCTCCAATAGCTCATCAGCCAAGCGATGCGTTGTCTCGCTCAAATCGGATTGCCCCTATCGTATGTGCTTTTCTCTAGTTTATCACATACGGGTGCTTGTTCACGCTCAAGCGAAGACAAGCTCAGCCGCCCCTTTTAAATCCCATTCGATCGGATCGATGACCCCGAAGATGCGCGGACAGGAGAGATGAACGATCATAACGACGCCTGGCCGGCGAAGCGTAACCTCGTAATCGTAAGCCTCATTGCGATATGTATAAGGGAAGGCATGGCGTTCATTGATCACGGCGAAATCGACGATTTCGGGCGCCGACTCCAACCATCCCCCATTAAGGGGAGACAAATCGGACGCGAGCCGCAGGTTGGCTGCCAGATACGCGCGTGCCGCCGCTTCCGCGCGCACCGGATCGATGGAAGGCGTGCCCGCCTCCAGACTCGGCTCGTCCACCTGCTGAGCTGCCGCATGCGCCGCTCTGTCGACGGCCCTTTTTCCTTCGTGCAACGTGCCAAGCGCTGTTTCCTCTTCAAGCTGCATGGCGTGCAGCAGCCACCAGAGAACGATCATAAGGAAGCTGAAAAACAACTTATGCACAGGCGAAGCTCTCCCTTCGCATTAAGGCACGAATTCGCTCATCTTCATGCCCGCAGCCGCCATTCGGGCCGTGCCGGAAGGCGGAGCCACGCCGATGAGCCGGTCGATGTCCATCAGACCGTCGTACGGGTAACGGATGACAAGCCGCAGACCGTCGCCCCTTTCGAGCGGCGACGCGGGATCCGTCCCGGGCATGCCGCTTGTCGTCGTCACCTGGTATTCGAGAATCTCGGGCTTAAATCCGTACCCTGACAGTCGCGTACGCGAGTCGCCGATCATGGTCGCATCGATATATCCGTATCGCCCGCTCGCTCCGACCTCGAGCATATAATCGACTTCCTGCTGCAGCAGCGACTGTCGAAGCACGACCACATGTTTGTAGACCGGAGAGAACATCAGCCAGCAGAACAATGTCGCGAACAATACAAAGACGAGCAACTGCTTCATGGACTAATTCGCGCGATCGCGCCGGCCATGCCCGCGCCTGAATCGCGAAGCGTGGCTTTGGTGCCTTCATGCCCTTCCGCTACGTTCATATAGATGAGCGCGACGGTCAGGATAAGCATCACGGTCATCAGCAGCTGTCTCATGATGAACTCCTCCTTGCCCCGGGGCATAGCTCCTTAAGGCTCCATCGATCCAAGCGTCGTGTTGGCAGTCGTGCCATGCGTCTCGATACGCGCTCTCGTGCCCGTCGAATCGTTGGCGACGATGCCGTTGAACATCAAAGCGACTACGATCAGCATCATGACAGTGATCAGGATATTCCGCATTATAGAAGCACCTCCTTTCCCTTCTTTGCCGGGCAGCGTCCTAGCATGCGCTACGGTTTCAACACTTCAAACAGCTTCTGAGACTCCTGGACCCAAGGATACAGAAAGATTTGAAAGGTATATAGGATCGGCAGGCCCGCCAGCACGAACAGCGCGTACGAGGCCGTCTCTTTTCTCCCCGCTTTGGCAAGCTCGATTCCGGCTTTATACTCGGCCAGCACGTCGCGAAGCATCCGGTATACTTCGTCGCTCTCATGCAGCCGCATCGATCGCATCGTCTCGGCGAAGCTGTAGCCCTCGGAGGTTCCAAGCCTCTCCTTGAAGCGAAGGAGCGCCTTGTCCGCATCGTAGTACCATTCGTTCAGCAGCAGTTGAAAATCTCCCCGGATGATCCGGGTATAGGACATGCACCGCATGAGCTTGCCGTGAAGGTGCAGACGGGAGCCCATGTAATAGATCAGTTGGTTCATAACGGCGATCAACTCCCGGCGGATCCGGTCGCTCCGGTAGCGCCTGAACGAATCCAGCAACGTCTTGTCGAACGTCGACACGATTGCCGGCACCGCGATAATGGGCACTGCCTTCCAGAGCGAGATGCCGGATAGCAGGCCGATTGTTCCGCAGGCAGCCGATCCTCCCGCCGCCATCGCACAAACGAAAATGAGGCTCCTTCGCGCTGCCAAATAGATAGCCGGATCGATTCGAATGCCGCAGCCGGCGAGCAGCAGTCGTCTTTCTTGCAGGGCGGAGCTCTCGGCTCCGCAACCCGCTGCCCGAAGCCACCACTGCGGCGGGCCGCGCTTTCGCCAGTTGGCAAATGAGACGCGCCAACGAGGCTTGCGGTAAGTGAGTGCTTGCAATACATATGCAACGCCGACGGCGCCCGCTAAAAATTGGACCAGCCATAACACGGCTTCGTAAATGGTCTGACTCACTCCCGCCAACCTTGTCCACCTCCATCCCACTGCGGAATACAGCGCCTTTTCATGAACAGATAAGGCGATCCGCCCTCACATCTTCCGCCTCGACAAGTACAGCCCCATAAGAAACGATCCGAAAATAAGCACCAAGGCATTCAGCAGCATGCTTCGTCCGCCAGGGTCGGACAAGTAATATAGCGTGCTGGCTTCGGCATTCAGCCGAAAATTGATCGCTAAGAACAATGCAAGGAAAAATACGGGCGTAAAATTGGCCAAGCGGATCTCGAGCAGCCGGTGGCGCTCCGCATGATCGTCCATGCGCGCCTTTCGCATATCGTCTATGAGCTCCCGCAAATTGTCCGCAATGTTGTTGCCTTCGCTCAAAGCGACGCCTAGCAGGCTCGAGAAATAATCCGCCCAAATATGCCCGATAGACATCGAAAACCGCCTTAAGGTGCGTTCGTCATCGTGGTGGATGTTCAGCTGACGATACAGTTCTTCGAAGATGGCCTGCGTATCGCCCGGCAGCTGCCTCTCCTCGACCATCCGCTGCAGCGCGGTGCGAACGTGCCGGGAGCCGTTCACGAGGTAGCATTGATAAAACAGTTCGGCAGCAGGCAAAAAATTAAGCCTGGCGGAAAGCTGCCGGTTGATCAGCGACATCCGCAAGAAACTGTACGGCAGCACAGCGAGCATCGCCCCCAGCAGTGCGGCGGAGAGAAAGGATTGGAAAACGATAGCGCCTCCCGAGAGGCCCGCTAGCGCAAGCCCAAAGGCCATTTTCCAAAAAGCGTTCGGCTTGATCCGCCATCCGGACGCCGAGAGAATGTCCCCCAAGTGCATGAACAACGGCCGAAGCCATACGATGCTCGTATCTAGGGGAAGATCCGCCGTTTCGTCCCTTCCAAGCCGCTTTGTACGGCTGTGGCTGTCCTCAGCCAGAGCAAATATTGCCCTCAGCGCGGCGAAGAGCAGCAAAAATAACAAGCAGCCCGCCGTCCAGAGCCACGCCGTCAACACGAATTCGCCTCTCGTTCGTTGCGAAGCCAGGCCAAGCTCTCGGGATCGAGCCTGCCGATCCGTACCCAAGCCCGCTCCGATAACTCCGCCTTCAGCAGCCAAACATCCCGTGCTTCGTCGTAACGCGCCCAATCCCGAACCTCGAACGCGTCGCCGCTGCAGACGTACTCCCCGATTCTAACCAGCTTGCGGCTGCCGCCGACCATCCGCATCTCAAACCCGATCTGCGTGACATGCTCTGCGACCCTTCGGGTTAACCTTGCTGCATTCATGGCCCTGCCATCTTGCATGCACATGTCCGTGATCGCGTCCGGCACGTCCTCAAGACTGTTCGCATGGACGGACGTGATGCTCCCTTCGTGTCCCCGCGTGCAGGCGCGAACATAAATATTGGCATCCGCGTCCCGGATCTCGGCGTGACAGATACGTTGCGGCGACTGCCTCAGCGCCAGCTTAAATGCCTGCTGCGGGCCGTGCTGCGGATCATCCTCGTCCGCCTCGTATTCGATGACGTTTTTGTCGGGAAAATCCCGCTGCAGCCGCAGCTCGTATCTTCCCTCTATCGTTACGATCCGCTCCTCGTCGGGCATCGCAGCGATCAATGCCTTAATCAGATGGGTTTTTCCCGTATTGGTTGGCCCGATCACGACCATGTTGAAGCGGGACTTCACGATGCAGTGGAGCAGCCTGTACACGGATTCGTCAATCGAGCGATACTCCGGTCTGAGCAGCGTCTGCAGATCGAAGCGCCTGACCGTGTAAAAACGGATCGTGAGCGAGGGCTGCGCCGTAAACCCGAAGCCGGTCATCGTCACCCGCGAGCCGTCCTGGAGCAGCACCTCCGCCCACCGCTTGCGTGGGCTAATCGAATCGTCGTTGAACAGCACCAGATTCTGTTGGATCCGCTCCACCTGCGCGATCGAGCTGAAGCTGAAGGGGGAACGAGACGCAACGCCGTCCCTCACCTCGAAAATGCGCGTGCCGACGACTTGCACCTCCTCGAGCCCTTTGCGGTTCTTGAGGACGAGTTCAAGCACGTTCAGGCCGATGACCTCCGCGAACAGCGCTTCGGCGAGCGAGCCGTACGGCAGCGGACCGAAGCTGGCATGCTGCAGTCTTTTTTTAATGATCCAGTCGGACAAAATGGCCAGCAGCTCCTGACGTTCCTGCGGAAATCCGATTACGGCCCGATTGAGCTTTTCCGCGTACCGTCTTCGATCCTCTTCGCTGAAGCCTCGCGGCGCCGCCAGCATGTGCCGCGCTTCTTCCGTCAAAGCCCCTAAGTCTTGACCGCCGGAGCCCGGGGGGCCGACCTCCTCCAAGGGGCCGTAAGGCACGAGACCTTGCTTGCCCTCTTGCAGCTGCGCCGCATAAGCCGCCGCTGAGAAGCGGGCCGATGCATCCGGCCGCCCTTCGCCCTGTTCCTCGTCGATCTGTGGATAAACAGTCGTCATCGGCTTCTGCTCCTGTGCTGCAGCAGCCTGCGCAGCCAAGGCCGATCCGTTCGCTTTAACCGTTCTTCCCAATTCAACTGCCGCAGCAGCGTGCCCGCGACCGGATCGAACGCGGAGGCATGGCGCTCGTCCGCCGCCAGCCATTCGTCCAGACGCCCGCTGTCGAGCTGCAAATGCACGCTCTCGGCAAGCTGCAGCTCGGATAGTGAAATGACTCCCGTTTCCTTGCGAATTTCCTTCATTCCAAACCCTCCCGCGCGCCTGTATTTGTTCTGCATCAGCACTAAATGATAGTTCGCAAGCGACAGCCCGAACTGCGAGCCGACCTGCCCCGTCCACCGGTTCACGTCTTCCTGGAAGTGCGTCAGGCTGCCGGTCGTTACCAGACACCGGTGCTCGGCGGCCCGCATGGCGCATACTGTCGCGGCGTTGTCCCAATAGGCGCTCACGTCCGCTACCGTCACATCGAATGCGTCTCGCGCTGCCGCAAGCAGCGCATCCATCTGCTCGGGCTCATAATACTCGGCCTGGTCCCGCGCCAGGTTGCCGAACAGCACGTGCAGGCCCTCAAGCCTCGAAGGCGCGAAGGCGTACTGCCTGAGCTTCGAGCCCGTCAGCGTGCCCGACTTCAGCTCCGGCCGCATGCCGCTAAGCGTGATCTCGGGCCGATCGATACCCAGATAAAGATGCGTCTTGGCGCTCTTCAAGTTCAAGCACAGATAGCCTACACGCTTGCCCGTCACCGAAGCGATCCGGTATGCGGTTCCGAAAGCCGCGAGCGAAGTGCCGATATTCGGCGTCGACCCCGCGAACGCGATCAGCGATCCCCCTTGGCCGCTCATGAACCGGACGCCTCCCCCGACTCGAACGACGATGCGTCGAAGGCGACGATCAGCTTGGACTTCCCGTCCTTGCATGCGGTGTCCAGCTCGAGCCATTGCGCTTCGGTCAAATTGAGGTTGACGGCGTCGATGCTGCCGTTCGCATCCCGCCTGGAAGCATACATCCGCTCCTTGTCCCCCTCGGCCATGGACAGCAGATTCGAGCTCTTCGGGTTGTCGATCTCTTGATTGGAAGCGGTCTTGACCGCCGCCACGACGACCGGCTCCGCGAACAACCTCCGCGAAGCGCCGCCCTCCGCCGACAAGTACACGATCGCCCGGTCGCCCGCCCTGATGCCGCTTGATACGGACTTTACGTAGTCCCGCGGCACCTGAAAGGTCGCCTCGCCGACTCGCGGCAGCAGCCGGAACTTGTCCAGCTTCCACCTGAGCAGCGGCTCTCCGCCGCCCAGCGGGACGGAAGATTCCAGCCCGTCCGCATCGTCCATGGCGACGATCATCTCATCGGTAACTGCGCCGCTAGGCAAGCGAAGCTTCGTCAGCATCTCCCGGCCCAGCGACGTACCGGCGGGCACGAACTGCTTCGGCACGACAACCTCCGTCGTCTCCGTCAGCCTGATCTGTCTCATCTGCAGCATATAAACGCCGTAGACAAGCAAGGCGGATAGTACGGCCGCGGAAACGCTGATTCGGATCTGTCTCCCTCTGTTCAAACGACTAGCCTCCCTTGACGACGGCAAACAAAAAAACGCAGGCGCAAGAGAGACTTAGCTCTCTGTCGCCTGCGTTCTTCGCAGCCGTTGCTATAACATATATCTTCGTACCGCCAATATAGCAGAGGAATGCAGGAGTTGTAAACCCCTTTTTTCCATTGTTCGACAATTTCCCGGGAAATCCAGGAAAAATCGTCGCTTAAGACAGCGCCGGAACGTACGGATTTTCCCGCTTTTCTTCTCCGATCGTCGTCTCTGGACCGTGTCCGGGCAATACGAGCGTATCGTCCGGGAGCGAGTACAGCTTGCCCCGAATGGACTTCGTGAGCGTATCCTGATGGCCGCCGGGCAAATCGGTACGTCCGACGGAACGCCGAAACAGCGCATCGCCGGCGAACAGCAGATCCCCGCACACAAAGCTGACGCTCCCCGGCGAATGCCCGGGCGTATGGCGCACCTCGAACGTCTCGCCGATCAGCTGCAGCTTCTGCCCGTCCTCGAGCGTATGATCGGGCGGACCGCTCTTGACCGGCGCGGTTACGTCGCTCCAACGGGCGGAGCCGTTTTTAGCCGGATCGGTCAGCCAATCCTTCTCCAACGGGTGAAGATAGACGGGGCAGCCCCACTTTGCACGAAGCTCGTCCACGCCGCCGATATGGTCGAAGTGCGCATGCGTGAGCAAAATCGCTTCGACCTTAAGACCCGCGACCTTGCGCAAAAGCGCCGGATCCGCAGTGCCCGGATCGATCACGATTGCCCGCGTTCGCGCCGAGTCGACAACCACGTAAGCGTTGGTCTGGAGCGGACCGAGCGGAAAGGCTTGAAAAGTCAGCATCGCGATACTCCCTTAGACGCGCTCGAGCACGTCCTGCAGCTCCCAAAGGATAACAGGCGTGTACTCGGAAGCATCGCCGTATTGCTTGACGATCTCTTTGCGCGCGACGGACAGATTGTCCTGATAAGTAGATGCCTGATTGTCCGGGTTCGCTTCCTTGAAGGCGATCATGACGTCCTGGACATGCTGCGGACGGGGTCCCCACTTGCCCAGAAGAGCGCCGCCCGTGTCCGTGACGAGAACGATCGGAATCGAACGTCCGCCCAAAGTCAGGTGCTGGTCGATCAGATCGAAGTGTTGCTCGATAATCATGACCTCGGTCGGGATGCCTGCGGTTTCGAATGCGCGGAACACGACGGGCACGCTGCGCAGCGCGTCGCCGCACCAATCCGCGGTAATGATCATGGCGCGAAGGTCGTCGCGGTTGTTAAGCGATTCGAAATACGCCTGGCTCTTCGCGTCCGGCCATGTGAAGCTGTCGTAATTGGCATTAAAGTCTTCTTTGTTCTTCTCCATCCCGTCCATAAAAGCGCGCGGCGAGATGCCCTGGTTAAACTTGTGTGCGAGCTGTTGGCTCATGCGATATCCCTCGTTTCGACAACATGAATGAACTTGATCCTATTGTAGCAATCCCAGCGTCAAAAGGAAAACCTTGCGAAAGAAAAAAAAGCAAATCCGTTAAATGGATTTGCCCCGCTTGCGCAAAAAGATATAAACGAAATAAACGATCAGTGCCGCTAGCGCGATCAGAATAATCGGACGAACGTAAGGCGCGGCCTTCTCGTCGATCTGCTCCCAGTTGTCTCCAAGCGACTTGCCCAGCCAGACGAACAAAATCGACCAAGGAATGGACGCGAGCAGCGTCAAGCCGCTGAACAACGCCAGATTCATCCTGGCCATGCCCGCCGGGATGGAGATGACTTGTCGCATGACAGGCACAAACCGCGCGGTGAACACGATAATCGGCCCGTACTTCTGGAACCACTGCTCCGATTTGTCGACGTGCTTGGGCTTCAGATGCAAGAATTTGCCGTAGCGGTCCACGATCGGTCTGCCGCCGTAACGTCCGATTGCGTACAAAATCCACTGTTGGATCAGCGCCCCGATTACGCCGCAGGCGACTGCGCCCCAGAAATTGACGTCGCCTTTCCAGACCAGGTAACCGCCGTAGCCGAGCACGATCTCACTGGGGATGACCTCGATGGCGAGCCCGATCACGATGCCGAAATATCCGAGACTTTCAATCCATTGCAGCAACTGGTTAAGCCATTCGTGAATCGTATCCATCTTATGTACCTGCTCTCTTCATCGTATTTGCGTCGTGGGACAAACGCGATATAAGTAGGGGCCGGAACCTTTTTTATTCTAGCATATCCGCGCATCCCGATTCTACTTGGCCGGGGTCCCGGTAGAAACGATGTCATGCGGGGACGGGCCCGTGCATACAAATTCAATAGGACAAAGCCGAAGAGGAGCGAACGGATATGAGCAGAGTCATGTTTATCAGCAAAAAAAGAATTCAGTGGTACATCGCAGCATTGGCCATCGTCGTGCTTGGCGCAGCCTACGCGGGGTGGCACCGGACGCAGGCGGCTTCCGCGCCGCCGCCGTCTGACGTGCAGGTCCGTTACATCGTAACGACCGAATTCAATTCGACAACGGAAAGCGGGCAGGAGATCGAGGCGTATCGCTGGGATCCCGGCACGATCCCGGTCAAGAAAGGACAGCCCGTCGAGCTTCGGATCACCGGCGTCAACGGCCAATCGCATCCCTTCACCATCGAAGGACTCGGCGTCAAGGCGACCGTGAACAAAGGAAAAACGACGATCGTCCGCTTTACGCCCAAGGAAGCCGGCACCTATGCCATCGTCTGCGAGACGCATAGCGATCCGAAGGACGGCGTCCCGATGGTCGGATATCTCGTCGTTCAATAAACGTCGCGATCGTCCGCCGCAAAGCTGGCAGCCTCGTAACCCCGCGCTCCTCTTCCGCATAGATTAACGCGGAGAGGAGCGCTTCCGCATGAAAAACGACTTGGGCAAGCATGCCGGCTCGCTGCCTACCGCCAGGGTCATCAGGCGCGCGTGCGGCAATGAACTGTACCGGACCGTCAAGCGGCTCAAGGCATATGTGCCTGACGCCAAATTGAAGGAAGCGGAGGAATTGTACGTCCGTCGCGTGATGCTGAATCTGCTGTGGATTCACGAGCACCGCAGCGACCGCAAAAAGCTGGCGGACTGGTGGGAAACCGAAGTGGCCTCCGATATCGCGAGCCTGTGGGAACTCGACCAAGAGCGTCTCGTCCGGGCGTTTCGTGACGCGTTCGGCGGTTAAGCTCCGGCCATGTCAGCAGATAAAAGCCCGGCAACGCCGCGTCGAAAACGATGCGGATGCTGCCGGGCCTTATTTTAATTGCCTTCGGAATCGGTATCAAGCAAGGCCTTCGCCTCTCTTTGCCAATCCGCGTCTCCATCCTGCAGCGCCTCCTGCAGCCATGGCTCCGCTTCATCGCGGCGACCGGCCAATATGGCGCATCTAGCGGCGTTGACTTTGGCGGAGACGAACAGATCCGTGCCGGACCAAGGATTGGACTTGCCGGCATATTGCCGCGCGTACAGCGCTTCGTACCTTTCAAAAAAGCCGATGCCCGCGAGTCCCGCGCGATACGCGCCTTCGCCGTCTCCTTCGTCCTTCAGCCGCTGCGCAAGATTGGCGAATCTGGCGATGACCGCATTTTGCGAATCGCGGTCGAAGCGCGCAAGGCGCAGCGCCTCCTGTAAATGCGCCTCCGCCTCCCCAACCTCGCCCGCGTCCGCGAATGCCATACCGAGCGCGTAATGCACATTCGGCGAATCCGGCTCATAGCGCAGCCCGTCCAGCAGCCAATCTGCCCGTTCGGCCGCGGGCAGCAGCTGCGATGCTTCAAGGCGCGGCCGGTTCCAAGGCGGGTTGTGCCGCTCGGCTTCGCGGAGCAGCGCAAGCTTCGCCGCGTCGCCTCTGGCCGTTTGCGCTGCCGCGTATGCGCCGGCCGCCGACTTGTAGCGGATGGCCGGCGCCGCGACGGCGATCGCTACTGCAAGCAGCAGCAGCGCCGGAACGGCCAGCCCAACGGCGCGCATCTTCTTAAAGGCGACACCGGCGCGAATGGACGCCAGCGGTCGCGCAGGCGCTGGCTCCCGCGCCGGGAGCGACAAATGCAGCGCCAGCCAGAAGAGCAGCAGCAGCCAAATATAAGCATACGACCAATCGAAATCGACGCCCGCGTGCAGCAGCAGAACCGCTGCGGGTCCCCACGCTTGCCTGGCTCCCATACGCCGCCAAAGGATAACCGCAAAGCCGGCCAGCATGACAAGCAACGCGGCAAAGCCGACCGCTCCCGCGTCTATGAGTACTTCCAGGTAGCCGCTGTGCACCTCGTTTCCGATATACGGTCCGCTCTGGTACAAGCCCACCTGCATGCGCCAGGCTTCTCCTCCCGCGCCCAGCAGCGGACGGTCGGCGAACATGCGAAGCGCGTCCGCATAATAAAGCGTGCGTGCGCCGGCCGTCTCCAGGTTGCCTTCCGCGCGTCCGCCCGAGCCGCTGCCGGAAGCAAGCAGCAGATATGCGATTATCGCGCAAATCGCAAAAACAGCCGATCCGCCCCATGTCCCGGCAAGCAACCGGCGCAGTCCAGCTACGCCCTCCGACTTGCGGTGCGACTCCGGCGAACGCAGCGCCAACACCGTCACAACGAATACCGCCGCCGAAATGATAAGCGCCCAGATGCCTTCTCCCGGCGTCCCCGCCTCCATCGCATCGAATGCGAACCTGGCGGCTATCGCTGCGCACAACAAGGCAACTCCCGCGACCGCGAGGCCATAGCCTCGGCTGCCCCTGCGATATGCCGCGATCAGCGACACGCCCCCTGCGGCGGCAAGCGCCAGCATGGCGCCGCGCGACTCGGTCAGCAGCAACGCGGTTAATGCCGGCACGAAAGAGACGGCCGCAAAACCGCTTGCCGCGCGTCCAGGCCGGTTAAGCAGCTGCCATAGGGCAATTGAGAAAAAAGCAGCAACGACGCCGCAGGCGTTGGGATATTGAAGGAAACCGGCCAGCCGCGCGCCGGTCATCGACAGAGCGGCATCCGATGACCGGTAGACGATGTCCGGATAGCGAATCCATCCGTACCAGCCTGCCAGCCCGCCCCATACGAAGAATAGGCCAGCGGCATGCAAGGCAGCGTGGCCCGCCGCTCTTCCGCCGCGCCTTGCGGCAAGCAGCGCCGACAGCGTCAGCCAGGCGCCGTATGCGCACCATCTCAGCAGGCTGTCCGCCGTCCCCTTGACGGACGCCGGACCCGCCAGCCAGGCGCAGCCGTAGGCGGCCGCCAGACCCAGCGGTGCCAGCGCCCACCATGGAAGGGCTCGTCCGAACCCGATCGCCGAAACGACAGCCGCCACGGCTGCCAAGACGATCAGTGCCGCCTCTGCGCCATACAAGTCGGCATCGTAGAACAGTCCCTGCTTGTATGCCGCCCAGCATAAATAGAAAGCAAAGAGCAGGCCGCCGGCAAGCATGGTCGACAGCCGCAACAAACCTTTATAGATCATGGAAAGTCCCCGCTTCGGTCAGCGTCATGTCTCTAGCGTAGCGGCTTTGCCGGCCGGCCGCAAGCACGGCCACCCTTCCGGCCCTCGCGCATGCGAATAACCCCTTCCGGTGACGGACGATTGCCGTCTACGAAAAGGGCATAAGCTGCACCGCCTAAAATCTGGGGCCATGATTTACGCTTCGAGCCTGCGCGGCTCCGGCTGAAGCTTCGCTTGACGCTTGCTGTCATACAATCGCCGGTCCGCCGAATCCGACAGCTCTGCCAGTGTGGTGCCGTCATCCGGATAGAAGGCATACCCGCTAGACGCCGATAAGCGGAACCCGCCGTGCAGGGACAAGCTCTCCATGCGCTCGTCGATCGCGCGCTTCAGAGCGCCCGCTTCCTGCGGGTCCGCATAAGGGCATAACAACAAAAATTCGTCGCCGCCCCAGCGGCAAACGATCTCGCCGCGGACGGCAGCGTCCTCCAGCGCGGCGGCTGCCATCGAGATCGCTCTGTCGCCTTCGGCATGCCCGAGTCCGTCATTGATCAGCTTGAAATCGTTCAGATCGATCAGCATGACCGCCAGACGCTTGCGCCGCGCCTCGGCCTGCTTCAGGAGGCCGCCGATGCAGCGCTGCGCGAAGCTGCGGTTCCACAAGCCGGTCAAGCCGTCGCGGTCCGCGCGCCGCTTCAACCGGTCGTATCGTCTGCCAAGCAAGCCGAAGGCGGGGAACAGGACGAGCGCGAAGCCTGCGGCTTCCCACAACGCGTAGTTCCCGGTCGATGCCAAATACCGTTGTGCCAATCCCGCCGCGCCGACGGCCGCGCTTACCAGTGCAGCGGCGGCCAGTCCGGTCAGGAGTCCGCGATGATCCATTTGCCGATCGCTCCTTCCCACAGCCTCATGGTATTACGAGACGACGACCCGGTTGCGCCCTTCGTTTTTGGCTTTGTAGAGCGCCACGTCCGCCTTGGAAAATAACGCTTGCAAAACGCCTCCGATGTCAGCGGAGCCCGTGCAGTTATCCGAAGCCGCAGCGGCCTCTTCATCGTTCTCGTCTGTAACGATCCCCATGCTGATCGTGACGCATATCGTCTCGCCGGCAACCCGCACTTTGTTGTTAAGCACGGAAGCCATGATGCGGTCCGCCACTTTTTGCGCTTCGTCCTGACTTGTCTGTGGTAGAAAGACGGTAAACTCTTCGCCGCCGTAGCGCGCCAGCAGGTCGAAACTTCTGAGCGTCGAGCGTACGGCTTCGGCCGTCGCGCGGAGCACCTCGTCGCCGGTGAGATGGCCGTACCGGTCGTTGATCTGCTTGAAGTGGTCGATATCGAACAGCAGGATGGAAAAAGGAACGTTGCGCTGCTTGCATAGAAAGGCTTCGTGCTCGACGTAATGCTGGAAAAAGGTACGGTTGTAGCACCCGGTCAAACCGTCCGTAATCGCAGCCTGTTCCAGCTTTTTGTTGACACGGTACAGCTCGTCCTGCATGGCGATCAGCTCCAGGTTCCGCTCGTGAAGCGCCTCGTTCTTCTCGTTCATCTCGTCGATCAGCTTGCGCTGTTCGGTGACGTCGAAGAAGGCGACGATCCGTCCCTGCAAACTCTTGAATTGATCCAGCAGCGGCGATATTTGCAGGGAGACCGATCTGTAGGGACCGTCCGTCAACAAAATCTCCGTGCGAATTCTGTCTTCGGGGTGATGCCTGTATCTGAACAGAAAATCGCTCACGTCGTTCGCAGGCTGCCCGGACATCAAGAAGCGCTCCAGATCGAAGGTCTCTCCCTTCACGGGCTGCGCGAAGCCGACGGCGCTGCGGTTGAAGTCCAATACCTTGCAGCCTTCGTCGATAACGATGATTCCCGTTTCTACCTGCTCGTAAATCTTGTGCTTCGCAGTATCGACCAGATCGAACACGCCGTACCGGTAGATGGCAATGACGAAGCAGATGTCCGACAAAACGATGCCGGCCGAGGTAAGGCCTTGAACCACGCCTAGCCAAGGCGACAGCACGACGTTGAACAGCAGATCGAGCACCGCGAATACCGTCAGCACGAACATGCCGAGCAAGGATGTCGCCAGCTGCTTGCGCTCGTTGAGCGAGCGCACCGTCCGGTGAGCGTTGAACATATGAAGAAGCGCGATAAAGAAATACGCGAATTGAACGAAAGTCATGATCCAAAAAAGCGGACCGTATTCGCGGTCTCCGTACTGCCCGTCCTCCGGCCTCAGGAATTGGCCGAACGGATTGACGATCGCGGACGCCGCGCAGAGAAACGCTGGCATGAGAAACGCGAGCAAACGGGGCGGCCTTCGCAAATAATGCGTGCGCCTCGTGAGGAACAGCACGAACGCGAGCCAGCCCGGCCCCAGCAAACTAAGCGCGACAAAGGATACGGTCAAGTAGAAATGCTGGTAGGAGGGGATGTCCGTAGAACGCACGCCGACCTGTCCGAGCGGCCAGAGCATCATAATAAAATGAAATGCCAGATAAGCCTTGTGCGTTCTGGAAATCGGATTCAAGGCAATGAAAAGGCCGAGCAGCACAAACAGACAAACGAATAACAGAAAGTCTGGCCGTAGAAATTCCAATCGGCTCACCTTTTCATGGAAGGACTAACCCTTTAACCCGGGGCAATTGATTTATTCTAACATAGCCGGGAATTTGCCGACAAGATGAATGGCAAACTTTGTAAATATAACATTTTTAATTTATTTCGTTTCCTGCTTAAATTCCATATTATTTTCCATATAAGGCGAAATGGATAAGAAATCCCGGAACTTTTCGTAATCCTGCAAAGCTTGCGCGGAGACCGGCGAATCGCTGCGAACGGCACGGATCAGCAAATTTTTGGGCGTATGCTCCAAATCGATGAATTCCAGCATTTGAACCTTATAGCCCGATACCTCAAGCAGCTGAGCGCGCACTGTATCAGTGACGAGTGCGGAAAATCGTTCCTTTAAAATACCGTGCCGCAGCAGCGGCTTCAGCACCGGCTGTTCGATCTGGCGCATCAGCTCGTGCTGACAGCAAGGCACCGACAAGATGACCGAAGCCTGCCACCCTACGGCCTTGAGCAGCGCGGCGTCCGTCGCCGTATCGCAGGCATGCAGCGTCACGACCATGTCCAAACGGTCCGCGTCGGCATAATCCGCGATATCGCCAACCGCGAATCGCAAGCGGTCCCACCCCAGCCGGTCGGCCAGCTTCGCGCAGTCCTCGATGACGTCGGCTTTTAGATCGAGTCCGATGATCCGCACGGGCAGACGTTCCTTGATCGCAAGCAGATGATACAGCGCGAACGTCAAATAAGACTTGCCGCAGCCGAAGTCGACGATCGTCAGCTCTCTGTCTGCCGGCAAATGCGAGATGACGTCGGATACCATCTCGAGAAAACGGTTAATCTGCCTATACTTATCGTATTTCGCCTTGATCACCCGTCCCTCTGGCGTCATGACGCCGAGCGCTTCCAAGAAAGGCACCGGCTCTCCCTCGGGAAGCACATACGTTTTGGTCCGGTTGTGCGAAGGCGGCGACGCAAGGACGCCACCGCCCCCCGCCGTTTTGGCCGTCGGCGCGCCGCGGAGAACGGCGGCTTTGCCTTTTTTGTTGACGAGAATCTGTATGTCATTCTCAGGCGTCTTCAGCAACGCCTGCCGGTAATCGCATTCGACGAGGCGCAGCAGCTCGTCCGCCGCTTCGCCGGGCGCCAGGTTCTGATGAAGCGCCTTCGCGCCGGCGAACCGTTCGAACTGATAATGCAGCTCGCCCTTCAGCAGGACGGGGCGGACGGCGATCTTTCGCGTCTCCTCCGTCTTGCTGCGGGGCTGGCTGACGGTCGCCTGGATCAGCTTGCCCTCTTGGATCGCTCCCCGGACGAGGACGTTCAATTCCTCCGTTATCGTCTCCGCGCTCATGATGCCGTCTCCTTCGTCAGATTGTTCCATTGACGGACGCCTTCGCGCAGCTCGTCGCGCGAGAGTCCGCCGCTCCCCAGCGCCTCGTCATCCAGCGTCTGCAGCCGATCATAGAAGGACAAACCTTCTTCCGTTCCGGCATTGCCGGCGTCGAAGAGTTCGTACAGGCTGTTTTCGGCATCCGCATAACGTCCGTCGTGCTCCTGCCATTCCCAGGCTGCGCGCAGCGTCAGCGCAGAACCGTCCAGCCGCGCCGGTCCTTCGACCAGCTGCTCCATCCGCCGCTCCAAATCGAGACCTTCGACCGGGCCGTGCGTGCGCAGCACGTAACCGATCAGGCGCAATGCTTTTTCCAGACGCTGCAGGCTCTCCGCTTCGCGCCCCATGTCCGCCAGAATGTCGCCTTCTTCTTGCAAAAAGGCGCCGATCGCCCCGATCGCCTCGGCATCCGAGCGTCCCCCGCCGCCGAACATCGCGATCAGATCCGCATCCGACAATCCGAGCGCCAGCCTTGCCCGCATGCGCAATTCTTTGCTCATGAACTCGTCGATCATCAGCAGCGCTTCTTCATGCTTGCCTTGCTGCTTGAGTCCCATCAACGCGCCGAAGGCGACCGACATCTGATTGATCATGCGCATGAAATAGTCGCGATCAAACATCGGCATCTCCTCGCTTCGCTGCGGCGACGAATGCCAGGATCGCTTCCGCGAAGGCAGCCGGCTGCTCCATCATGCCCATATGCCCCGCGCCTTCGAGCAAGCGGTGCGTCACGCCCGGGCCGTCGACCGGAAACCGCTTGTCCGGCCCTATCACGTTGTCGGACTCGCCCGCGAGCAGCAAAATCGGCGCCTCGAGCGCTTCGAGTACGCCGCGCCTGTCGGGACGCTCCTTCATGCCGAGTGCCGCTCCGATGCCGCCTTCGGCGGATGTGCCCCAGCCGATCGACAGCGCCCGGTCGACCTGCGCTTGCAGCGGAGCCAGGTTATCCGGCGAGAACAGCTTCGGCACGAGATCGCGAATATGTCCCTGCATGCCTTCCCGGGAGATGCGCGCCGCCACCTTTTCCCGGTTCGCCTTGCCATTGTCGTCGTCGGCAAATGTCGTGGAATGCAGCAAGCCCAGACCCAGCAGCCGGTCCGATGCGCGCTCGGCCAACGCCAGCGCCGTATAGCCGCCCATCGAATGACCGAGCACGAACGCTTGCCCGATATTCAAAGCGTCCAGCAGTTGCAACGCGTCTCCCGCGAGCTGCTCCATCGAGTACGTCCCTTCGGTCGCCGCAGTCTCTCCGTGGCCCCTCGCATCTGGAGCAATGACCCGCGCATGGGCCGTCAGCAGGGGCAGCACGTCGTCCCAATAACCAGCGCTTCCGCAATAGCCGTGTAGCAGCAGTAAAGGAACGCCCCGTCCCTCGTCCAAATACGAGACTTCGAGCCCGTTTGTTAATGTCAATCGGTTGCGAGCCATATCGCGCACATCCTTCCGCCGTTTTTTTTATTTTATTTTAACGAACGATCGTTATTGAACTCAAATGCATCCGCGCCTCTTGCGGCTTCGCGCGCGCCGAATGCTTCGGGACGAACGCCGTAAAGCGCGGCTGCTGCGGCATCGGCGATCCGTTTCGCCATCTCCATCACGGCGTACAGCGAGGTCGTCTGGAGCGTAATATAAGGTTTGGGACCGAATTCGCCCACGACGGCCGCGACGCTATAGTCCCCGACCGGCGGTAGCGCCCCGCCAACCGACCTTGCCGGCTGAAGCGGTCCTTGTCCCAGCAGAAACCTGCCGACGTTCTCCGGTCGTCCGAGACAAGCGTCGATCGCGATCACGACGGCATCCGCGGGCAGCGCGGAAGCTTCGTATCCCAGCCTGTCCGCGTCGCAAGGCTCGCGCAGCGTCCCAATCACGCCGCTTACGCCGCGCTCCTCTAGCATCGTGCCGACCAGCGGACCGAGGCTGTCCCCGGTGGAGCGGTCCGTGCCGATGCAGAGAAAAACGATCGGCTCGCCGGGATGGCGTTCGAACGCGCTTCGAAAAAAGCGCTCGAGCTCCTGCGCGCCGGAGGCTGCAAAAAATAGAGGCGATGCGCCTGGGACGCGGTTCGCGGTCATCGTCCTGCTCCTTTCGATGATGGCTTCTTCAGGTTACAGCGTATCATGCGCCGTCCGGTTATGCCAGCGCGGAGCGGGCTCCGCTGTGATACAATGGGATGAGCTTATATCGAGAGAGGATGCTGCGGGAATGGATCTTACCAAGCCGACACAAGAGAACGTAGAATATATGATCGAAGCGATCAAGACGAAGCTGCGGATGGCTTCGGGGGCCGCGATGCAGGCGTCGCACTTCAATGCCGATCGCTACGAGGATCTCAAGGATATTTACGATATGGTCGCCTCCAAGGACCGGTTCAGCATCAGCGAGGTCGAAGCGCTCGTGTCGGAGCTCGGCAAGCTGCGGGGTTAAATGGGGCCGTGTCTTGGGCTGCGGATGACTGGCGGATAACAGGCGGATACAAAAAGCGGGCGTAGTAGAGATGTTCCAAACGCTTATTCGTAGGAAACGGATAGTGTGCATGCAGTAGAGTTGAGCCAGACTCTCCCCCCCAAGCAATCGAGCTATGTGGGCGCAATAACGAAACCGCACTTCCTTATTCGCCAGCATACGGACGATCCGGGCGCAATAACGATGCCGCACATCCTTATTCGCAGACTATCGAGGCTTTGAGCGTAGTGTCGATGACTATTATTGCGTGCCGTACAGGCCGAACAGCCAGCACCTTACAGCAAAAAAACGCCTTTGTCGCCGCCAGGCAACAAAGGCGTTTTTGCTACGCTCGAAGCCGCATACAGCCTACTCCGCGCCGCCGGGCTCGAAGCCTGCCGACGCCAGAAACCGGCCGAACGCCGCCCGGCCCGCGGCGTCCTGCTTGAACACGCCCGCGTCGCGCAGCACGGCGTGGAACTTGTCGCCCACGGCCGCCTGCAGCGCGGCCCGCGCGGCGTCCGGCGCCATCGCCGTGCCGTGCGCGGCGACGAGCTCCGCGATCCAGTCCGCATGCTTCGCGAGCGGATGCGAAGCCTCATCGCCTTGACCGCCGCCGATTGCCGATGCATCGTAGGCAGTCTCGCCAGTCAGCAGCATCGCGATCCGGGACAGCTCCGCATCCAGACGTCCCGGCAGCACAGCAAGGCCCATTACTTCGATCAGGCCGATGTTTTCCTTCTTGATATGATGCAGTTCCCGGTGCGGATGGAAGATGCCGTCCGGGTGCTCGTCGCTCGTACGATTGTTGCGCAGTACGAGGTCGAGCTCGTATTCGCCGCCCTCCGCGCGTCTCGCGATCGGCGTGATCGTATTGTGCGGCACGTCGCCGCTCGCCGCGTACACTTCGGCGGACGGATCGCTATAAGCGCGCCAGTCGGCCAACACCCGGTTGGCCGTGCGCAGCAGCGCCGCCCTGTCCTTGCTGCGCAGCCTCAGCGCGGACATCGGCCACTGTACGATGCCTCCGCGTACAGCGCGCTCCGCACCGTGCGTCGCCCACGCCGCCACGCCCGCCTTTTCCATCGGGAACACGTGTCTGCCGCCCTGAAAGTGATCGTGGTTCAGGATCGAGCCGCCCACGATCGGCAGGTCCGCGTTCGAGCCGACAAAGTAGTGCGGGTACGCGTCCACGAAGTCCAGCAGCCGCTCGAACGTCTCGGGCACGATCCGCATCGGTACGTGCTCGCCGCGCAGGATGATGCTGTGCTCGTTGTAGTACACGTAAGGCGAGTACTGGAAAAACCATCGTTCGCCCCGCAGCGCCAGCGGCAGAATCCGCAGGTTTTGCCTTGCCGGATGATCGGGCCTGCCCGCATAGCCGACGTTTTCGCGGCAGAGCAGGCACTTCGGGTATTCGGCTTTGGTCTGCGGCAGGCTGCGCAGCAGCGCGATCTCCCGCGGGTCCTTTTCCGGCTTGGACAAGTTGACCGTGATCTCCAGCTCGCCGTCGTCCGTCGGATGCAGCCAATAGCCGTTTTTTGAGATCCGGTCCATTCGGATGTAGTTGGAGTCGATGTTCAGCCGGTAAAACCAATCCGTCGCCGCGCGCACGCCGTCCGCGGCCGACAGCCGGTCGAACGCCGCCAACGCCTCCGAAGGACGGGGCATCAGCAGCCCCATAATCCGGGCGTCGAACAGGTCCCGCTGCGTCGTCGTGTCGTCCGGGATCAGGCCGAGCGCGGCGGCCGCGTCCAGCAGCGGCTCCAGCACGGGCATCGGGCTATCCAGCGTTTCCTCCGGCAGCGGTCCGCCCGCAGGTCCCGCCAGCCCGAACAAATCCAGCAGCGCGTTTTGCGCATAGTCCTCGTCCAGCTCGCCGATCATGCCGCGCCTCAGCGCGAAGCGCACCAATCTGCGAATTAACGAACCGACCTCGTCCCTGCTCGCCTCCGTCATGCCGCTCCCGTCCGCGGTCTCGCCCTTGATGCTCATATCTCGTCATCCCTTCGTCTGCTATAGCTTCGCTTGTTGCCTGGCGCCATGCGCTACGCGAGACGTTGCACTAGCCCGGTATGCACTCGATCGGTATGCATTCGCCCGGTATGCATTCGCCCGGTATGCAGTCAATCGATTTGCACTCGCTCGATATATGCACTCGCCTTACGTCCAATCGCCTCACGCTACGCGCCGCCGACAGCCATTTATTTGCCGTACCCGTTCGGATGCGCCGAATGCCAAGCCCAGGCGCTCTCGACGATCGGGCGCAGATCGGCGAACTTCGGCGTCCATCCGAGTTCCGCGCGGGCCCGCTCCGACGAAGCGATCAGCACCGCAGGATCTCCCGAGCGGCGAGGCACGATTTTGGCGGGAATCGCATGGCCGGTCACCTCGCGGGAAACGTCGATCACCTGCTTGACGGAGAAGCCCGTACCGTTGCCCAAGTTGTAGATCGCGCTCTCGCCGCCGCCGCGCAGCCGTTCCAGGGCGCGGATGTGCGCGTCCGCCAGATCGCTGACGTGGATATAGTCGCGGATGCAAGTGCCGTCCTCCGTCGGATAATCGTCGCCGAACACGGAGATGAACTCGCGCTGTCCGAGCGCGACTTGGAGCACGAGCGGGATCAGGTGAGACTCGGGCGTATGGTCCTCGCCGATCTTGCCGCTCTCATGGGCGCCCGCCGCGTTGAAATAGCGGAGCGAGACGTTTTTGATGCCGTGCGCGACGTCGAACCAGGAGATCATCTTCTCCATGGCCAGCTTCGTCTCGCCGTAGGCGTTGGTCGGCTTGGTGCGGTCGTACTCGTCGATCGGCACCTTCTCCGGCTCGCCGTACGTCGCCGCGGTCGAGGAGAATACGATGCGGGAGACGCCCGCCTTCTTCATCGCCTCCAGCAGCACGAGCGTTCCGTATACGTTATTATGGTAGTATTTGCCCGGATTCGTCATGCTCTCGCCGACCAGCGAGTTGGCCGCGAAGTGGATGACGCCGTCGATCTCGTTCTCGGAAAAAATCCGGTCCAGCACAGCTTCGTCGCGCAGGTCGCCCTCGTACAGCTTGCCGCCGAGCAGCGCTTCCTTGTGCCCTTGGTACAGATTGTCCAGTACTACGACCTCTTCGCCCTTGTCCAGCAGCGCCGCAACCGTATGGGAGCCGATATAGCCCGCTCCGCCCGTCACCAATACCGCCATATCAGTTCGCCTCCTTGATTTCGTGCACGCCGTCGCCGATGTCGCATACGTAAAAATCCGCCGTCAATCCCGTCGCCGCCTTATACTTTTCGCCGACCTCGGCGATGAAGCGCTCTGCCTGATCCTTGTGCACTAGCGAGATCGTGCAGCCGCCAAAGCCTGCGCCCGTCATGCGGGAGCCGAGCACGCCCGGCACCTCGCGCGCCGCTGCCACCATGGCGTCCAACTCCGCGCCCGTCACCTCGTACAGGTCTCGCAGGGAGTCGTGAGACGCGTTCATCAACTGCCCGAAGGCGGCCAGATCGCCCTGGCGAAGCACCTCCACGGAGCGGCCGACGCGGTCGATCTCCTCTACGACGTGCCGCGCGCGTCTTCTGACCGTCTCGTCGGCGATCAGATGCGCATGCTCATTGAACTGGGCGAGCGTAAGCTGCCCCAGCAGCGTCAGTTCATGGAACGCCGCCTTCAGATCGGCGACTGCAGTCTCGCACTGCGCCCGCCGCTCGTTGTAAGCGGAGTCCACGAGTCCTCGGCGCTTGTTCGTGTTGCCGATGACGAGCTTGTAGTCGCCCGACTCGAATGGAACGAGCTCGTATTTTAAGGTGTCGCAATCGAGCAGGATGGCATGATCCTTGCGCCCGTTGGCGACCGCGAATTGATCCATGATTCCGCACTTTACGCCGACGAACTCGTTCTCCGCATGCTGCGACCACAGCGCGATTTCCACCGTATCCGTCTTGCGGCCTTCGAGCGTCAGCAGCGCGAACGCGGTAACGACCTCGATCGAAGCGGACGAGGACAGCCCCGCACCGTTCGGAATCTCGCCATGGAAGAGAATGTCGTAGCCCCGCGACAGCGAGATGCCTCGCTGTGCCAGCTCCCAGACGACGCCTTTGGGATAGTTGGTCCAATCGTCCTCTTCGGAGAAGACGAGATCGTCCGCGGGGACGAGCCGCGACTGCGGGAAGTTCGTCGACGCCAGATGCAGCTGACGGTCCTCGCGCGGCCGAATCAGCAGCGTCGTGCCGAACGTCAGCGCGGCCGGGAAGACGGCACCGCCGTTGTAATCGGTATGCTCGCCGATCAGGTTCACGCGGCCCGGCGCAGCGAAAATGCGGATGTCGGACTCGCCCTCGCCGAGGCGGGTGATGAATTGTTCGCGAAGCGTCGGATAATGAGGCATGATGGGATTCCTCCTGAATTAGGGCTGCGATTTACTATCAGTATAACGCCGGAAGGCGCGAACGGGAAATGGCTTGAAATGCGGTCTCTATGGAGAAATGTGACTTTGTGAGGTACAATCGCGAATAGATGCACAACAAGGAGACCGGATCCCAATGACCCAAGCGCCCGACTACCGCGTGGCCTCCAATCCCGCGCCTACGCTTCCGCAGGGACTTGCCGCTCTTTTCGCCGGCGAGAGCCAGACCCGGCCTACGCATCGCGTCGGTCCGAAGGTCGTCGACTATTACCTGCTGCACCATGTGATTTCCGGACACGGCATTTTCGAGACGGAAGGCCGCGCTCACGCGCTCGGCCCCGGACACACATTCCTGATTCGGCCCAAACGCCTGTTCAGCTACGAATCGGACTCGGACGATCCTTGGCGCTACCGCTGGGTCGCCTTCGCCGGAGACCGGGCGGAGCAACTGCTGGCCGAGGCCGGCCTGGGCACGGAACGCCTCGTCGTCGACAGCGGCGACTCGCGGACGCCCGCGGAGCGATGCCGAGAGATTTACGCTTCCTTCCGCGCGCGTAGTGCTTCGGCATCGCTCGAAGCCGCGGGCCTGCTTCATCTCCTGCTCGCTTCCTTGATGACGGCAGGAGCGGAGCGTGCCGAGCAGCCGCCGATGGCAGACACGCACGGCGAAGAGCTCGTCCGCCAGGTGATCGGCTATCTCGCCACCCAGTACGCCGAGCCGGTGTCGATCGAGTCGATGGCGGAGACGCTCGGCTACAACCGGGCTTATCTGTCCCGCTTGTTCAAGCGGCATACCGGCGTGACGCCGATCGCTTTTCTGACGCGCATCCGGATCGACCGCGGCAAACGCCTTCTGCGGGAGCGGCCCGAGCTGACGGTCGAGCAGGTCGCCTCCTCCGTCGGGTTTCAAGACGCCTTGTATTTTTCCAAGCAGTTCAGACGCGCTTTCGGCGCGACGCCGACGGGCTACCGGACGGATACATTGCGTTCCTGAGCAGACTTGCCTTGCCTTGCCTTGCCTTGCCTTGCCTTGCCTTGCCTTGCCTTGCCTTGCCCTGCCCTGCCTGCCTGCGCTATCCTGCCCTGACTTGCCCTGACTTGTCCTGCCTGCGCTACCCTGCCCTGCCCTGCCTGCCCTCCCCTGACTTGCCTGACTCGAGCCGGTGCGGCACTGCGCGTATCGGTATCGCCCAATGATGGCGTTTCCATCGATATTATCGATAATCGGCATGCAAATCGCTCGATAACCCACGGTCCCGCGAGGATGATAAGATATTCCTCAACAAAAGACCGAGGGGGCGATTTAGTTGTTGATCCAGGACCACGCGGCTTATAGAATATGGGATAACGCGGTCAAAGAATACGAGCGGCGATGGGCATTCGAACGTCAACCTCACGAGACGAAGCGCCCCCGCCCGAAGCCTCCGGCTAATTGGCTGGCGCTGATGCTGCTCGGCTCGCTGCACAGGCACTGATCCGCCCTCAGACAGGTGGTGGCAAATGTGGACTTTATTTATATCCGGTCGTTCATCGAGGTAGCGCGCTGCCACAGCTTCACCAAGGCGGCCGAGAATCTGGGCTACGTGCAGTCCAGCGTTACGACGCACATCCAGAAGCTGGAGCAGGAGTACGGCGTCGTCCTGTTCGAACGATTCGGCAGATCGATGCGCCTGACCTCGGCCGGCGAACAGCTGCGCGATACGTTCGAGCAGATCCTGGCGTTGTACGAGAGCTCCAAGCATCTGATCTCCAGGCCCGCCAAGGGACATCTGGATATCGGCACGATCGAATCGCTCTTCTCCTACTTCCTGCCCCCGGTCTTCCATCAATACCGCCGCGTCTATCCCGAGATCAATCTTCAGGTGCATCCGATCACGGAGACCCAGATTCTGCAGTTGATCAAGGCCGGCGAGATCGACCTGGGCATCGTCCTCGACCAGCCGATCCAGGAAGAGGACATCGAGACGATCAAGCTGCGCGAGGAGGAGCTGGTGCTCGTCGCGAGCCCGGGACACCGGCTGCAGCAGGCCGTCCAGATCTGCGCCGCAGACTTGAACGGCCAATCTTATATCGCGACCGAGCATACGTGCACTTATCGCAATGCCTTCGAAAAGCTGTTGGGCAAGCACGGCGTCTCATACGACGTGCACCATGAATTCGGCAGCCTCGAGGCGATCAAGCAGTGCGTGTCCTACGGCCTCGGCATCGGTTTGCTGCCGCGCATCGCAGTCGTGCGGGAGCTCGAGGATGGCAGGCTGATCCGGCTTCCTTTTTCGCATCCGGACATCACCTTCTATACCCAGATCGTCATACACCGCAAAAAATGGCGCGATCCCGCGATACGCCATTTGATCGAGCTGCTGCGCGAAGCGGCCGGGCAAGACGGCGATGACGCCATCCAGAGAGCGCTATAAGTAAGCAAAAAAACGGGACATGACGGCGCGTATAGCGCTCGCGATGTCCCGTTTTTATAGGTTTCGGCGCAATCACCTGCGCAGCTCGTAAGGCGTGAGCTCCCGAGGCGCGCGAGAAACGTCCTCCGCACCCTCGAAGTTCAGCTTGTCCGCCACCAGATACAACGGGCGCCGCTTGGACTCCTCGTAGATGCGGCCGATATACTCGCCCAGCACGCCAAGCAGCGATAGCGTGATTCCGTGAAAAAACAGGCTGATGACGATAAGCGATGTCCATCCCGCAGTCGTCGTGTCGGTAAAGATGCGTTGGCAAATGACGACGATCAGGTAGATGAAGCCCGCAGCCGACAGCAGAAACCCGAGGATGCCGGCGAGCTTGAGCGGTTTGGTCGAAAAGGAGGTAATCGCGTCCAGCGACAGCCGGACCATCTTGCGCAGCGGATACTTGGTCTCGCCGGCAAAACGCTCTTCGCGCGCATATTCGAGACCGATCTGGCGATATCCCGCCCAGGCCACCATCCCCCGGATGAAACGGCTCCGTTCGCGCATGCCGCTCAATGCGTCGCAAACCTTGCGGTCCATAAGCCTGAAGTCGCCGGTATCGACCGGAATATTGACCGAGGTCATCGCCGCCAGCGTGCGATAGAACCACTTGGCGGTCGTTTTTTTGAACCATGTCTCGCCCTGCCTCGAGATCCGCTTGCCGTAGACGACGTCATAGCCTTCGCGCCAGAGCGCCAGCATCTGCGGGATCAATGCCGGAGGGTCTTGCAGATCCGCGTCGATCAGTACGACGGCTCGCCCCGAAGCGTGGTCCATCCCCGCGGTCACGGCGATCTGGTGGCCGAAGTTACGGGCGAAGTCCAGCAGCTTCACTCTGGCATCCCGGGCGCAGATCCCGCGTACGATGGCGGCCGTCCTGTCCCGGCTGCCGTCATTAACGAACACGAGCTCGTAGCTCTCCCCGGTCGCCTCCAGCACCTCGGTCAATTTCCCGTAAGTGGTCTCAATGACCTCTTCCTCGTTGTACATCGGGACGACGACGGACAGCGTCACCACAGCAGCCATGCGGTTTCCTCCTCAGCTTGCCTGAACTTCAGGACTAATATCGATCAGAATCCCCAGCTCGGCAGCCAGCGTATGCCGAAGTTCATCCACTCGCGGCTGATGGTCATGCCGGTCAGGACGGGATAGAACCAGACGAACAAAACGGCGGCGCCGGCTACGACGAGCACGGTGAAAGTCCTGCCGTAATACCAGCGCTGCTCCAGCCAGCGGAGCATCCACACGATGGATAGGATCAGCAGCGGCACCATCGGGAAGTAGTGGTACAGGAATGTGATACTCCTCGGCGAAACCATCCAGGGCACGTAAAACGACAAATACATGACCGCGATCGTCAGCACCGCCTTGTCCCTGTTGCGCACGCCCAGCCACCAGGAAAGCAGCATGGCCGCCAAGCCGCCCCACCAGATCAACGGATTGCCGATGGCCGCGATGCTCTGCGCATCCCCCTTCTCCAGATCCTTGCCGCCGTAGTACCAGACCGGACGCAGCATCTCGGGCCACGTATACCATTTGGACGAGTACGGGTGCTTCTCCTTGACGCCTTTATGATAGTTGTAAATATCCTTTTGGTAGCGAGGCAGATCCTTCAGCCCGTCGTCCGCCTTGGTCGCCTTCTCATAAGGAATGTATGAAGCTGCATAGATCCCCGCCGGTACGACCACGAATAAGATCACGCACGACAACAGCGTCAGCGTTAGTTTTTTGAGATACGAGCTGCCATATTCCCAGCGGGACTCGCGCCAACGCCGGAAGAGCGCCAGGAACAGCAGGATGGCAAGGCCGGCGCCGCCGTACATGTAGTTCCACTTGACCGCCGAAGCGCATCCGAAAAAAATGCCGGACAGCGCCAGATAGCCGAAGCTTCGACCGAAGCCGCCGCTTTCCCATTTTCTCTCTCCGTACTTGTACATAAACGTATACATCAAAATCGTGAAGGTCACGCCGAAAATGTCGACGTTGGCCATCCGCGAGTGGACGAGATGGAAGCCTTCCAGCACCAGCAGCAACGCCGCGATGAACGCATACCTCGTGCTGCGGAACATCGCCCTGGCTGCCGCGTAAAACACGGGCACCATCAGCGTGCCGCACACGGCCGCCATGAACCTCCACCCGTACGGCGTCATATCGAACAGTCGGATGCCGAACGTGAGCAGCCATTTGCCGAGCGGCGGATGCGTCCATTCGTAGGGCTGGATCTCATGGATGAATTCATAAGCGGTACGACCGTGATAGATCTCGTCGAAATACATGCTGTTGCGATAGTCCGGCCGGTAAGGCGCCTCGTCCTGCTCGTCGAACACCTGCTCGCCGCCGCCAGCCGAGGTCTCTCCCTTGGTTCCCGCAGGCTCGATACTCGCGATGGCGATCCGCGCCTTCGTAGCCGCCTCGAAAAAGCCGGCCTCGTAAAGACTGTATCCGGTGCGCTTGGCCGTAAATTTCATATACCGCGCGCTGACGGGCTTGTCCTCCGCCATCCAGGTGAATACCCGCCCGGTCTTATGCTCGACCGTGAGATAAGGCGACCAATTGATGCCATCGGTAGACGATTCGATCTGCGTCTCGCCCGCGGCGCCCGGTCCCTCGTACAGACTGATGCGGCCGACTTGGCGCGTCTCTCCAAAGTCTGTCACGAAGCCTTCTCCGGATACGTCGGGCCGCCAGAAGGTCTGGGGCGCATGCCGGTTGCCCAGGTCGTGAAGCGACAACCAGGCCGAGACGAGCATCAGAATCCCGATCAGAATAAAATCGATCCTGCCCCAAGGCCTTCTGTCCCGCTCGGATTCGCTGCGGCTCCAGCTGTACGAAGACAGGCTGCCGCCGTATTCTTGTGATTCCATGAACGTCCTCGCCCTCTTTGATCATCTGCTACCTATTGTAGTCTAAAGCACGCCTTGCGGAAAGTCCGCAATGATTCAGTGCTTACTCGCCCGGGTAAAAAAGCTCATGCAGGACGATAACACATATAACAAAATGGCGATGCCATTACAAGGAGGAATTCACATGGCAGGGATGGTAAAAGGTGTTGTAATCGGCGGCGTAGTTGGCGCAGCGGCAGCGTTGCTTCTGGCTCCGAAACCAGGTAAAGAGACTCGCCAGGATCTGATGAACGCATACAGCAAGTCCATGGATAAATCCAAGGAATGGGCTTCCACAGCCGGAACCAAGACTCAAGAATTGGCCTCTAAAGTCGGCCAGCAAGCTTCAGATATGATCAGTTCGACCAAGTCGGCACTGTCGAGCGCGAAGGACGGCATGAATTCCGCTAAGGACGACATTACCGGGTCCCTTCAGGAATCCACTAAACCGAACTGAATAACCTTCAAAAGCCAACCCCGAGCCCCGCTCGGGATTGGCTTTTGTCTGTGCGAATTTTCGTAAAGGGGCGATCGAGATGAACGAACCCAAACAACCTGACTTACGGGAAGACGTAGCGGCAGGCGCCGGCATCCAGCCTGACAAGACGGAACGCGAGAGCGTCGCTTACCGGCCCGAAGAAGACAGCGAGCCCTCCGGCCCGATCGAGACGCGCCCGGTCGAGGAAGCGATGAACGGCTCGATGGTCCAGGATTTCGACGATCTGAAGCGGCTCGGACGCGACATGGAGCGCGTCAAGACCGGCAGCGAGCTGAGCGAGGAAGGCCTCGTCAGCGACCCGATCCAGGAGAAAGCCTGAGAAGCCGCTATAGTGATCGCTTCAATGACTGCCTTCGCGACCTTTTCGTGGCTGCTAAAGCGATCGTTGCCTTCCCAGCCTTTTGACGACTGATATTCGAATCTGGATTTGCGCGAATCGTCGGTCGATGGCTATTCATTCGGACACCCGTTGCCATGGTTTAGCCCTATTGTTTGGCCTATGATAGCCTGTGTCGTTCTTGCGTCACAATACCTGCAAATATACATCTGTTTGGGCCGGCGTCGTCCCTTTTGGATACGATAACTGCAAAAGCGCAGTTATTTTCCTAAATGAGCCGGATTTCCGGCTTGTGCTTTGAATTTACCTGCATATTTGCATGTATTTCATCCCATGCGACGGATCGGTTGAAAATACATGTACAAATGCAGGTTTTTGGTCTGCCAAATCACCTAAAAGCCCAAGCCCTTCGAACGCGCTATTGTCCGCCACGATTCGCAGCCGCCCAGGTTAAAAAGGGAGCCAAGGGAATCAAGCCTTACAATGATTAAAAAATGGACTGAAAAGCATTAAAAAAGGGCCTCCGCAGAGGCCCTCATTTATGTTGCAACCGGTTTCAACCTGTCTCCTGAATGCCGTGCTTGATGGCTTCCCTATTGAGAAGCGACTTCAGATCGGATGCGTCGAGCTCCTGACTGAGCAGCGATACGACTTCGATGGAAGGAACGCCGTCTCTGACGAATTCTCCTCCTGAGAGATGGTAGCCGAATTCCCTCGCAATGGTGTACGACTGGCAGAGCTGATCTGCAGCATGTACAGCTTCTTGCTCGGATGCATATTCGGCTAACCGGTTGCCGTTGCCAAGTGGCGTTTTGCGGGATTGGATGCTAAGTGTATGGGCCTCGTCTTTTTGCCTGACCACGATGTCGCATTCGAAGCATTCGATTCGATATTTGACTGTCATCATGTCCACCGCCTTCGGCGAAGTGAATGGTGTAGCTTACCGATTATTACCCGGCGGACGGACGGTAGAAACAGTCTATGGAGTTGGAAATTAATCGGAGTCTTCGTCCTCGCCGGGTTCGGTAAGCCAGCCCTTCAGCTTTTCGATGGCGCGACGCTGAATCCGGGAGATGCTCATCTGCGATACCTGGAGCCGATCGGCCGCACTCCGCTGGGACAGCCCTTCTTCGTACAGGAGCAGCAGCACCTGCCGTTCTTCGGGCTTCAGCTTCATCATCGCTTCCTGCAGGTCGATACGGCGGTCGACGCCGGCAAAATCGTCGGCGGTTGAGCCGATCAATTCACCGAGCGTAGCCGTATTTTCTTCCTGGGAAACGGGGGTGTCGAGGGAAACGTAATGATGCAGCTCGCGTCCGGCCAACACCTCAAGCGTATCCTCGACGCTCATCTCCAGGAACTCGGCAATCTCCTCGACGCTCGGCGAACGCTCGAGGCGTACGGTCATCTCGTCGATCGCTTGCTGTACGACGAGTCCCTTTTCCTTGATGCGTCTTGGCACCTGAATGTACCAGGACTTGTCGCGGAGATAATTTTTCATCTGTCCCACGATGCTCTTCATCGCGTATGGTTCGAACGGCATGCCCAGATCAGGGTCGAACTGCTTGAGCAGCCTGAAGAGCGTCATCCGGCCGACCTGGAACAGATCCTCTTGCAAGCTCAGATGGCTGCGCGACATTTTATGCGCAGCCATGCGAACGAGCGGCTCGTAGTGCCGTATCAGCTCTTCGGCCAGTTCGTTTCGCAGCGTCTTTTGGTATTCCAACAGCTTCAAGATCGCGTCGTCGGGCAGACGGGCGCTCGATTGAAGACTCATACCGTTTCTTGCGCCAGCCGCCGTTTTGTTAGGATGACGCTTGTGCCTTGATTGCTTCGAATCTCCACTTCGTCCATCAAAGCTTGCATCAGGTAAAGTCCCAATCCGCCCGACTGGATTTCATCGATGGACTTTCCATGCAAGGTGGAAGTGGACCGATCGGTCACCTGTTCGAAGCTGACGCCGGAATCGCTCACCGCGATCTGAAGACGGTCTTCGTTCATGATGGTGAAAGACACCTCGATATGGCCCGGCTGAGAATGGTCGTAGGCGTGCAAAACGGCGTTGTTGCAAGCCTCCGAGACGGCAACCTTCATATCTTCGATCTCTTCGAATGAAAACTTCATCTTTGCAGCTATGCCGTACAAGGTCAATCGGATAATATCAACGAACTCGGCTTTGGCGGGTACCGTAAGCGTCACTGTCCCATCGTTTCTCATCGTTGTTTCGTCCTCGTTCCCTTCGGAATGTAATTGCTCGCTCGCGTTAAGCATTGGGAGAAGCGGCCAAGAACGGGGTAATTCCCGTCATGTCGAATAATTTTTGAATCGTCGAAGGCACTTCTTCTACTCCGAACGGGGCATTGCGGGAATGGCGAGCCTTCACGATGCTGATCAAAATGCCGATGCCGGTACTATCGATGTATTTGAGATCCCGAAGATTAAGTACGAGCTTGCGGTCGGACAATTCCATCAAGGGCTCCATCACGGATCTCATCTGCGACGCAACCTCGAGGTCGAGCTCGCCTGCGATCCGAACGACGGTAAGGCCGTCAAGATTTTCTGTTTGAAAAGTCAATTTATCGTTTTGCATACGAAACCCCTCTCCGTTATTCATAAATTTTATTACCCATCGACCTTGTCTATTGAAACAGCTTTTTTAAGCGAAATACCTGTTGTTTGGGGCCGTCCGGGGCCGGGTAAAGAAGCATAACCCAACGCTGGATAAAATTATCACGAGGGAGCTGAACATCATGAACAAGGACGTCGACATCGAAAGGCACGAGGTGCAAGAAAAGTCGGACTCCAGCATGGTTTGGTCGACCTTTATCAAGTATGCCGCATATTTGATTATTTTCTTCGGCGTGCTCTACTTGATTATTTACTACCTGCTGCCTCTCGTCTAACCCAAGACAGTTTCGGACATACTTGGACGAATCCCTAATGACGGAGGCGTTCCATTGCTACCGCTACACTTTGGTTCCTTGCTCTGGCCGTCCGCCGGCGGCGAGCCCGGTCGGTATCCGCCCTTCTCCGGCACATCCGAGCGGTGCGACGTTCTGATCGTCGGCGGCGGCTTGACCGGTACGCTCGTCGGCAGTGCTCTGGCAGCTGCCGGCTTGTCTGTCGTCCTGATCGACGAAGGACAGATCGGCTCGGGCAGTTCTGCTGCCAGCACCGGCCTGCTTCAATATTCCAATGATATCATGTTGACGGACCTCTTGTCCCAGCTCGGCGACAATCGGGCCGTGCAATTTTACAGCGCCTGCAAAAGCGCCGTGGAGCGGCTGTGCCAGCTTGCGGAAACCCTCCCAGAGGACGTTGCGTTTAAAAGGCGCAGCAGTCTTTATTTTGCCAGCTCCGCCGCCGATGTCCCGAAGCTCAAAAAAGAATACGAAACGCTCCGTGCGAATGGCTTCAGCGTCGATTGGCTGGAAGAGGCCGACATTCGCGCCATTTTCCCTTTTGCCAAACCTGCGGCCATCGTGACGAACGGCGACGGCGAGGTGAACCCCCACCGAATGGCGATCAGACTCGCCGAGCAAGCGGAGGGGAGAGGCGCGCGCGTTTACGAGCGTACAGCCCTGAGATCCGTCGAAGGACCGAAGGGCGATTTGTTGTGCCACACGTCAGGCGGCACGATTAAGGCGTCCTCTGTCATCTATGCAGTCGGCTATCAACCGGAGATCGCCGGAGTCGGCGGCCTCGGCGTCAAGCTCGCACGCACCTACGCGATCGCGACGCGAATCGTGCCTTCCTTGGCGGATTGGCATCAAAGGTGGCTGCTGTGGGAGACGGCAAGGCCTTATTTGTATGCCAGGACGACGCGGGACAGCCGCATCGTGTTCGGCGGCTTCGACGAGGATATCCGAATGCCCGTAACCTCACAGAGCGATCTGGACAAGAATGCGAAGCAACTGTTGGAGGAAGCCCGCAAGCTGTTTCCGGAACTCTCGCTCGAAACCGAATTCGCTTGGAACGCCACGTTCGGCGAATCCAATGACAACTTGCCCTGGATCGGGGAAGACCCCGAACGCCCTGGACGATACGCGGCGCTGGGATACGGAGGCAACGGCGCCGTATACAGCATGCTCGCGAGCGAAGTGCTGCTTGACGCCGTGCAGGGCATAGCGCATCCGCTGGACGATCTCGTCGGACTCCGCAATCGAAGAACCGGTCTGCCAAAGTAGCGCAGACCGGTTCTTTTTTATGGCGCTTGCTGTCAATGGAGCACTTCGACAGCGCCCGCTTGACTCAGCAAGCTGCTCGCTTGATCGTCGGGACGCTCGCCAACGACGACAAGATAGCGGCCGTCATTCACCTCGCCGGCCAACCGGCTCGCGTCACGGTCCGGCAAGCCGAGATCCGACAGTACGTCGCCGGTGTCCGGACCGTCGCCGTCCCAATCCAGCAATCCGCCGGACGGAGCCGCAAAGCCCGCCGCCGCGACGCCTGCCGGAATGACGCCGCCTACGTATCCGCCCGTTCCGCTGACCTGCGGGGTCGCCAGAAGGCCGGCTGCCGGAAGCGGAACTACGCCCTCGTCGCCCCAAGAACCGTCGCCATCGCGGTCGCCATAGGAGCGGTCCCTGGCTTCCTTGATTCCGGTGATGCTCTCGACCTGGATCGCGTCGCTGCCGGACAGAAGCGGCACGTTCTCCTCGCTCTTGACGATGACGCGGACATCGCCCTGATGCGCGCCGTTCGCGCGCAGCAGCTCCACGGCGTCGAGGACACGTTGTTCACTTTCAAAAATACCGATCGTGATTCCCATGGCCATTCCCTCCTTATAGGCGGCAAACGAATCCTTCGCCTTTTTGTAATTTTACCCGAGGGAAGGCCCTTTGAACCGTTCGCCAAGCGCGATCGCGGCTGTATTCAGCGCGGTTTGCGATAAATTCGGTACTCGTCGTTCCACGTCTCGTAGCGTCCGGCGAAGCTCGTGAAGGCGACGGATTCCTTGTTGCCCAAGACGAGAAAACCGCCGGGAGACAAGCTCTCGTACAGGAGCGAATGGACGCGCTCGCGTAGTCCGGCATCGAAGTAAATCATGACGTTGCGGCAAAAAATGATCTGGAACTCGTTAAACGAACGATCCGTCACGAGGTTGTGTTCGGCAAAGACGATTCGTTCGAGGTATTTGGCATGCAGCATCGCTTGCCCGTGATTCGTCTCGTAGAAGGAATCGAACCGTGCGTTGCCTCCCGACAACTCGTAGTTATGCGCGTAAAGGCTCATGCGCTCCTGCGAGATCAAGCCCTGCCGGGCGCGCTGCAAGCTTGCCTCGCTGATATCCGTCGCATAGATGCGGGCATGGTTCAGCATCTGGATCTCGTCCAGCAGGATCGCCATCGAGTACGCTTCCTCGCCGGTCGCACATCCCGCATGCCAGGCCCGAATGAATGAGGCTTGCTTCAGGATCGGCATTACGCGCGCTCGAAGAACCTTGAACAGCCCCGGATCCCTGAACATTTCCGTAACCGGAATGACCAGATCCGCCAGCAGCCGCTCAAAAGCCTCGCGATCGTGAAGCACCAGATTCTGCAGCAAAGATATCGTATCGAGCTGCTCGATCGATGCGCGATGCCAGATTCGACGACGCAGCGACGGATAGGCGTAGTTGCGGAAATCGTATCCGTAACGCTTAAACAACGCTTCGAGAAGGCCTTCGATCTCTATTTTCTCCAGGCGCTCGTCATACGGACTTATATCTAAAAAATCGGTCATTGTAATACCACGCACCTTTAGCCGCTGAGAAAAGCCGTTCGCTTTGACAGCGTCTTTGCAATTGATCGGACTAGCTTGCTATGTAGATTTGCCGGTGATCCTATGCTGCTTTAACGCAGCGCCTTCTTAACCTCGACTCGGACCAGACAGCGGTCGTCCGGCCGCCGGTCCAGAGACTCCCTGACCAGCAAGTCTTCGAGCGCTTTGTGATCGCCCGCGGCTTCGAGAATGGTACCCATGAGTTGCTCGATTCTCTGCTCCATGTCGCCCGGGAACAGATCGAGCAAGCCGTCCGTGAATAAATGAAGGACATCTCCCGTCCGAATGTTCGCCGTCTCCATCTGCACGTCCATCTGCTCGAACATCCCGATCGGCGGCGCCGTCGCGCTCAACTGCTGCGTACCGCCGTCGCCTCGCGCAAGTAGCCCTGGCGGGTGGCCTGCATTGACGTATTCGATGATTCCGTTCTCCAAATCGATCCAGGCGCAAATGCCCGTGCAATAGTACTGGACCATCTCGTTCTCGTATTGCAGCTGCAGCAAGCGGCGGTTGAGCTCCTGGACGATCCGCTTCGGCGTTACGGTCGTGCGCATCGCTTCGTGCAGCACCGACGCGGTGAACATGCTGATCAGCGAAGATGAGATCCCGTGTCCCATCGCATCCATGATGGCAATTATATAATGCTTGGAATCGAGCGCATGCCAGGCATACAAGTCTCCCGCCAATCCCTCGGAAGCCCGGAAATATGCCTCCACGCTCAGATTCTCGCCATCGACGTCGTTGGGCATGACGGCTTCCTGGACTTGCCTGGCCAGGCTCAGTTCCTCATGCAGCCTTCGATCGCGCTCTTTATGCCAATCGAGCTCGGACTTCAGGCGAAGGGCCGACCTGATTCGCGCGAGCAGCTCGATCTTGTTGATCGGCTTGGTTACGTAGTCCGTCGCCCCCGCGTCCAACGCCTCCGCAAGCTTGCGGGAGTCGCCGATCGCGGTCACCATGATGACCGGAATATCTCGCAGGCGTTCGTCCTTCTGAAGCAAGCCGCATGCCTCGATTCCGTCCATGCCGGGCATCATCAGGTCGAGCAGGATCAGGTTGACCGACGTTGGCGCCTGAGCGCCGCGATTATCCGACCTAAGTATATCGAACATCTCATCGGCTGAATAGGCGATCTGCACATCCTCGTATCCCGACCGGTTCAGCATCTCCCGGACAACCATCACATTCATCGGATTGTCGTCTACGACCAAAATGCTCATTTGTCCAATTCTCCTCGCCTGTATCATACGTTAAAGTTATCGCAGCCGATGGTCGCTGTAAAGCAAAGCCGGCAAACGGGAATAAGGAATGAGCAGGCAAAAGCCTCTCATTCCTTATTCCCGTCACCCAGCTTCCCTAACCTTGGAAAGCGATCCGCGCAGTTAGAATGCTCAATGCTTCGCCAGAACGAGCACCTTGCCCCGATCGAGCTCCGCTTCGTACTGCTCCGCCTCGTCGGCGTCGAATCCGAGCGCCTTGATTTTCGACCTGAGCTCGTCGCCCCGATCCCTGAACAAGTTGGCCACGGATTGAATGACGCCTTCTTCGGAAGCGCCGATCGTATTGGCGTTCGACACGTCCGCGATCCGGTCCGTGCGGCTCTCGCCGTGCGCCAGTACGTAAATTTCTTCTTCCCGGTAGCCTTGGCGATGCAGATCCTTTACCGTGTCAAACGCTTCGAGTCCGTTGTTTACCAGCTTGGCGTACGCTCTATCCATGTTAGATTCCTCCTTGTCGTTCTTCTTGTATCGGCTGCGTTATTGCACTATTCCGTTCCTTTAAATTTCAGTTGTGACTGTGACCGTTATATACCCGGTGCGAACCCGGTTGAAACGGTTCCGGCACATACGCGGCGCTGTCGTACAAACGGTGCTCCTCTTCGTGCTGTTCGGCAGCAAGAACCGCTTTTTCTTCCTTGCTCTGCTGTTTGGCGCTGCGAACGGCGGATACGACGTTCATGCCGATCTTAAACCATTCGGTCCACGTCTTTTTATTCTCCGGGCCGGGCTCAAGCGCTGCCACCTGCTGCCTTACCGCCCGCGACAAGGTCGACGAGATATCCCTTACCGCTCCCGTCGTCTCCTTCAGCGTCGTTCCTGCATTGCGGGCAGCCTGGAAAAAGTCGTCCGTCGAACGGATCTTGTTCTTCACGTCCTCCGAGATGACTTTGACGTTGTTGGTCAAGTCCTCGACTTTGGTATGCAGCATTCCAACCGTCTGGTTCGCTTCCTTGATCGTGCCTTGGACGGAGACCAGCGTCTCCCTGGCCGCCTTCAAGGTGACGATCAAGTATACGCAGAGGGCGGCGAAGCTGATCGCGACGACGACAACGCTCCAAGCCATCAATGCCTGGTTGCTCATGCGTATCACCTTCCTTTCTCGGGGAATTTCAATCTCTCTTGCATATCGTCAATTACCCTTGCCGCCTGGCCGCGAAACGATGTTCGGGGCCTCTCTGCGCCGAAGCTTTTACCCCTCGTGCGTTTAAAATCATGAAGTTAATGTAGGATTAATTTGCCTCGATCCCAAGGTGATTCAGCCGGTTGGGGCAGTGGTAAGGATGCAGCAAGATCATACCGACGCTCGAAACTAGCGGGGCCGACAGGGCGATCTGAAAACGCCGCGGACTTGAACCGCACCCGTTCGGCAAGGCGGTAGAGCCGTTCGATTGAACAAGCTCGGCCTTCCCGACCCGCCACGATCCCGCTGAGGTATGACCATCATCCAAATTAGGAGGCGTTCTTATGTTATACTGGGCATTTATTTTCCTGCTCGTAGCCATCGTCGCGGCCATCTTCGGATTCGGCGGCATCGTCGGCGCAGCCGTAGGCGTAGCCAAATTCCTCTTCTTCCTGTTCCTGGTGCTGTTCGTCATCTCCCTCATCTTCGGCCGTCGCCGGAATCTATAACGGTCGCCGATAGATTAACGCTTCAAATATAAGGCCATTATAGATGAAGCGCTTGTCTCAAATCGTCGACTGCATAGCTTGCATCGCCAGACGGCAACCTTCGCGGAATTTTTCCGAGAAGGTTGCCGTTTTGTTGTGCGCATCCCTCGTTATCGTTCGGAAAGGCTGTGCGAAAAGATTGTTTTTCTGACAATTCCTGTTTCATGGCGGCCGAATTGCGTTAATTAAGAACATGCCGCTTGCGCCTTATTCGCGATGGCAATACCCGTTTCGGAGGTCGATACGTCCATGCAAGCATTGTTACTCGGCGCATATCCGGCGGCTGGCTTGCCGGGCGGCTGGACGATCCCAATCGCCAATCGCCCCTGGATCGAGCACTGGATTGCGCAAGGCCGCGAGCAGGGCATTGTCGACCTTGTCGTAGCCGTAGGGTTGCAGGACGAAGCGGACCTTAGAAGCTTGCTGGGAGACGGAACCCGTTACGGCATGCGTATTGCATACCTGACCGGCTCAGAGCCGCTTGGAACGGCAGGTGCGATCAAGCTGGCCGAGCCGCTGCTGCAGGAGCGGTTCATCGTTTTGCATGCGGACGCCGTTCACGCGTTTCGACTCGACGATCTCGCGGCATCCCACGCCAACCGGGCAGCGATGGCAACGATCTGTCTGACGCCCGGCGGACGGGACTCGCCTTACGGAGTGGCCACGGTCGGGACAGAATCGGACGTTCTCACGCTCGTCCCGGAGCCAAGCCCCAAGAATGCGCCGTCTATCCTTATCAACTCGGGCGTATATATGATGAGTAAATCCGCGCTGTCGCTAATTCCCGAGGGACGCTGCGTCTCAATGGAAAACGAAACATTTCCTCTCCTGATCGGCAATGGAAGCAAGATTTCCGGCTACATACCGGACACCTATTGCATGATGACAACTACGCCCGAGAGCTACGTCCAGCTTCATTGGGACCTGCTCGACCGCAAGCTTCCGCTTTCGATCAGCGGTACGGAAATGAACGAACAAGGAATTTGGATCGGCAAAGGCGCGGTCATCGGAAAAGGCGTGCTGCTCGTCCCTCCCGTCGTGATCGGCGACTATGCCAGGATCGGCGACAAAGCGATTGTCGGTCCTTACACGGTCATCGGTTCCTACTGTACGATCGGTCAAGGCGCGAGAATTTCGAGAACGATCGTTCCTGAGCGATCCGTCGTCAACGATTCGTCGCGGCTCAGCGAGCGTGTATCCGGCTCCGGCGCCACAGTCGCCGAAGCTTCTCTATGAGTTATGAGATTAGCTACAATAAGCTGGAGGTGCGACATTAATGAGTCCAAAAACTTTTCAAATCGCCTATGTGAGCACCTACGTACCGAAGAAATGCGGCCTGGCCACATACACGCATCATCTTCGGGATGCGGTTCGCGCTGCGCACAACGGCATTTTTCCAGATCCGGTCGTCGCGATGTGCAACGAAGACGAGCTGGAGCTCTATAATGAAAGCTGGCACTATCCTCTTCTCAAAAACGATAGAGAAGAATACCGCAAGATGGCGGATTATTTGAACCGAAGCGCGATTGACATCGTTTCGCTGCAGCATGAATTCGGGATTTTCGGCGGAGAGGCAGGCTCCTATGCGCTCGAATTGCTGAGCCGTCTCAACAAACCTGTCGTCACGACCTTCCACACAGTATTTGAAAATCCGCAAGAGCCCTATGCGGCCGTTCAGGCCGAAATCGCGAAGCGAAGCGACCGCATTCACGTCATGAATCGCAAAGCGATCGGTTATTTGAACGATAACTTCGGCATCCCGCTGGAGAAAATCTCCTACATTCCGCACGGAACGCCGGTACCGAGCAAGGCGGATCGGATCCGGACGCGCAGCGAATACGGCTGGGAGCAGCGCAAGGTCGTCTTTCAATTCGGCCTGCTGAGCCGCAGCAAAGGCGTAGAGCTGATCCTCCGCTCCATGGCTGCCGCGGTCAAAGCCGTACCCGACCTTCTTTACGTGCTGGCCGGCCAGACGCATCCCGAGGTTCGCAGACATGAGGGCGAAGCCTATCGCGAGGAGCTGAACGCTCTCATCGAGGAACTCGGTCTGCAGCACCACGTGCGCATGATCGATCGTTATATTCCCGAGGAAGAGCTGGCTTCCCTGCTGCAAGCTTGCGATCTGTATGTAACGCCGTATCCGGGCATGCAGCAGATCACGAGCGGTACGCTGGCTTATGCGGTCGGACTCGGCCGGCCCGTGCTCAGCACGCCTTATATTTACGCGAAAGATCTGCTTCAAGGCTGCGAGGAGCTCCTGTTGCCGTACGGCGATGTCGAAGCTTGGGGCGTTAAGCTGATCGAGCTTTTCTCGTACCCCGAGAAGCTCAAGCTGTGCGAAAAAACGGCAGCCGAGATCGGCAAAAGCATGCAATGGCCCGTCGTGGGCCAAGAATACCTGCAGCTGCTAGAACGCACCGCTGCGGAGAAGCGTTGGAGGATGGCCGATGTTATCTAACCCGAAGGGGCGGAGCCATCCGCCCTCTTTTACCCATTTGCGCCGAATGACGGACGATACGGGGCTGCTCGAGCATGCGCTTGGGCGGACGCCCCGCAGACGCGAAGGCTATACGACGGACGACAATGCGCGTTCGTTATGGGCTGTCACCGAATGGCTGCGGGACGTGCCCGGCTCGGAAGTAAACGAAGCCGATCGCAATCGGTTGCTTGATCTGGCATCCATTTATTTATCGTTCATGCTGTGGCAGCAAAAGGAAGACGGCTGGTGGCACAACAACGTCGCCTACGATCGTTCCCCCGAATCCGAATCGGTCTCGTACGACTGTCAGGGACGCTCGATATGGGCTTGCGTCAGCGCTTGGGTCGGCTTGCCCGATTCGCACAAGGACACTGCAAAAGCGATGTTCGAATGCGCGATGCCGACGCTCGGGCAACTCGGCTCGCTGCGCGGAAAGGCATATGCGCTGTCAGCCTGCGCGCACGCGCTCGAAAGCGAGCGTCTTGGCGCGATCTCCTTCAAGCCTGGCTGGCGTGAACAGCTCAAGACGCACGTCGTGCGTTTTCAAGACGAGCTGATCGATACGTTCCTCCGCCATTCGGACGAGGAATGGCGCTGGTTCGAGACGCAGATGAGCTACGGCAACGGCGTGCTGCCTTGGGCGCTGCTGCGCTCCTACCGAGTGACGCACGCGCCCGAAGCGCTCGAGATCGGTCTCGACAGCCTCTCTTCCCTGCAGGCGGCGATGACCGCGGAGGAAGGCTGGTTCCGCCCGATCGGCAATGCCGGCTGGCGCACGCGCAAGCGCAGCAGCAAGTGGGACCAGCAGCCGCTCGAGATCTTCAAGCTGGCGCTGGCGCTCGAGGAAGGCGCCGTCGCCCTCGAGGAAGCGGGTAAGCAAGGCGTCGCGCTGCTGCTCGCCTACGATCAAGGCGCCTCTTCGAAAGGCGGCTTAGCCGATGCGCGTTCGCCGGGCGGAGACCGCGGCACGGGCGGTTTCCGCGGCGCCGGCTCCATCCGGGCGCCCGAGGTCGGGATCGCGCTCGCCGTCCGCTCCGAGACGGAGGACGGACAGACCGAGGACCGCGTCGACGCCAAAACGGTAAGCGAAGCCGACGCGCATGCGATCGAGGTCGCCGATTACGCGGCACAGCTCCGCACCGCGCGCAATCGCTGCCTGCAGTGGTTTTTCGGCGACAACGATCTCGGCGCCATCATGGCGGACGCTAGCGACGGCAGCGGCTGCGACGGTCTCCAGGAAGACGGCCCCAACGTCAACTGCGGCGCCGAGTCCACCATCGCTTATCTCATGACGGCGGCGCTGTGCCGCTGAAGGCTGTAGACATCCCCTGCCGGAGGCGGGGGATTCTTGATGTTTGGGGAATGTGCTTTCCCTCGACAGTACTTCAGCTACCTACGCTCGTGCCGCCGCATGTGCTTTGCCTCGACAGTACTTCAGCTACCTACGCTCGTGTGCCGCAGCATGTGCTTTCCCTCGACAGCACTTCAGCTACCAACGCTCGTGTGCCGCCACATGTGCTTTCCCTCGACAGCACTTCAGCTACCTACGCTCGTGTGCCGCCGCATGTGCTTTCCCTCGACAGTACTTCAGCTACCTACGCTCGTGTGCCGCCGCATGTGCTTTCCCTCGACAGCACTTGAGCCACCTCCGCTCGTAGGCCGCCGCATGTGCTTTCCCTCGACAGTACTTCAGCTACCTACGCTCGTGTGCCGCCGCATGTGCTTTCCCTCGACAGTACTTGAGCCACCTATGCTCGTAGGCCGCCGTAAGTGCTTTCCCTCGACAGCACTTCAGCTACCTACGCTCGTGCCGCCGCATGTGCTTTCCCTCGACAGCACTTGAGCCACCTCCGCTCGTAGGCCGCCGCATGTGCTTTCCCTCGACAGTAGTTTGACAAGATGCTTGTTATAAGTTTTTGGCGGACGTTAGTTTCATGATTCTCCCGCCGGCAGAGCGGTCTAAAATTACGAGTCCTTTGTGCTCTAGTGCGAGCGTATGCCGACCAATCGATCTGTAGCTGACCTGCAGCTGTTCGACTAACTCCCCAATTCTCACGATACCCGCCTGCTCCCGCGCATAATGCAAAATTGCCCGTTCGTACACGTTCAACCTTGGCCGATCTTTGGGGGCGATGAAGTCCCAGGCGGAAAGCGCGGAGAGCAGCGTCTGCTGGCAGCGTCTCGGCTTCTCGATCATGTCGTCGCGGGAAAAGCGGAGCAGGTGCCAGCCGTCGATGAGCAAATGATTCTGTCTCTCCAGATTGTCGGCATATTTCCAACGGCTCACGTCGCGCAAGTGCGTGCCGAAGGCATCCGCCTCCAGCAGTAGCCCCCTATGACACCGGATCGGGTGATGAAAGCCGTAGTCGCTGAAGCGCGTTCCGTCCTTCAAATCTTTAATTTCCAGCTCGGGAATCAGTCCCTCCAGGTCGCCTCTTACCTCCCACCAAACATGCCGTGCCAGCAGCTTCTCGTTGAACCTGTCCAGCAGCAGCCTCCGTTTCCGCTCGCCCGTGCTCGCTTTAATCGCTTTTTCCATCATATTTTCGTATGCGCGTTCGAACGCCTGATCCATGCTCATGTCCATCTCTCCCTTAGTAAAAATAAAACAGGCCGCCCGCCGGATGAGCTCCGACGAACGGCCTGTGCTTCAGGACCATTACAATCTATCAATTGCTTATAAGATACTATTTTGCGATGGAAAGAAGCAAGCGAATATTATATTTATTGTCCGTCGCGCAGCTTGGCCAGTGCAGCCTCGAAGTCCGCAGGCAGCGGAGCACGGACCGACAGCCGCTCTCCCGTCCAAGGGTGCGGCCAGATCAACCGCTCGCCGTGCAGCGCCTGCCGGGAGATAACCGTCCGCTTGCCGCCATAGAGGCCGTCGCCGGCCAGCGGATGCCCGATCGCGGCGAGATGCACGCGGATCTGATGCGTACGGCCGGTTTCCAGGCGCAGGCGTACAAGCGTGAAGCCTTCGAACCGCTCGACGACCTCGTAATGCGTGACGGCCGGATCTCCCGTCTCGCTCACCCGGCGTCGCGTCGAGTGGTGGCGATCCTGTCCGATCGGCAGGTTGATGGTGCCGCGAGCCTGGGCAAGCTCTCCCTCCGCCAGCGCGAGATAGATGCGCTCGATCTCTTTTTCGCGCATCGCCTTGTCGTACTGGTAGTGGGCGAATTCGTTTTTAGCATATAAAACGGGACCCGTCGTCTCCTTGTCGATGCGGTGGATGTGCCTGATGCGCACGTCCTGCCCGCTCATCTCGTAGTAAGAGGCGACGCCGTGCGCCAGCGTTCCTCGCTGACCGCGCTCGCTTGGGTGAACCTCGTAGCCGGAAGGCTTGTTCACGACAAGCGTGAAGTCGTCCTCGTAAAGAACGTTCAGCTCCATCCAGTCCGGCGGAAAATCGCGGGCTTCGCGCGGGAACAACGCGAGTCGCAGCGACGAGCCTTGCAGCACGATGCCTTTGGTCTGCACGAGCTTCGAAACGAGCTTCGGCGCCAGCGGCGTATGCTTCATGATCTGCGGAAGCGGCGCTGCGGCCAACTCTCCCGGGAGGCGAAGCTCCATCCATTCGGCCTTGCGGCGCCCGAGCTTGAGCAAGGAATCGTCCAAGCCGGCAAGCACGGCCGCACGCGGCTCCGGCCTGCCGCCGCCCCTGCTGCCTGCGCCGTAGCCGTCCGCAGCCAGGTTCCCTTTGCCGCGACTTCGTATTCCGGCGCTTCCACTTCCGGCGCCGGAAAAGCCTCTGGCGGCATCCGGTCTCGTTTGCTCGCGTCCGCCTCTGCCGCCGCCGTCGCGACCGCTCCGGCTTGCTGCCGGCCGGTCCGATCCGTTCCTGCCCGCCCCGCTCCGGGATTGCTCCGCATCGCTTCTACGGCTCCCCGCCTTGCCCGCTCCCGTTCCGCTCCGCGGTTGCTCAGAAGGGCCTCTGCGGCTCCCCGGGCTACCCGCTCCCGGACCGCCCCGGCCCCGCTGCTGATTCGCGTCGCCGCCGAAGCGAGAGCCCTGAGCCGTCCCCCGGTTTCCCTGCTGCTGTCCTTTATGCTGCTTCGGCTTGCCCTGCCGATTGCGTCCGGCCCCGCTCATAAGCTTCAACTCCGTACTCTCTTAGGTTCTTCTTCGCACAATATAAGTGAACGGCCTATGGATGTCAATTTCGTCACCGTCCGCCCTCATTCGGGTCTCGTACGTCGAATGGGATCAAACGCCGCGCGGGGGAGGTTTTGTCGGTTCAAGTCGGATCGCATTACAATTTGATTACAGACGGCCATTTCGAGTCTTCCGGACAAATAGCGTCAATTTACACCCGTATTCAGACCGGGACCTTCGTGTTATTTTGAAGTCGGGGACATGCCCCAAACATCGCCAAGGAGGCAGAGCGCTATGAGTACGAACGAAGAGCAGCTGGACCAAGAGGTATTGGAAGCGAATACGGAAGAGCTTGGCGAGGAGGCTTCCGCGGAGGATACCGAGGCCGTCGCGTCCGCTGACGATTCGGAAGAAGCAGAAGTCGAGGCGGCACCCGCCGTCGAAGACGCCGTACTGACGGACGACTGGGCTGTCCAAACAGAAGCGCCTGCCGCATCGATCGAAATTGAAGAAGCAGCCGAATCGGACGCGGAAGATGCAGCTGAAGCCGTGGCGGAGGACGATGCCGAAGCCGTGGCGGAAGATGATGCGGCCGAAGAAGAGGACGCGCTGGCGGATTGAAAAATAATGGACTGCAGCGGGACCGCGACCGATGGTCCCGCTGCATTTTAAATGCCGCATCGTCGTCAAGCCATACGCTTCAGCGGCTGCGAACGGACGAGAGCAGCGCCCACTTGCGCTCCCGCCGCTTCATATATCGGGGAAGCGTGCGATAGACGCCGACGCAATCCCGGTAGGCTTGCTTCGCGGCCGCCCGGTCGCCCAGCCTTTCGTAGATTTTCCCCAACAAGTAATAAGCCTCGCACGACGAAGCATGCACGTCCTGGAACGCCCGTAAATAAGAAGCTGCCTTCGCGTCGTCCTTGCCTGCCCAGGCATCGCCGAGCAGCAGGTAAGGCAGTCCGAACTTGACTCGCGGATTGAGTTCCAGCGCCTCGAGCATATGCTTTTCCCCGGCCTCCAATTGCCCCAGCGCCAGATTGCATTGCCCCAGATCGCTCCAGTATTCGGCAGATTGCGCCATCCTGTCTTCCATGCCCGTCAGCAAGCTCCGCGCCTCTTCGAACTTGCGCATCCCGATCAGCTCGTGCGCCAGCTCAGACTTTGCGGGCGTATCGTGAGGATTCAACAGCAGCTGGCGCCTCAGCTTGTTCGCGCGGCTGCGCCGCTTAAAAGGCTTGAGCAGGCTCGGCGTAAGGCCCAAAAATCGCCGGTCGAGCAAGTAAAAAATAACGAGCATGACGATCAGAGCCAAAAACGGATTGCCGAGCAGCCATGAAAGCAGAACGAAAATAAAGAAGATTTTCATCGAGCAACCTCCCGATCGTCGCAACGGACGATAAGCCGGCGTCTATGCGCCTGAACCGATCATACCACATGATAGGAAAATAAAGGGAGCTTATGTTCGGGGACGCGCCCGGCTCGTCGCTTGCGCCTGCAAAGGATCGTCGGGCCAGTAATGCTTGGGATAGCGCCCTTTCAAATCCTTGCGAACCTCGAAGTAAGCCTCCCGCCAAAAGCTGGCCAAATCGCGCGTGACCTGAACCGGCCGCTGGGCCGGGGACAGCAGATGCAGCGTGAGCGGCACCCTTCCTCCAGCGATGCGCGGAGATGCAGGCCATCCGAACAGCTCCTGAAGCCTTGCATGCAGCGCCGGCGCGGCAGGATCGCCGTAATCGACGGGCAGGCGGGAGCCGCTCGGAACGGCGACATGCGTAGGCGCCTCGTCGTCCAGCCTCCGCCTTTGCTCCCAAGAGAGCATGGAGGACAACGCCTCTGCCATATTCAGACGCTGCAACTCCCCTCGGGTCCGCATGCCGACGGCAAACGGGCCCAGCCAAGTTTCCAGCCCGTCCAGCAGCGCAGCATCGGATAGATCCGGCCAACCGGCTGGATCGTGAAGACCCGCGAATCTCGCACGTTCCAGCCATTGACGGGACGCCTTGGACCATGGCAGCAATTCAAGCCCGTCAAGCCGGATACCGCTCAGCAGCGCCTCGGTCACGGCTGCCGGATCCGGATCGGGGATCGGCCCTTCGCGCAGCGTCAACGCGCCAAGATAGACCGTCCGCCGCGCCCTTACGGCGCCTGCGCCAGACTCCCAGGCGATCGTCCGGCGCTCGGCGACGAGATCCGCGAAGTGCCGCTCGAGATCGTCGGCGCGCAGCGGCGCGGCCAGCCGGATCCGCCCTTCGCTTCCCTGATCGTCGAGCTCGGCAGCGACGATCCAGGCTTCGCCGACAAGCGGCTGCCCCTCGGGCACGTAGGCGCCTCTGCCGCCCGACAGCGTAAACTTGCCGCCCACGCGAAGCTTCCCGATCCGGTCCGGATAGGCGAAGGCCAACAGCAAGCCGCAATCGTACGCGGACTGCTCTGCGGAACGTCCCGCGGTTCTCGAAGCGGAGCCGGTGCCAGCGCCCGAGACGGTTCCCGCACCCGAGCCTGCGCTCGTGACCGAAGCGGTTCCCGCCAACGCCGCGGCGCCCGCAAGTTCGCCGCCAGCCGACTTGAGCTGCGCCTCGAACTGGCGCGCCTCCGCCAGCAGGCGCTCCCTGCGGCCGGCTTCGATGCGCCCGTCCCCCGCCGCAAGCGCGGCAAGCCTCAGCGACAGGTCCGCATCGCCGCCCTGCAGCGGGTCTCTGTCTCCGAGCAGCGCGGCGATCCGGCAGGCATCGGCCCCGAGTCCGAGCGGCCGCGCGCGCAGCATCATATGCGCAAGCCGCGGATGCGCGCCGAAGCGGGCCATGGCCGCGCCGTGAGGCGTCGGCGCGCCGTCCGCGCCAAGCGCGCCAAGCGCCGCGAGCAGCTCCCGCGCCTGCGCATAAGCCGCCTCGGGCGGCGCGTCCAGCCAATCCAGCTCCGCCGGATCGGACACGCCCCATACGGCCAGCTCCAGCGCCAGCGGCGCAAGGTCAGCCTCGCGTATCTCCGGCGTCCCGGCCGGCGCCAGCTGCCGGTGCTCTTCTTCCGTCCACAGCCGGTAGCAGACGCCCGGCGCGACCCGGCCCGCGCGTCCGCGGCGCTGATCGGCGGACGATACGGGAATGCGCGCCGTCTCGAGCCGCGACATGCCGGTCCGCGGCGAAAAGCGGGGCGCCCGCATCAGTCCCCCGTCGATGACGATGCGCACGCCCTCGACCGTGAGGCTCGACTCGGCCACTGGCGTCGCGAGCACGACCTTGCGGCCGCCGCCGGCGGCCGGCGCGAGCGCGCGATCCTGCTCCCCTGGCGGCATGGTGCCGTGAAGCGCCGCGATCTCCACGCCGGCGCCGCGCAGCCGCGCCGACAGGGCGGCCGCCGTGCGGCGGATCTCCGCGTAGCCCGGCAGGAACACGAGCGCGTCGCCGTCATGCCGCGCAAGAGCAAGCACCGTCGTCTCCGTGGCCAGACGTTCGACCGGCGCGTCGGATCGCCGCTCGAGGTACACGGTCTCGACCGGATACATGATGCCTGCGCTCTCGATGACGGGCGCTCCGCCGAGCAGCTCGGCGACCGGCTCCGGCTCGAGCGTGGCGGACATGACGAGCAGGCGCAGATCGTCGCGGAACAGGCTTTTCGCCTGCAGACAGAGCGCCAGCCCGAGATCGCCGTTCAAATTCCGCTCGTGGAATTCGTCGAATATGACGAGCCCCACGTCCGCGAGCGACGGGTCCTGCTGCAGCATCCGCGTGAGCACGCCCTCGGTCACGACCTCGACGACCGTCCTGGGGCCTGCCTTCGTATCCATCCGGACCCGGTATCCCACGCGCTCTCCCGCGCGCTCTCCGAGTCCCGCCGCCATGTATTCGGCCGCGCTGCGGGCGGCGATGCGCCGAGGCTCCAGCATGACGATCTTGCGTCCCGCAAGCCACGGCTCTCCCATCAAAGCGATCGGCACCCGCGTCGTCTTGCCCGCGCCCGGCGCGGCGACCAGCACGGCGCCTCCCCGGTCCCGCAGCGCTGCCTTAATATCCGGGATCGTCCGATCCACCGGCATCGCCGACATGCGAACGCCTCCTTTTTCTCTTCTATGTAACCAACAGTATAGCATGATCGCCCGGTGCGGCAGGAGCCTACTTTGCTTCCACGCGGCAAGACGAGAACCCCTCCAAGCCCCTCCTATTTTCCTCTTTTTCCCATACCCGCAACTTCCTTTGTCCGGCAATCGTCTATTAGGTATCACGTTCCGGAAGGGGAGAACCGCCATGAAGCTTCGAATCACGACTGCAGCGCTGCTCCTATCCGTGTCGTTAGCCGCAGCCGGCTGCGCGAATCACGATAAAAACGCGGACCCGACAGCCTCCGCTTCACTATCGCCCGATACCACCCAATCTGCTTCCGAGTCCGCTACGGCGACGGCGACAGCGTCCGGCTCGCCAGCTGCGACCGATGCCGCTCCTACGGCTTCCGCTTCCGCCTCTGCGTCCGACCCGGCCGCTTCAGCCGGCGAAGCCGCAGACGAGCGCGGCTATCTGATCAGCCTGCCTTCGGGCAGCGCGTACAAGCCGTTCATGCAAATCAGCGAGCAGAACGCCAAAAAGGTCGAAGCCTTGCTGAGCGATGCCGACTGGGAAAAGAAGGAGAGCGTCTCTATGCCTTCCGCCCCTTCGTATAAGCTGTCGGCCCTGGCCGGCGACCGGGAGACGGATGTCTATTACGTATGGGCCGGCAATGCCGACGCCTACGAGCTCGTGAAGGAAAACGGTACCGGCTACGTCAAGCTGTCCAAGAAAGACAGCGAATCGCTCGCAAAGCTGCTGCCGTACGCCTGATCCGACACGCGTCCTTCGCGCCGGACCGAACCGCCCGCAAGGGCCGGCTCGGTCCTTTTATTTTGGGAAAACCGCCAGCCGCGGTACAATAGGAGAAATCGGAAGGAGGAATCGATATGCGCACGATCGTCAGCCTATTCGGGTTCGACCCCGAGCAGGAACGGCGGATTCAAGCCGCGGCGCCCGGCTGCAACGTCATCTTCGGCAGACCGGCGGACCTGGACCCCGTCCTGTTGGAGGAGGCGGAGGTACTGTGCGGTTGGTGGAAGGCGGCTTGGGAAAGGGGCGCCGGAAACCCCGGCAAGCTGAAATGGGTGCAGACCGGCTCCGCCGGCGTGGACAATCTGCCCCTTGGCGAGCTCGAAGCGCGCGGCGTCGTGCTGACCACCGCAAGCGGCGTCCATCCGGTGCAGATGACCGAGACGGTATTCGCGATGCTGCTGGCCTTCACTCGCAAGCTGCATCACGCCGTACGCAATCAAACGGAGCGCAAATGGGCGCGTTCGGAAGGCTACGGCGAGCTCCGCGGACGTACGCTTGCCGTCATCGGCGCAGGCGAGATCGGCGCGGAGATCGCGCGCATCGCGCAAGCGTTCGGCATGCGGACATTGGGCTTGCGCCGAAGCGGCCGCCCAGCTCCGCACATCGAAGTCATGCATACGCCGGAACGGCTGGACGCCGTGCTCGCCGAGAGCGACGTCGTCGTCAACGTATTGCCGCATACCGCCGAGACCGTTCGCTTGTTCGACGCCGGGCGGTTCGCGGCCATGAAGCCGTCCGCGATTTTCATCAACATTGGACGCGGAACCGCGGTCGATACGGAAGCGCTGACCGAAGCGCTGCAAAACGGCACGATCGCCGGCGCCGGACTCGACGTCTTCGATCCGGAGCCGCTCCCTGCCGACCATCCGCTGTGGACGCTGGACAACGTCATCATCACGCCCCATATCGGCGGCGCGACGGAGCAGTACAAAGCGCGCATGACGGATCTGTTCGTGGAAAACCTGGAGGCTTATTTGAAGACAGGAACGCCTGCGAAAAATATCGTGGATTACAAGAAAAGCTATTAATTTACCTCATCAGCAATATCCGCAATACCTGCAGTATCCTCAGATCCGCAATATCCGCTATATCCGATATACGCAAAAACGCCCGCTTTTCCGCTAGCATGCGGAAGGCGGGCGTTTCTATTTTTGCAAGCCGAACGCTTTATCAACCGGTTATGTCAGCGAAAAGTCGTCCAGGTAAAACGTGCCGTTCAGTCCCGTGATATACAGGTACACGCGTACTTTGACCGTATTGGCCGGTGCGGTATAGGCGCCGCCATGCACGTTCGCGAAGCCGCTGGTCGTCGTATTGTTGTAGGTGGCGACCGTGCTCTCGGAGAGAACGCCGCCCGCGCTATTCAGGAACTGTACCTTAAAGTCCAGTCTGGTGCCCGAATTCGAAGCGATATTAACGTAGCCATCCATCGTATAGGCGGTGCCTGCGCTGGCATTTACCTCTTGATAGATCGCGAACCAAGGCGAAGTCGTGCCGTCCACGCGCAGCGAGGCGCTGCCGGAGCGTTTGACCGACGTGTCGCTGTAGCAGTAATAATCCTGCTCGCACGTCCAGGTCGCCGGCTTGCCGCTGCCGTTGCCGGTCTCGAAGCCCGGGTTCGTCAGCAGATTCGTGCCGCCGGCGGCAGCATCGGTCGTCACGTTCACTACTCCGCTCGCCGCCGATACGTTGCCGGCCGCATCCTTCGCCTTCACCGTGAAGCTATAGGCCGTACTGGCAGTCAGGCCTGTAGCCGTAAATGTCGTTGCGCCCGTCGTAGATCCCGCAAGCGTCGCGCCCCGATAAATATCGTAGCCCGTCACGCCCACGTTATCCGTGGACGCCGTCCATGAGAGGCTCACGCTCGTCGACGTTTTGGACGGGGAATTCAATCCTGCCGGCGCGCTCGGCGCCGTCGTGTCGGCAAGCGCGTCGGTCGTCACGCTCAGCGCGCCGCTCGCCGCGGAGACGTTGCCCGCTGCGTCCTTCGCTTTTACCGTGAAGCTGTAGGCCGTGCCGGCCGTCAAGCCCGTCGCCGTGAACGTCGTCGCTCCCGTCGTGGAGCCGGCCAGCGTCGTGCCGCGGTAAATATCGTAGCCCGTCACGCCCACGTTATCCGTGGACGCCGTCCAGGAGAGGCTCACGCTCGTCGACGTTTTGGACGGGGAATTCAATCCTGCCGGCGCGCTCGGCGCCGTCGTGTCCGCACCGCCGCCGCCAGAGCCGCCGGTCAGCGAGAAGTCGTCAAAGTACAGCGTGCCGCGATGGTCGGTCATGTAAATATAGATGCGTGCCTTCGCGGTGTTGGCTGGCGCGGTGTACGTGCCGTGCATATTCGCGAAGCCGGTCGTCGTGGAGCCCGCCGCGTACGAGGCGACCGTATTGTCGGCCAGCACGGTGCCGCCGCTGTTCAAAAATTGCAGCTTGACGCTCGCCGCCGTCGTCGTATTGGATGCGATGTTAATATAGCCGTCGAACGTATAGGAGGAGCCCGAGGCCGCGTTCACGTCCTGATAGACGCCGTGCCACGGACCGGTCGTGCTCGATTCCTTGAGCGAAGCGTTGCCGGACCGCTTCACCGAGGTGTCGCGCGAGGCGTAATAGCTCTGCTCGTAGGTCCAGTTGGCCGGCTGGCCGCCCCCATCCGATTCGAAGCCCGGATTCGCCAGCAGGTTCGCCGGGATCGGCGCCAGCGTCGTAACGCTCAATGCGGAGCTGGCTGCGGAGACGTTGCCCTTCGCGTCGCGCGCCTTCACCGTGTAAGAATAAGCGGTCGAAGCCGAAAGGCCCGTGTCCGTAAACGTCGTGGACGTGCCGCTGGTCGAGCCAGCCAGCGTGCTGCCGCGATAGACGTCATAGGCGGTCACGCCCACATTGTCGGTGGAAGCCGTCCACGAGAGCGTGACGGTGACATCCGTCTTGGACGGCGAAGTCAGGCCTGTAGGCGCGGTCGGCGCCTGCGTGTCCGGCGCGGAGGTCGTCACGCTCAGCGCGCCGCTCGCCGCGGACACGTTGCCTGCGGCGTCCTTTGCTTTGACCGTGAAGCTGTAGGCCGTGCTGGCCGTCAGGCCGGTTGCCGTATAGGAAGTGGAGCCGGCGCCCGTCGTCGAGCCGATCAGCGAGCCGCCGCGGTAGATGTCGTAGCCCGTTACGCCGACGTTGTCCGTCGAGGCGCTCCACGTCAGGCTGACCGTGGTCTCCGTCTTCGACGGCGAAGCCAGGTTCGCCGGGGCGCTCGGCGCCGTCGTATCCGGCGTAGTGCTGCCTTGGCGAACGGCCTTCACCGCGATATCCCGCGTGAACGAGGGAATGCTTAGCGTCACGGTGCCGCCCGATGCGGCGGCCGTCGTCGTGGAGACATTCGTGCCCGTCACCGTGTTGAAATACGTAATGTCATAGGTGCCGTTGTTCATCCCCGTCAGCGAAACGGACAGCCCCGTGACCGTGCGCGGGCTGCCTACCGTGTAGTTGGACTGGGTGTCGTTCACCCAGAGCAGTGCGCGGTCCGCGTTTTTGTAGCCCCCCGCCTTGGTCGAGTTCGCTTGCGCGCCGTGATCCGTGAACGGCATCCCGATCAGGTACTGCTCTTCCGGCTGCACGAAATTTGCGAGCGCGGTATGCAGCGCCTTGATGTTCGCAGGCACGTTGAAGCCGGTGCTGCCCGCGAATTCCCACCACAGGTTGCCGCCGGCCGCGCCGGCCCGGAAGATCGGCGCCCAGAGGCCGTCGTGCACGTAGCGCTGCACCGAGGCGTCGTTCGGATCCTCGCTTCCGCCGCTGATGCCCGCTTCTCCGACGAATGTCGGCCGTCCGCCGAACGCCGAGTTAAAGTGTTTGAGTTCCGTTTCCCACTTGTCGATGACGTTCGAAGCGCTGTCGTACTGATGATAATTCGTCGCGTTCAGCGTGGTCAGATTTTCCCAGGTCGTCTGGCCGAATTCCTGGTGATCCTTCCAGGCGAAGCTGGTCGTCGTCGGATGATTGTAGAAGTCGAGGCTCTTCCAGTAGTTGTCGACTGAAGCATGCCAATTGGCGCGCGTCGTCGCGTCCGTGTCCACGCGATTGTCGGACTCGTTCCAATACTCGAGCATGCCGAGCGCGCGGCTATAGCCCCATCGCGCGAATACGTAGCGAAGCAGCTTTTTCTGATAAGCGATTGCGGTCGGATTCGTCCAGAAGTCCGTGTTGTTCTCGGTCCAGGAGGACGGTCCGCCGTTGGCCGCGTTATAGGCGTTCTGCGGCCAGTCGTAGTAGAAATCGCCGAAGCTGTTCATCGTCAGCATCACGTAGATGCCGTTTGCGGCAGCCGTGTCCATCAGCGTGTCCAGGCGCGCCTGGTTTTCGAGCTGGTACTTGCCCACGCCGTCGTAGGCCATCGTAATGCCGTTTTGCGTCGTGGACGTCGGTCCCCATTCCGGCGCGTAGTTGCCCCACCAGACGCTGTACCAGACGCGCATGACGTTCATCTTGGCGTCCTTGTACTGCGGCATGGCAGCCAGAATCTCGGACGGCGCGCCCCAGGCGTAGTTCGTGCCGATCAACGTCAGCTGCTTGCCGTAGCTGTCGACGAACCGGCTGCCGCTCACGCCCATGAAGCCGCGATTCGCGCCGGGTCCGCCCGCCGTGAACGTATACGTGGACGACGTCCCCGTGCCGCTGCCGTCCGTGACCTTCATGTACACGCTGTAACTTCCCGTTTGCCTGGGCGCGTAGCGCACCGCCCATTTCGGCGATGCGTTGGCGTTGTAGAAGCCCGGCACGACCTCGGTCTGCCCGCCAGGCGTCGTGAAGTAGGCGCGTACGTCGACTTCGTCCGGATTAAACGGGTTGGCATAGGTCGAGCTCAGGTCGAATTTGATCTCCAGCTTGTCGTATTCGGCTGGCGTCGTCGTATTCAAGGCCACATTGGAAAAGGATGTCGCCGCAGCAGCTTGGCCCGGCGCGAGCGAGATGCCGCCGAGGGCTGCAGCCAGGGTCAAAAGCGCAATCAGGCAGATTTTCCAGGCTTTAGCGTAGTTCACTTGTCATGTTCCTCCTCTATCGTATGGATGAATGCCGTGCAAGCGATGCCTGTCTGTTCGTCGACGCCGTCACTACGTATGCGCTTCCTCCTTTCGCCGGCTGCGATGTTTCCGACGGTCTGCTTCCGGCCGCGTTTGGGCGGTGCGCGATCCGTCTTGGCTCCATTTTTCACCTGCGGCCCGATTCGGGCAACCCGGCGAATTCCACTTTTCACCCCTCAAATCCGTCTTCTTCGGGACAATGATAAAAAAAAGCCGTTCCTGCGGGAACGGCGAAGCCGCGGATGCGGCCAGGACAAGGGGATGGATCATAAATCGGGTTTGAAGCCTTCCGCCGCAAGCATATACATTTTGATCGAGACGGCCTTATCCGCCACCCATCGTCTGTACTCGGATTCCGCCCGCTCCCATGCTTCCGGCGTACCGTATCCGTCCCGTGCCATCTGGGCCCCCCTGCTTGCCGCCGTATCCGCCCAGATAGAAGCGCTTGCCTCAAAGCGCGGTTGTCCCCGCGTTATTTCCTCGTGCTGCGCGTAAACGCGGATGTCCCGCAAGCCTGCGCCGCTCATCAAGTCGGCCAACCGATCTGCGACCGCGTTGTCCAAGCCTTTGTCCGAGCGCCACCTCAAGTAAGCCGCGTAAAACTTTTTCATGCTGTCGGGCGGCTCCGGCGACCATTCGATTTTATCGTGATTGTAGTCTGCGATCAGCAACGTGCCGCCCGGCCGGGTCGCGCCGGACAAGCTCGCCAGCGCCAGCGCCGGATCCGGCAGCCAGACGAGCAGCCGTGACGCGGCGACGACGTCGAACGCCCCGACAGGCGCCAGGCTGTAGACGTCCGCGACGTCAAAGGTCAGGCCCGGCGTGCCGGCGTGCCTGGCTCGCGCCTCCGCGATCAGCGCTGCGTTGCTGTCCACGCCTACGGCGATGCCTTGCGGGCCCACGGCTTCGGCGATGCCTCGCGTGATCGCGCCCGTCCCGCAGCCGACATCGAGAACCCGAAGTCCCGGCTTCATTCGCCTGGCGAGGAGCGGGAACGAATCCGCCAGCGTGCGAGCGTTCAGCACGTTTTTTAATTTGCCGTCCAGTTCGGTTTTAAGGCCGATGTCGGTTCGGTTCTTTGTCATGCGAATGACCGCCTCTCGGTAAACAACTTTGATTTAATGACAGCTTATCAAAGCCGTTTTATTGTTAGAAATATATATAAAGTATCAAGTTGATAGCTGCAGACTATGGATAGACAAGAAATTTTTTTTCATATATAATCCGATTTATAAGCAAGATATTTTCTTGAGTGCAGGGAGGCAAGGTCGCATGGGCATCCTGCAAGCGATCGAGGACCGGCTGGACACGCTGCATCCCAAGGAGCGCGAGATGGCGGAGAAGCTGCTCGGGCATCCGCAGGAAGCGGTCGGCATGACGATCTCGAAGCTCGCCGAATGGGCCGGCACGAGCTCGGCAACCGTGTCACGCTTCTGCCGCGCGATGCAGTTCCAGAGCTTCGCAGACTTTAAGATGAAGCTGGCTGCGGAGCTGGCGAGCCAGCCCGCCGTCGGGCAGTATCAGGATATCGTTGCCGGCAATCCGCTTGCGGACATCGTGTCGGCCATCACGGCAAACCATGTTCGCTCGCTGACCGATACGACCAACTTGCTCGACCTGCAGCAGCTGCGCGCCGCGATCTCTGCGCTTCACGGCGCGGGACGCATCGACTTGTACGGCGTGGCGACATCAGGGCTCGTCGCGGAAGACTTTTTTCACAAGCTGATCCGGATCGGCAAGGCGGCCGCCGTCTTCTCCGACCATCATATGCAGCTGACCTCCGCAGCCTCGCTGACCGAACGGGACGTCGCCGTCGGCATCTCGTACTCGGGAGAAACGCTCGAGATCATCGACGCGCTGCGTTATGCCGCGGAGCGGGGCGCCACGACCATTTCCATCACGCGCTTCGGGCAATCTACGCTGTCCTCGCACGCATCGATCCGCCTCTTTACTTCTTCTTCGGAAGCGGGCATGCGCCGGGGCGACATGGCTTCCCGCATCGCGCAGCTTCACGTGGTAGACGTGCTTTTCACGGGTCTCGTGAGCGAGCACTTTAACGAATATGTGCCGAGACTGGAGCGATCGTTCCAGACCGTGCGCCAATATACAGGTAAAAGGGAGAGAAATCCGTCATGAATCTGTTGGTATTTGACGACAACGAAAAGCTGAACGAAGCGGGCGCGAATATCATTGTGAGCCTGGTGCAGACAAATCCGCGGGCTGTTCTCGGCCTCGCAACGGGCGGGACGCCCGTCGGCATCTACGAGCAGGTCGTGCGCAACTACAAGCAAGGGCTCGTGAGCTTCCGCAACGCCATCAGCTACAACCTCGACGAATACGTCGGCTTGCCTGAGGATCACCCGGAGAGCTATCACACTTACATGCGCCAACACCTGTTCGACCATATCGACCTCCCTGCGGACAACGCGCATCTGCCCAACGGCAATGCCGCGAATCCGGACGCCGAATGCGCGGCTTATGACGAGATGATCGAGCGCTCGGGCCAGATCGACCTCCAGCTGCTTGGCATCGGACATAACGGCCACATCGGCTTCAACGAGCCGGATACCGACCTCGTGCGCGGCACGCACGTCGTGACGCTCGCCGAAGAGACGCTCAAGGCGAACGCCCGCTATTTCGACTCGATCGACGACGTGCCGAAGCAGGCGATTACGATGGGGATCGGCAGCATTCTCAAGGCCAAGACGATCCTGCTCGTCATCCGCGGCGCAGACAAGGCGGAGATCGCCAAGCGGGCGCTGACCGGCCCGATCACGACGGACGTGCCGGCTTCGCTGCTGCAGACGCATCCGCGTCTCACGGTGCTGCTCGACCGCGCCGCCGCGAGGCAGCTGTCATGAGCGGCCCCGCGGGACAGGACGGCGTCGGCGGGACGCTGATCGCGAACGCGCGCGTCGTCACGCCGGGCGGCGTCCTGGACGGCGGCTGGATCTGGCTGCGGGGAGCGGACATCGCCGCGATCGGCGGTCCTTCCGACCCGCTGCCGGCTGCGGCGGCAGGCGCAGAGCAAGTCGACGGCGCAGGAGGCTGGGCGCTTCCCGGCTTTGTCGACGTACACGTGCACGGCGGCGGCGGGCATGACTTCATGGATGCGGACGAATCGCTGGCGGGCATTGCCGGAATTGCGCGGTTCCACGCGAAGCACGGGACGACCGGCATGCTGGCGACGTCGCTCACCGCCTCGCGCGAAGAGCTGACGGCCATGATCGACCGGGCGAGCCGGTACATGGCTGACGATATGCCGTTCGCGCAGGTGCTGGGCGTGCATCTCGAAGGCCCGTTCGTCAGCCTCAAGTGGAAAGGCGCGCAAAACCCGGATTATATCGGACCGCCGCAGCTTGATTGGCTGGACGAATGGGTCACGCGTTATCCCGGCGTCCTCAAGCTGCAGACGCTGGCGCCCGAGCTGCCCGGCGCGCTCGATTATATAGAGCGGCTGGCTTCGCACGGCATCGTGCCGTCGGCCGGACATACCGACGCGACGTACGAGCAGATCGTCGCCGCCGCGGACCGCGGCCTGCGGCACGCCGTCCATACGTACAACGCGATGACGCCGCTCCACCATCGCAATCCGGGCACCGTCGGCGCCGTGCTCTCCGACGACCGGATCAGCGCGGAGGTCATCGCGGACGGTCATCACGTCCATCATGCCGCGATCAAGGTCCTTGCTCGCGCTAAAGGCAACGGCAAAGTCATCCTCGTCACCGACGCCATGGCGGCTGCAGGCATGCCGGACGGCGAAGGCTACGAGCTCGGCGGCTTGCCCGTCGTCATGACGTGCGGCGTCGCCCGCCTGAAGGACGGCGGCAACCTCGCGGGCAGTACGCTCACGATGATCGGCGCCTTCCGCCACATGGTTCGCGAGGTCGGCATCGACATTCCGGCCGCCAGCATCATGGCCAGCGGCAACCCCGCCCGCCAGCTCGGGCTCGGCGGCGTCACCGGCTCGCTCGAAGCCGGCAAACGCGCGGACGTGCTCCTGCTGGACGAAGCGCTTGAGCTGCGCGGCGTCTGGGCGCGCGGCAGGCTGCAGGATTGATTGCAGAGACTCCGATCCCGCCGGTGCGGGGTTGGGGTTTTCTTTACGAGTCAGTAAAAGCATGCCCGGCCCTCGTCCGTGATTTGATAATAATGATGACGCCGATCACCGTTTCCAATAGGACGAAGCAGTTGCTTTTCATATAATGAACGCAAGTGCTTTCGCGCAGAAGTTTCTCCAATGTTGAGAGCCTGGCATGCGTTCGGCAGTGAAAAGCGGTTCGAAACATGAAGCGCAAACCGGAGAAGTTCCCGCTCGACAATCGGAAGCAAGTACAGCTTGCCCTTCTGCTGAGAAGTCGCTTGTTCGCCGATAATCTCGTACAAAGAACGCCTGCAGGCTTCTGTTTTCTTCTCCAACTCGTCTCTGCTAAAAGGTACATAGACAAAACGCTTTGCAGCGAACGTACGCAATCTGCTTTGCGCAAAGTCGTGACGTTCTCTCGTCTTCAACTGCACGTGAGGCACAAACCCCTCGCACTCGTAGACATGCTGCAGCGGCGCAAAGAAGGCATCCGCATAAAGCTTCACACCGTTTTGAGATAGAATCTCATACTCCAGCATAAGCCCTTCAAGTGTTTTAAGTACTGGCAACAGCAGCTTCGATAGTAAGATGCGGGTCCCGTAGAGATCTCTCCCCAGCAACTCCAGCTGTTAGCGAGAAAAGCACCGTTGCAGTGTGGGCGGCGAAAAGTTTTCTGGACAAATTCCCCTTGGCCGGCATAATATTAGAATTAATAAGATACAGCGTGAAGCACACGCCGTTCGACTCTTCGGAGCGAGCGGTGTTTTTGCGTTCAGTTACTTGAGTCAGGCCGAGGAGGGTGGATGGTGGACGCTAATGCGCAAATCGAGCAATTCAGCATTTCTCGCTTACAGACCAACAAAATTACTCGGAGCGCGCCGCTAAGCGAGCCTCTCCTCTTCTACCGCGCCGCCCTCCCGCCGCTCCGTCCTTCTGATCCCATAAGTCTCAACCCAGCGTCCGATCCACCAGGTGGCGGCGACGAACAGCAGCGCGTACAGCGCTTGCTCCGGATGGCGGAGGAACTGCGCGGGATCGTGTCCGATGAAGGAGATCACGAATACCATGACGGCCTTGCCCAGTATGATCGCGACCAGGAACGAGCGGAATCGCATGCGGGCCAGCGCCGCCGCAATGTTGATGACGACGAAGGGGCCTACCGGGAAAAGGCTGAGCAAAAACACGTAGCTGAAAGCGTTGCGGCGCACCCAGCGCATGCCCTTTCTCACCCGCGGACGGTCCGCCCAGCGTTGCCAATAGGGACGGTCCGCGATTTTGCGGATGACGGCGAACGTAACGAGGCAGCCGAGCACGATGCCGATCCAGGAATAGAGGAAGCCCAGCCAGAGTCCGTACACCGCCGCATTTACGCCTACGATGAGAATGGTCGGCAGCGGCGGCACGAAGGACTTCATAAAGGTAAGTAAAATACCCGGAAGCGGGCCGTACGCGCGGTATTGGTCGAGCCACTCCAGCAATTTCCGTTCATCTATGTGCCGCAATTCGTTCAGGATGTCCATGTCGCGTCCCGCCTTTAGATCTATCGGTCATTTCGTCAACGACAGCATAACCGATATCGGCGCGGAAATCCATGACACCGGCGCGTTAATCTCCCGGCCGGTAATCCGCCTGACAATGCCTTAGATCGCGTACGGCGCGCGGCCGCTGCCTTCTTCACGCTCCAAAATGCGATCCAAAATCAATCGCTAGCATTAGGCGAAGGCGTGGTTCCTCTCGTGCTGCCGATGGCCGCGGGACAGACAAAAGCGGCCCCCGCAAGGGATCCGCTCTCGGTGACGCCGCATTATTTGCAATACGCGGCGCATGCGCTGCATATGCCTTATGAATGGCGCGACGGCGCCAACTGACCGCCCGTCGGTTCAGATCGCCGGCATGACGTTGCCGCCGCTGACCGGCACATAGGCGCCGGTAATGAAGCTCGCAAGATCCGAAGCCAGGAACGCCACGACGTTGGCGATCTCCTGGTCAGTGCCGCGCCGCTTGAGCGGAACCGCGCTCTCGTAAGATTCGCTGCGCTCCGTGCCGTCCGTCCGGTCCCGCTCGCTGATCGTCCAGCCCGGCGCGACCTGGTTGACGGTGATCTGGTGCTCGCCGACCTCTTTGGCCAGCACACGGTATACGCCGTCCATGCCGCGCTTGCCCGCGACGTACGCGGACTGCGTCGGGAAGTTCTGCATCGAGCACTCCGTGTTGATGCCGACCAGCCGGCCGCCGCCCTTCGCGATCATGTCGGGCAGGAACGCCTTGGCCAGATGCACGCTCTGCAGCACGCAAGATTCGAACTGACCGACGTAGTCTTCCACCGCCTGCTCCAGCACGCTCGTCCATTGATACTGGATGACCGCATTGGCAACGACGATGTCGACGGCGCCCAATCCGGCTTTTACCGCATCCTTCATCGCCAGCACGTCGTCAAGCTTGGTCACGTCCGCCTGCACGGCCAGCGCGCGCACGCCCATGCCCTCGAGCTCCGCGCGAAGCTCCTCCGCCTTGGCGGCGTTGCCCCGGTAGTGAATCGCGACGTTCGCGCCGCAGCCCGCCAGCGTGCGCGCCATCACGCGGCCGAGCTGGCCGGAAGCGCCGGTGATGAGCGCGGTTTGGCCCGACAGATTAATTTGCATCGCCTTGTCCTTCCTCCGCGTCCGTCCCGCGGACGAAGTCGATCTCCAGGAAGCGCGTGACTTCGGTCTCCCAGCGCTCGGTTACGAATGCGACATGGGCAGGATGCCCGTTGTAGCTGTCATAATCGGCCTGCGATGCGAATTCCATGGAGAAGCCGTATGTATAATCGTTTTTGGGACTGACCTGCTTCAATACCTCGAAGTTTCGAACGGCCGGAATCGAGGTAAGTATACGCCAACCGTCCTTCAGGAATCGATCCGCCTCCGCAGACCCCTTCCCATGCTTCAGATCGAAGATGACCTGATGACGGATCGCCGAATCATTAGGCTTGCTCATAGATATCCTCCTATTCGTCATCCCATTCATTAGCTATATTCAACAATCTTTATTATAACAAAAATTGCATCTACCGAAACATCTCGCCAGTCATCCGAAATCCGCAACCGGTTCAGTCTTTAAATCGTCAAATAATGTGGAATTTCTTTCTTTACTCTTAGGGCGTTTGCCCTAAAATAGAAAGGGTTGCCTCATTTTTTAATTTCAAATCATGCGGAGGAACATAATGAACACGCCAGAAAAAAAACGCGCCTTGATGCGCAAAACGCTCAAATATGCAGGAATCGTCGTCGGCGCTCTCGTTATCGTCGTCGGAAGCTACGCCGGATACCTGGTGTACAAAGCTAATCATGCCATCACTCTCATGGCCGGCGACGAGCCCGCCCCATCCCCTTCTCCGTCCGCCACGGCTTCCGGAGATCAGCAAGAAGACGCCGATTACGCGAGCGACAGCACGCTGATCAAGAAGCCCGTCACCTTCCTGCTGGCAGGCATCGACAACAGGGAAGGCAGCGGCGGCACGCTTAATACGGACGTTCTGATGCTCGGCAGCCTTAATCCGGTGACCAATTCGGCCAGCTTGATCTCCCTGCCCCGCGACCTTCAGCTTAAGCCGGAGGACCTAGGCGCTCACAAGGCCAATTACTACTACGCCTATTTCTACAACAAAGACAAAGATACGGCGATGGAGAATACGAAGGAATTTTACAGCGACCTGTTCGACTTCCCGATCGACTATATGATCATGATCAACTTCGACGGGTTGCGCAAGCTGGTGGACGCGGTCGGCGGCGTCGACATCGACGTTGATATGGATATGCGCTACGTGGATAACGCCGACGGCACCGACATCGATCTGAAAAAAGGCTATCAGCATCTGGACGGCGCCAAAGCGCTCGACTTCGTCCGGTACCGCAAATCGAACCGGGGCACCGCCGAATCCTCGGACATTGCCCGCAATGCGCGCCAGCAGCAAGTGCTGAACCAGCTCACCGACAAGCTCGCATCGTTCCAGGGGATGCTGCAATGGGGCAAGGTACTCGACCTGCTCGGCAAAAACGTGCAGACCGACATTCCCGAATCGATCCTCCGCGATTATATTTACAACGTGAAGGACATGAAGCCGGACACGCTGAACGTGCTGCCGCTCGAGAGCCGTTGGGAGAGCCCCTATATTATCGTTAAGGAAGACGATCTCGAGCAAGCGCTCGACGCCCTGCGCGCCGAGGCAGGCATTCATGAGCCGAGCGACCTGAAGCTGGCCGACGTCGTCGGCACCGACCCGGCCCCGGATCCCGACGACGCCAGATAACGCAGCCGCCTCTCGCTAAACTAACGGCCGAACCAAACCATCACCAGCACCGCGTTCAGCACGAGCAAGGCAGGAATGCCGGCCGTGAAGGAGCGGTGCTTTGTTTTGTGGCGGAAAAAGCGCATGCCCAGCAGCATGCCGAGCGCGCCGCCGATCATCGCGATCAGGAACAGCCGTTTCTCCGGCACGCGCCGTTCCTTGTGCATGGCTTTGGTCTTGTCATAGCCCATAATAATGAAGGCGATCAGATTGACCGCCACCAAGTAGTAAAAAACGATCATGTACGAATCCTCCCGTGGCTACTCTCTCAGCGCGTCCCGCAGACGGGTCGACATCGAGCCTGCGGCCGCGGCGGCCGCTGCTTTGCGTGCGCGGGCCAGGTCATCCTTCAACTTGGCGTTGTCCGCGCGCAGCGCTTCGAGCTCCGCCTCCGCAGGATCGATGCCGAACGGCTCGCCGTTCGCATAATAGTCGGACGGCCGATAGCTGCGGAACGCAACCTCGGCTTCCGGCAAGCCGCTGCCGCGGATATGCTTGTCCAGGCAGCGGGCGACCGCGTCCCGAACCTCCCGGCCGCGCTCGAACCAGGCGACCTCGACAAAGGGATAGGAGGGCGCGATCCGGCCTCCTGACACGCACGTCGTATGAATGATTTCCAGCATGAGATCGCTCGGCTCGCAGCCGATAATCGCGGACAGCTCGGCCTCCAGCGAATCGCCGATGGCTTGGACCTGTTCGACGGACAGGCCTCTGAAGTATAAATGGGGCATCGTTAAGCAGCGCTCCTCGCTCTATCGTTCTCCCCTATTATAGTCCGTGAAGGGTATAAAGGGCGAATCGTCCCGCTAAGGTCAACCGCGTCTCGCTTCGTTCCGATGCCTATTGCCCAACGGGGAAGGATGCGTTACAATCGAGCTTAATCTTGATAAGCGGAGGTGTTCCCGAATGGGAATGTCAGGTTCTAAAAAGGCAAGGCGCAAAGCCGTGCGCGAAGGCAAGTTGAACCCCGAAGCGCTGCGGAGCGAGTGGGTCCGCAAGCCGTATACCCAGATCCAACCGAATAGGAAGGCCGATCAGCGCCGCTCCTTCTGCCGCAAGCCGGGCACAAGCGAGGGCGCTGATCCTTTTTTAATTACCGCTTTTTGCGGGGCTTATGGATTCTCGGCGCAGACAGCTTCCGGCCGTTGGCCAGCCTGATCCAGGTGGTGTACCGCGAACCTTCCTCCTGCAGCTCGATCACTCTCGCTCCCCGTTTGAACCCCAGCCTGCCGTAAGTATGATAACCTGTCGATCTCCCGTAAGTCAGCCGGATGCCGTGCAGCGTCCCCTCAAAGTCGTTGATATGATCGTGCCCGCAGAACGTGCCGAGCACGCCGCCCGCCTCCGCCATGGCCGCGAACATGCCCGAATTCAGCTTGGGACAAGAAATATCCTCGAATCTGCGCCCGTCGCACCGGCGCGTCCGCCAGACTTCCTTGTACTCGGGCAGCGGAATATGAAAAAAGACGAGCGAGTTCAGCTGCGCTGCGCTCTTCGAACTTAATCCCGCGGCCTTCTCTCTGAACCAGTCGATCTGGTCCTCGCGGATCCAATCGTAGCCGGGGATCCGGTCCAGCTCGGAATAGCTGCCCGAGTCCAAAAAATAGAGCACGTGACGCGTTTCGCCGTTTGCGCCGTCAATCGTCAGCGCATAGTTGCCGACGCCGTGGATCGAGTCGGGTCCCGCGCTGGCCAGGCATCCCCGCTGCCCGACCAGCGTCTCCATGAGCCGAGCGCGCGACACGTCGCCTTCGCTGTCGTGGTTGCCGAATACGGCCGTCCAAGGCGTCCCGCTCTGCGCTACCGTCGACACCGCTTGCGCGATGGACGCGTACGGATCCCGGCAGCCCAGGCTGAAGACGATGTCTCCCGTAAAGACGACCAGGTCCGGCTTTTCCTCGCCAAGAATCCGCTCCATCAACCGCTTCGTCTTACCATCCTCGGACTCGCCGTTCTGCCAGTGCAAATCGGTGAATTGTACGATTTTAAACGTTCCGTCCTTGCGGTATCGCAGCTTGCTCTCCATATCCGGACCGCCTTCCGTTCGCCGATTGCAGGCCTAACCATTATATATTCCCCGCGCAAAGGAAAACGACCTCCGCGGCCGACGGGCGGCCGAAGAGATCGTCTTCAATTAAAAAGGATGAATTATGCCTGGCTCGCTTCGATCGCTTGGCCGAGATCCGCCAGAATGTCGACGATCGACTCGGTGCCGATCGACAGACGGATCAGGTTCGGGTTGACGCCGCTCGCGGACTGCTGCTCTTCGGTGAGCTGCGAGTGCGTCGTGCTGGCCGGATGAATGATCAGCGACTTGGAGTCTCCTACGTTAGCCAGGTGCGACAGCAGCTTGACGCTCGAGATCACCTTTTTGCCCGCTTCGATGCCGCCCTTGATGCCGAACGTGAGAATCGCGCCCTGGCCCTTAGGCAGGTACTTCTTGGCGAGCTCGTAAGATCCGTGACTCGGAAGGCCCGTGTAGCTGACCCACTCGACATGCGGGTGGTTCTCCAGATACCGCGCCACTTCGAGCGCATTGGAGCTGTGACGCTCCATGCGCAGGTGCAGCGTCTCGAGACCCTGCAGCAGCATGAACGAGTTAAACGGCGAGATCGCCGCTCCGATGTCGCGCATCAACTGCACGCGCGCCTTGATGATGTAGGCGATCGGACCGACCGCATCGGAGTAGACAACGCCGTTGTAGCTCGGGTCGGGCGTCGTGAGTCCCGGGAACTTGCCGCTGGCCGCCCAGTCGAACTTGCCGCCGTCGACGATAACGCCGCCGATCGAGGTGCCGTGGCCGCCGATGAACTTTGTCGCAGAGTGCACGACGATATCCGCGCCCCACTCGATCGGACGAAGCAGGTACGGGCTCGGGAACGTGTTGTCCACGATCAGCGGAATGCCGTTCTCGTGCGCGATCTTGGCGACCGCTTCGATATCGAGCACGTCGCCCTTCGGATTGCCGATCGTCTCGGCGTACAGCGCCTTGGTCTTGTCGGTGATGGCCGCGCGGAAGTTCTCCGGATCGGCGGCATCGACGAACTTCACGTTTACGCCCAGCTTGGGCAGCGTCGTGGAAAACAAATTATAAGTACCGCCGTACAGCGTCGAGGACGATACGACCTCGTCGCCCACGCCGGCGATGTTCAGGATCGAAAAAGTGATGGCCGCTTGGCCGGATGCGGTCGCCAGCGCGGCTGCGCCGCCTTCGAGCGCCGCAATGCGGTTCTCGAACACGTCCGAGGTCGGATTCATGAGGCGCGTGTAAATGTTGCCGAATTCCTTCAGCGCGAACAGGTTCGCCGCATGCTCCGCATCGCGGAAGCCGTAAGAGGAAGTTTGGTAGATCGGCACGGCGCGCGACAAGGTCGTCGGATCGATCTGTTGGCCGGCATGTACCGCCAGCGTTTCGGGTTGATATTGTTGCTCGGACATGAGTAAAGTCACGCTCCTATGGAATTGGTAAGATTCGACAATGTAACAATTCGATCCTTATCGCTAAATTCCTGCAACATCTTTATAATTCCAAGTAGTTTTATTGGAATCCAATGCGATTGGAGGCGCCGCCCCAGTCCGTACCGTTCAGCCAATCCCGCTTGCGTCCCTTGTCCAGATCGTTGCGCAGTCCGAGCACCAGCTGCTCGAGGTCGATATGATCGTCGTAGCGTTTCTGCAAGGCCGCGGATACGTACAGCTCGTTGAGCTGCGCGAGCGAGAAGCCTTGGGTACGTTCCGCCGCATGGACGGCCTGCTCTTCCCCCGCCAACTCGGCCAGCCCCTTGCGGCGCAGGTATGCTAGACGCAGCGCATCGTCCGGCAGTTTGACCTCGTAGGCCCGATCGAACCGGCCGGCGCGATTAATCAATGCGGGATCGATTTTTTGCGGATAATTGGTCGTTCCGATCAGGAATACGCCTTCTTTGGCCGTCGCGCCGTCCAGAATGTTCAGGAAAAACGACCGGCACGAGTCGGGCATCGAATCGATGTCTTCGATAACCAGCACGGAAGGCGCCTGCTTGACGGCGGCGGCGAACACCTCGCGGATCGACTCGCTGTTCGTATATTCGGTGATCTGCCAGTAGAAAACCGGCGACTCTACGCTGCCGGCGATCGATTGGACCAGCGTCGTCTTGCCGTTGCCCGGCTTGCCGTAGAGAAGGATGCCCCGCTTGTACGGAATCTGATACTGCTCGAAAAACGTCCGGTCGCCGCCGAAAAACTCGTCGACGGAGCGGAAAATTTGCTGCTTGAGCGTCTCGTCCATCACGACCTCCTCCCGGGGAATCGCCTGGGAGATCGGCTCGCGGCAATGCTGGAGACCTTCGCGCGTGTCGGTGTACACATGCATCTTGCGCTCTTCCGAACGCCGCAGCTGCATCGCTTGGAGACAGGCGCTCAGCTGTTCGTCGTCGGACGCAAAGATCAGGTCTTCGGTCGAGAGCAGCCCCAGATGAACGAGCATCGGCATCCGGACCAGCGCGACGCGGTATTCCGGGTAGGCGTACAGGTTGTTGCGGAGCGAAGGCCGCATCCGGTAGATCGTCTCGCCCAGCTTGGGCTGAAACGAGATTTGCCTGGATTCGACAAGATCGAAGACGGATGCGACGTGGACGAGTCCGGGATAGTCCGACTCGATGTCTTCGGCCAAACCGTCCCACACGTCTCCCTGGTCCGCCTGGTCGTAAAGCTTGAATTCGCAACCGAAGCGGTCCGAGAGCAAGCCGGCGATTCTCGCGACGGTCCTCGCGTAGTCGAAGTAGCGCTCCGTCCCTTCCTGGGCGCGATAATCGTACGAAGCGACGAATGCCGGCATCTGTACGGCGGTCGGTCCTCTCTGCATGCCAATCTCCTCCTTGGTTGTAATGTGTCAGGCAAACTGCCTGCGTCGGATTGTAGCAAAAAACCGCGGACTTATGCCCGCGGACGTTCAAGACGCGCATAAATGCGACTTCTAGGAACGAAGCGCGCGGGCAGGATGCGGCCTTGCAGGTATGAAGTTATCGGGCGACGGCAGCGACAGGCGCTATAACGGCCTCGGAACTGCAGCCGGCTTGAGCGCGGCCAGCTCCCGCATCTCGGCTAGCGCCGTCCAAGGATCCCGCTCGCCCAAATACGTCAGCGAGAGCGGCCCCTCGTATCCGGCTTGCCCGGCGAGTTCAACGCATCGCCTGAAGTCCATGGAATCCAGCTGGCCGCCACCATCCTCCCGCGCCTTCGCATGGACGGTCTCGGCTTGCGGAAGAATCGCTTCCAGCTGCCGGTACTTGTCCTGCTTGAAATTGCCGAAATCCGCCGTCAGCCCGACGCTGCCGCCCGTCTCGCTCAACATGCGCAGCACCTGCTCGGAGCTGCTCAACATGCCGCCGAGATTTTCCGTGACGATCCGGATGCCGACATTCCCCGCGTAAGCCGACAACAGCGAGAGCGTCTTGGCAGCGCGGGCAAACGAAGCTTCGTCGTCGCCGTCGCCCGCTCCGATGCGGACTCTGCGGAAGCCCGCCTCCGCGGCGGCGTCGATCCACTCGCGATACAGCGCCATCTCCGCGTCGCGCCTGGCTGCGTCGCCAGTGCCCGGATCGCCGAAGTCCAGCAGCAAGGAGTTCAGCTCCACCTCCGCGAGCGCCGAGATCCGCCGCAATTCGGACAGGCCCTCGGCCGATCGGTCCTTCAGGTGCGGATAGGCGAGTTCGATCCCGCTGTAGCCTTGGGCGCCGAGACGGGCTATCAGCTCGGCCAGTCCCCACCGTTCGGGATGCTTCTCGACGCTCGTCGTCAGCGCCGAAGCGTCCGCATCCCATTCTACATACGTCAGCGGACCCATCCATTTTTCAAAAGACCAGCTATTCACATGATGCTTCATTGCGATCGCCCCCCGCCGAGCATGGTCAAAGCGCATACCCCTAATTAAACGCGGTAAGCGCATTCCAAACCGATTCGCGGCAAAGAAGCGCGTTGGCAGTCAATGAACCGCCGGTACATCCAGCGATTTCTTGGCGGCCTTCGTGCGGTTCCTGCCGGATTGCTTGGCCTCGTACAGAGCCGCATCTGCTTGGGCGATAAGACGCTGCTCGCCGCCTGCGCTGCCGAGAACCCGGCAAGCGATGCCGAGGCTAAGCGTCACGACGCCCTCGGACGAGCCGATGTGCGGAATCGCGAGGTCCAGGATCGCGGCGCGGATCCGCTCGGCGACGACCATCGCCTCCGCCGCCTCCGCCCCCGGCAAGATGACGCCGAACTCTTCGCCGCCGTACCGGGCAGCGGTGTCTGCGCCCGTGCGCAGGCAAGCCGTCGCGGCGGCCGCGACTTGAACGAGGCAGTCGTCGCCGGCCTGGTGGCCGTATGCGTCGTTATACTTTTTAAAATAGTCGATATCGAACAAAACGAGCGCGAGCGGCGAGCCCTCCGAGACGGACGACGCCCAGGCGGCGGTCAACGCCTGATCGAAGCGCCGACGGTTCGCGATACCCGTCAGACCGTCCAGCAGGGACAGCTTCTGCAGCAGGCTGTTCGCCTCCTTTAGCTTCTCCTCGGCGAGCTTGCGCTCCGTGATATCCGTGGACACGCTCATATATCCGATGATCTCTCCATCGGAATCAAGCACGTGCGACACGATCACATTGGCCACGAAAGCGGTTCCGTCCCTGCGTCCGAGCGTCCATTCCTGCTCGTCGGCGCTGCCGTACATCATCCGCTGCACGAAGTCGGCGAGTGCATCGATGTCCCTCGCGCCCGTATTTGCCTTGCCGGGCTTGTCCGACGAGGCGTGATCATGGCCGGCAGCCGCTTGCACCTCCGGCATCGTGCGGCCGACCACATCGTCGGCATCGTAACCAAGCAGCTTCTCTGCGCCCTTGTTGAACAGCGTGACGCGCCCTGCGAGATCCGCCGCGATAATGGCCACTTCCGACGCGGACTGCAGAATCGATTGTTGCAGCCTATGCAATTGCCTGTAGCGCCGCTCGCTCGAGCGCAGCTCCAGCTGCAGCCGGTTGGCCGTCGAGAAATAAGCCGTCAGACCGCTGACAATGACCCCGCCGATCGCCATAATGAGAAAAAACGGAGGCAAAACGTCCATAGCTTGCTTGCCGAGAAGGATACCGAACGTAATCGCTGTGCAGAGCATGCAGAGCGCGATCGAAAACAGCCAGAAGCGCCCGTACCGCCGTGGCAGCCAGCGGCTCATGACACCGCTGCCTGCAGCCACTACGAGCGCGGAGACGCACGCGATCAGCGAAGCGTCGTTGATGCCTCCAAACATGAGGATGCGGCCGAGCATGACGATCGCCGCCGTAATCAACGCTGCGACCGGCCCGCCGAAAGCCGCCGAGCAAATAATCATCAGCTGTCTAAAATCGAGCAGCATGTGCGCGTCAATCCGTACGCTGAAGTACATGAGCACGAGAGCGAACGCGCCATACGAGACGGCTCCGAAGACGATAATCCGCCGCGGTTTGTGGCCGTCCGCTTCATACTTTCCGTACAAGGCGTTAAAGAAAAACAGGAAAGCGGTCAACAAAGCAAAGTTGGCGATCAATGTGTTAATCATGCGCTGCCCCCGGTAAAAATAACGGTATAATGGGCCATTCTACTACAATTTCCGGGGAAATATTAGTAAATTCGCAGAACGAACAAAAGAATGGCGAAAAAGTGCGCGATCGAGCCGCCGAGCACGAATAAGTGCCAAATGGCGTGATGGTAAGGAAAGCCGCGCCACACGTAGAAGATCGCGCCGATCGTATACAGCAATCCGCCGCCGATAAGCAGCTGCATGCCTCCCGTCGACAAAGCCGCGGTAAGCGGTCCCCAGGCGAATACGATCATCCATCCCATTAAAATGTAGACTAGCGTGGACAAGTAGAGGAATTTTTTCGTAAAAAACGCTTTAAAAATAACGCCGCCCACCGCAAGCCCCCATACGAGGCCGAACAGCGTCCAGCCCAACGGGCTGCGAAGCACGGTCAATAAGATCGGCGTGTAGGTGCCGGCAATGAACAAATAAATGCAAGAATGGTCGAAGGTCTCGAACAAGTCCTTCAGTCGCCCCTCCTGGAGAGCGTGCACGAGCGTCGAAGCCGTATACAAAAGAAGCATGGTCGTGCCGTAGATCGCGAAGCTTGTCACGTGCCAGGCCGTCCCGTACAAGCTTGCGTAGACGATCAGGATCGTCAGCGCCGAGACGCTGAGGACCGCGCCCAATCCGTGCGTAATGGCGTTGGCCACTTCTTCCCTGCGGGTGTACACATAGGTGTTCGCCATCTTCCAGATCTCCTTCCGAAATGCGGACTAGCTCCTTACATTTTAACATTGGCGCTCTGAAAAGCGAAACCGGCCCTGTATGGATGCGAACGAAAAGCGCGCTGGAAGGAGAAGGCGGGCGGGCCATGTTTCTGGATTCAGCATATGCGGGGACCAGCCCAGAGGTGAGCGGCTTGTGCAGGCATTTTGCCCGCTATTATGCGTTAGGAGCAGTCATCAAGGGTACAAATGGGGTAGCAAGACCAGAATCGAATTACGGGAGGGAATTGGATTTGGAGACGCGTAAATTCGGCAAAACCGATATGAAGGTGTCCGTGCTCGGCTTCGGCAGCGCCGAGATCGGCATGGATAGCTCGAAGGCGACGGACCGCGAGGTCGGCGATCTGCTCAACGCGCTGCTGGACGAGGGCGTCAACGTGCTGGATTCCGCTTCGAGCTACAAGCGCAGCGAGGGCCTGATCGGCCAGCTCGTCTCGAGCCGGCGCAGCGAATACTACGTCTTCAGCAAGCTCGGCGAAGGCGAGAGCGTCGGCCTTCCCTATCCGGACTGGGACGTACGCAACGTGCGTCCAAGCATCGAGCGGACGCTGCGGGACCTGCGGACCGACTACGTCGACCTCATGATGATTCACAGCTGCTCGGAAGCCGTGCTGCGTCAAGGCGATTTGATCGAGGCGCTGCGCGATCTGAAGCGGGAAGGCCTGACGCGCTATATCGGATACAGCGGCGACAGCACGGATGCCTTGTACGCGGTGAACACGGGCGTCTTCGACGCGCTCGAGACGTCGATCAACATCGCCGACCAGGAAGCGCTGCAGCTTACCGTGAGCGAGGCGGCCAAACGCGACATGGGCATTATCGCGAAGCGGCCGATCGCCAATGCGGTCTGGGTGCGGCAGGGGCTCGAGAACGCGCCCGACCCTTATGTAGAGCGCCTGGAGAAGCTCGATTATCCGTTTCTGAAAAGCGACTCCGACGTCATTGCCGAGAAGGCGCTGCGATTCGTGCTCTCCGTCCCTTACGTCGATACCGCCATCGTAGGCACGACCAATCTGGCGCATTTCCGGCAAAATATCGGGTATGCGGCCAAGAGCAAGCTCCCCGATCGCGAGATTCTCGACATCCGCAACCGCTGGCTGGAGATTCAGGAGCCGGCTTGGGCGGGGCTGAAGTAGGGTCTGACGGCAAGGCGTGCTGGCGTGCTGGGCGTACTGGGCGTGCTGAGCGTGCTGGGCGTGCTGAGCGAGCGAGTTCAATATCAGGTTGCCGTCGTGCGCCTCCCCTTCTATAATGTAACTATCGAGACGAAGAACGTCCCGCCTGCATTCCCTCCGGGGATTGCCGCGGGGCGTTTTTTATTTTCCGGGAGGTTGGGGTCGATGGGATTCGAGAAAGCGCACGAAGCCTTCATCGCGCAGCATTTGTCTGCGAGATCGGGGGAGCGCAGAGGCAGACTGGAACGCGGACATCGGGAGGCGGAGAAACTGTTCTGCCAAAACGTATGGTGGAAGCTGCATGGACACTTCGACGGTCTTCATCCGGAGTACGAGGTGAGAGATTGGCGCGGCTTGTCTTACTTTTGCGATTTTGTATGGATCGGCGTCGCGGTGAAGCTGGTCATCGAGATAAAAGGCTTCGGCCCGCATGTGCGCGATATGGACCGGCAGAAATACTGCAACGAGCTGAATCGCGAGACGTTCCTTACCGCGATGGGCTATCAAGTCATCAGCTTCGCTTACGACGATGTGGCGGCGAGGCCGGAGTTGTGCGTGACGCTATTGCGTCTGCTGCTTGCCCGCTTCCATGCGCAACCGCTCCCGATCGGCACGGACAAGCTCATCGAACGCGAGATTATACGAATGGCCGCGACGCTCGCACTTCCGGTGCGGCCGGTCGATGTCGTGACACATTTGCGTATCGGCCACCGGACCGCGCTTCGGGCGCTTACCGCGTTGTGTCAGACGGGTTTGTTCACTGAAGTACGCGGGCCGGAAGGAAGCCGGATTGTGCGATACGAAGCGACGGATGCGGCATGGAAGTGGCTGTGACGCAGTGTTTGGCGGTCTAATGAGGGATGTCGTCCAGAGTAACTAATTAGTTGTTAAAAGGCAGTTAATCCGGCAGCTAATCAGGAACATGCATCGATAGTTGTTAAAAGGCCGTTAATTCAGCGGAAAATTCGAGCACGGAGTCAGTTTTGAAGAATTAACTGCCTTTTGACTCTTATTCGGCGGATTTCATCGCGTAGGGGAGAAACAAATGCTTTTTGACACTTATTTGAAATGAAGTCCGTGGAGGTGGAACAAAACGATCGGGATTGGGGGTTACTCGGGGTTACTCGTACATGCGGAGCTTCAGCTTTCAGGGGTTACGAAACTATAGAGATTGCTAGTTTGCATGGAATGGCGAAGGCCTGGGCGGTTCCGGGTTTGACGGGTTTGACGGGTTTGACGGGTTTGACGGGTTTGACGGGTTTGACGGGTTTGACGGGTTTGACGGGTTTGACGGGTTTGACGGGTTTGACGGGTTTGACGGGTTTGACGGGTTTGACGGGTTTGACG